>CAZQTL010000004.1:0-50003 GCA_964595975.1 uncultured Thermoanaerobaculia bacterium | reverse complement strand
CCGGCCTCCGGAGATCCAGATCGTGGAGCGCGGATCATAGTCGACCTGCGCCCGCGGGTTCATGGACGCCGGGGGGCGGCGGTCTCCGGCACTCCGGATCTTGGGGCCGGCTCCTAGTGAGGCTTGGTCGCCAACCCCAAGATCCGGAGCGCCAGAGCCCGCCTGGCAGCATCTTCTCTCGCTGCTGGACCGACGAGGGGTGGCTGGACCGAGGGCTCCCATGGGCCCGGAGCGCGCTTTCTCAGCGCGAGGACCCATGGGAAGCGGGCCAGGCAGGACCCCGAGCAAGTATCTTCGGGGTGAAACAGCGGGACGGGACCCCGGGCTGGGATGGCTCCCAGAAACCGGCGCCGGTCAGGGGGCCGTGGCGCTCCACTTCGAGCTGTTGCCGGACTCGAAGCCGTCGTTGAAGATCGTCGGCCGCACCAGACCGAGGGGCGCGTAGCCGGTGTAGCCGGGAAAGACCTGCTGCCAGTTCGGATTGCCGAGTCGGCCGACGACGATCTCGGACAGCACGCGCCGGAAGTCGGTGGTGATGTCGAGGTCGGCCGCGTCGTAGAGCTGGTCGTTGGCGAGGCCCGGCCAGTCGCCGTAGAGACCGCCGAGGACCGGTCCGCCCAGCACCGTGATCACTCCCCCATGGCCGTGGTCGGTGCCCGAGTCGTTGTTCTCGTGGAAACGGCGGCCGAACTCCGACATCACCGCCACCGTCGTGCGGCCGGCGAACGCGTTGGCGCCGACGCCGTCGAGATCGGTGTAGAAAGCGGCGAGCGCCTGCGAGAGCTCCTGAATCTTGTTCCAGAAGAACTGTCCGCTGGCGGCCGTGCCCTGGCCGTTGTGGGTATCCCATCCGCCGAGGTCGAGGGTGGCGGCGCGCAGCCCCATGTCGAGCTTGATGAGCTGCGCGGTGAGCTTGAGGGAATCGCCGAACGAGCCGGACGGGTAGACCGCGCCGTTCGCCGGCACGTAGGAGGACAGGGTCGGGACGTTCTGCTCGATGAAGCTCGAGGCGTCGAGCGAGACCAGGCCCTGCGCGTAGCGCGGGTCGCTGCCGCCGTGGAGCTCGAGGATGTTGCGCAGGGAGAGCTTCTGGGCATCCCGCCAGGTGGAGGGGCCGGTATTGAACAGGAAGTCGTCGCGGTTGGCGAAAGCGACGACGTTGGTGTCGGCGAGCCACGAGGTCTGAATGGTCGACGAAACCGCGATCCTCTGCACCATCGGCGTGCTCGGCGGGAGATCGGGGCAGGTCAGGAAGTGGCGCGTCAGCCAGCCGTCGTTGGTGCCGCCGTTGCCGGGCGTTCCGAGCTCGATCTGCGCCTGGTTGTCGAAATGGCTGCGACTCGACGTGTCGAGACCCGCGGCGTGCACGAACGCCACCTTGCCGTCCTGAAAAAGGTTGTGCAGATCGGTCGCCGCCGGGTGCAGGCCGAACTGGTTACCGGCCATGGTGCCGAGAGCCAGCGCCGCGTTGGCTCCACTCGCCGGGATCTTCAGCACCGGCCTGGCCGTTTCGTAGAAGGCGCGGTCGGGCCCGCCGGTCGGCAGCACGAAAGACAGTCCGTCCATGCCGCCGCGCAGGAAGAGGACGATCAACGTGTCGTGGTTGGGAATCGACAGCGGGTCGGCGAACACCAGGTTGGTGAAGCGGGCGGAGGCGAGATTGGCAATGGCCGCCGAGCAGCCCATCATGAAACCGCGGCGCGTGGATCGGTACATGTCGGCGCTCTCCTACTTCAAGAGGAATTCGGGGGTCATGAACATCAGCCCGACCAGGGCGCGGACGCGCGAACGCACGTTCGAAGAGGCGTCCAGATTCAGAGCCTGGGTCGGGCTCGCGCCCTGGGCCATGAAGTCGATCAACTCGTCGCGCTGCGCCGGCTCGAGCGGACGGCCGAAGACCCGTCCGATCCAGAAGTCCACCAACTGCTCGGAGGTCGCCTGGTGCGGCAGCGCCGGGAACGCGGCGTAGGTCTGGCCGAGGACGTCCAGCCGGAAGTCGTCGGTCGTGCTGCTGCCGTCGATGTCCTGGTCGATCAGCCAGCTGCCGAGACGCCAGCATTGCAGTCGCGTGTTGGTCCCCGACCAGAACTCCTCGAGATCGCCGAAGCCGTCGGGCGGCACCCGCGCGAAGAGGTTGTGGCCGGTCTTCGTCTGGCGCGACAGGAAGTTGGCGGTGTCCGATTCGACGGTGAGCGGATTCTGGCTGGTATAGCCGAAGTTCCAGTTGGGCGAAGCGGCGCGCATCGCGCTGACCGAGAATTCGACCGGCCGCTTGATCTTCTCGCCCCAGGTCGTCTTGAACTCGTCCGACAGCAGAATCGCCTCGTAGACCTGTTTCAGCTGATCGCCGGCCTGCCATTGGGCCGTGAACAGATCCCCGATCGTCTCGACCAGCGTTTCGGGAGGATTGTCGGAGATCAGCCGGCGGCAGAGCTTGCGCGCCAGATGGCGGCCGGTCCCCGGATGCGCGGCGAGCATGGTGAGGACGTCCTCGCCGTCCTTCTCGTCCGCCTGATTCGGGGGGATGTTCACCACGCCCAGCGACAGCACCGCTTTCTGGAAGTTGTCGTGGTTGCTGGAGTTGTAGAGGAACGTGCCGAGGGTGCTCGAGACGCTCCAGCCGGTGAAGGCGCGGGCGGTCTCGTAGACGTCGTTGTCGACGTAGCCGGCGGGGATCGGAGCCCCGGCGCTCGGGGTTCCGGCGGGCCAGACCACTCCCGCGCCCCACTGCGGCACCACCGATTGCGAGCCGACGCCGTAGTAGTTGCCGGAGCCGAGCGTCATCAGCTCGAAGAGCTCGCGCGCCCAGTTCTCGTTCGGTCCGTTCCTGGTGTTGGTGTAGTTGTCGAGGTAGTAGAGCATCGACGTGCTGCGGGTCACCGCCTCGAGCAGGGTGCGGAAGTTGCCGAAGAGGTTGGCGCGGACGACGTCGCGATCGTAGTGGACGAAGGTCTCCTGCGTGTACATCTCGAAGGCGTAGATGTTGAAGTGGTTGAGCCAGAAGTCGACCAGCACTTCGCGCAGCTGCCACTTGCTGTAGACCATGCGCAGGTAGGTATTGAGCCGCGTCTCCTCCACCGGGCGGCTGCGCTGTGTGCCGCCGGTCTGGTGGTCCTGCCAGAGCTGGGTGAGCGACTTGGCGAGGGTGGTGAAACCGGGGTCGGGATAGCCGTTGAGGCCGTTGCGCCGCTGGTGATACTCCGTGTCGTTGGCCTCGACCGGGTCGGGATTCAGCTGTTGCGCGACGTAGGCCGCCAGGCGGGCGTCGTCGTCGGCTCCGAGGGCGTTGAACGCCGCGACATCGCCGGGGCGCGGTCCGAACCCCATGCGATTGAGCGCCACGAGGGCGATGCCGGGAAAGTCGAGCGGCGCGCGTCCGGCGACCGCCGGAGCTCGCAGGCCGGCCGCGCTCGCGAGCGGCGCCGGTCGCGTGAGCAGTTCGCGGCGCGAGAGGCCGGGCCGGTAGCGGGGGATGGCGGTGGCGGTCGTCATGCGGACTCTCCCGGAAACAAGCGGATTCGCTGCGAGCCGTGAGGCTAGTTTTCACGGCCGACGGCGCATATGGACAACTCCACAACCGCCGGCCGTACCGGCGGTCCGGGCCGCGCCGCGCTCAGCCGCTGACGGCGCTCCACCGTCCCGGATCGCCGCTTTCGAAGCCGTCCGTGAACAGATCGGCGCCGACCGGCGGCAGGTCGACGCCGCTGACGACGCCGATCGGGCTGTAGGCCTGGTAGCCGGGGAAGACCGTGCCGAGATTCGGATTGCCGAGGCGCCGGATCAGGATCTCCGACAGGACGCGCCGAAAGTCGGTCGTGACCTCGACGTCGCCCTCGTTCAGCTGTCCGTCGGCGAGGCCCGGCCAGGTGCCGTGCAGGCCGCCGATGGCGTTTCCGGACAGAACCAGCATGTTGTTGCCGTGACCGTGGTCGGTCCCGCCGTCGGCGTTCTCGTAGAAGCGGCGTCCGAACTCGCTCATCACCACGACGGTCAGCCGCTGCGTGTAGTTCGCGGCGCCTACCCCGTCGAGGTCGGTGTAGAGGGCCGCCAGTCCCTGCGCGAGCTCCTCGACCAGTCCGGCGTACATGCCGCCGCCGGCGTTGCCCTGATTCTCGTGCGTGTCCCAGCCTCCGAGGTCGAGGGTCGCGACGCGCAGTCCGAGATCGAGCTTGGTCATCTGGGCGATCGTCTGCAGGTTCTCGCCGAACCAGGTCTGCGGGTAGACCGCGCCGTTGGCGGGGGTGTACGCCCCGGAAGCGTAGAGCTCGACGATGTCGACCGCGTCCAGCGCCTGCAGGCCGGTCTGGTGGAGCCAGCTCGAGCCGCCGGCGTAGAGGTGGCGCAGGGCTGTGCGCTGCGGACTGCGCCAGGCCCAGGGTCCGGTGGAAAGCGAGAACGAATCGACGCTCGACAGGTTGATGGTGTCGTAGCTCGCGAGCAGCGAGATCGTCTGGGTGCCGCCGACGGCGAGCGACGGCATGATGATCTCCGGGGGGAGGTTCGCCGCCGACTGGAAGTGGCGGGTGAGCCAGCCGTTGGTGATGTTGCTGACCCCCGGGGTGCCGAGCTCCATCCAGTTCATCGAATCGAAATGGCTGCGTTCGTTCGCCGCCATGCCGCAGGCGGTGACGATCGAGAGCTTGCCGTCCTGGAACAGCTCGTGGAGCGCCGCCGCCGAGGGATGCATGCCGAAGCTCGTGTTTCCCAGGGCGCCCAGCGGCAGGGGCGCGCCGGGACCGGAGAGCGGCACGCGCAGGTTGGGGCGCGCGAGCTCGTAGTACTGGCGGTCGTTCGATGCGCCACCGGTCGGCACGATGAGATTCAACCCGTCCTGGCCACCGCGCAGGAAGAGGACGACGAGGATCTCGTCGTTGTAGGGACCGCCAGATCCGCTCGACCCGCCGCCGTCCTGGGCGAAGGCGAACGAGTTGAAGCGCGAGCCGGCGAGGCTGGCGATGGCGGTGGAGCAGCCGACGAGGAAGCCGCGGCGCGTGGATGGACACATGGCGGAATCTCCTTGCCGGGGCGCGTCAGCGCCAGAGGAACTCGGGCGACATGAGCATCAACCCGATGAGGGTACGCAGGCGGTCCTGGGTGTAGTCGGGCCAGTCGTTGGTGTCGATCGGCAGCGCGAAAGTCGGGTTGTGGCCGGCGGCCATGAAGTCGACCAGCTCGTCGCGATCGGCGGCGGCGAGGCTGCGGCCGAAGATCCGCGGCACCCAGAAATCGACGATCGCCTCCGCCGAACGCGCCGGCGAAGCGAGAGTGGCGGCGACGATGTCGAAGAAGCGGTCGTTGCCGGCACCGTCCTCCTCGACGAGCCAGTTGACCAGGCGCCAGAGCGCGACGCGAGGGTTGGCGCTCTGCCAGGCTCCGCGCACGTCCGGGTAGCCGTTCGGCGGGTGCCAGGAGAAGAGGGCCTGACCGCCGGCTTCGTAGTACCAGTGAAAACTGTTGACCGCGTCCTCGTCGGCGGCGAAGACGGTGAACGGAAAGTTGGCGCCCCCGGCGCGCAGCGCCGAGGCGGCGATCTCGAAGGGCCGCTTCACCTTCTCTCCCCAGGTGGTCCGGAACTCGTTCGACAGCACGATGTGCCGGACGACCTGGCGAATCTGGTCGGGCGCCTGCCACTGGGCGGTGAAGAGCGCCGCCGCCGAGTCGACGAGCGACTGCGGCGGAAAGTCGCTCACCAGGCGGCGACAGAGCTTGCGCGCGACGAAGCGGCCGCAGGCGGGGTGCGAGGCGAGGCGGTCGAGCACCGCATGGCCGTCGCTGGCGGCGGTTCCGCCGCCGGGAATGACGGTGCCCAGGACCTGCTTGGGCAGCGTGTCGTGAGCGTCATCGCAGTAGAAGAAGTGGCCGTCGTTATCGAGGCCCTCGGGGCAGTCCCACTGCACCCAGTCGATGGCGAAGGTCCAGCCGGTGAGGGCGCGGGCCACGTCGACGACATCCTGCTGGCAGTAGCCGCTGGAGTTCGGGTAGCCCGGCACCTGCTCGCGGGGGAGGTTACCGTAGGAGTTCTCGGCGCCGAGGCAATGCAGCTCGATCATCTCGCGGGCGAAGTTCTCGTTCGATCCGACCGGGTTGCCGTCGAGCTCGGCGGCGAAGTTGATGTAGTTGTCGAGGTACACCAGCATCGAAGGCGATTTCACGACCGCCTCGAGCATCTGGCGGAAGTTCCCCAGCGCGTGCGCCCGGATCACGTCGCGGTCGTGATGCACCCAGAGCGGCGCCTCGATGAACTCCCAGGCGTAGACGTTGAAGTGGTTGTGCCAGAAGTCGACCAGGACCTCGAAGAGCTGGCGCTTCGAGTAGACGGCGCGAATCCAGGTCGCGAGCTCGGTCTCGGTGGCCGGACGGATTCGTTCGTACCACTCGGGGTCGGCGACGTGGTGGTCGAGGAAGAGCTGGGTGAGGCTCTTGCCCAGGGTGCTGAAGCCGCTCGCGGCGAGGCGGGCGTCGCAGGCGGCGTCGGGAATCGCAGCCGGCGCGAGCTGCTGGTCGACCCAGGCGGTCAGCCGAGCGACGTCGGTGCCGCCGAGGGCGTTGAACGCGGCGATGTCGCTCGGCGTGGGACCGAAGCCGAGGCGGGTGAGCGTTAGTACGGCCATGGCCGGCGGCGTGCGCGGCACCTCCGTTTCCATCGTCGCGGTGGCCGCGCGGCGCATGGCGGTCGCCGGCGCGTAGGAGCCTCCGGCGAGGGGGCGGAGGAGGGTGCGGCGCGATCGCGCGGACGAGGCCGGCGGAGCGGGCACGGGGCGGCGAAAACGCTCTCGACTCGAATTCGCGGTCATGAGGTCCGAGACCATACTTTGGGGTAGGGACGGGGCGAAGTGAGCCGAGTCACACGCTGCCGGTGGAATCTCGCCGAGATATAGTTTCGGAGCCATGACTGCCGATACGACTCTGCGCCGAACTCCGCTCTATGAAGCTCATGTTCAAGCCGGTGCCAAACTGGTGGACTTCGCCGGCTGGGAGATGCCGGTGCAGTACAAGGGGTTGATCGACGAGCACCGCGCGGTGCGCACCGCGGCGGGCCTCTTCGACTGCTCGCACATGGGCGAGTTCTGGATCGCCGGGCCGGGCGCCCTGGCCTTCGTCCAGAGCTTCACGCCGAACGACGTTTCGAAGCTCGCGCTGGGCCGCATCCATTACAGCGCTCTGCTGACCCATGAAGGCACCTTCATCGACGACCTGCTCGTCTATCGCATGGGCGAAGAGGAGTTCATGCTGGTGGTGAACGCGTCGAACATCGCCGGCGATTTCGCCTGGGTGGAGTCGCTGCCGCGGCCCGCGGGCGTGACGCTGGTGAACCGCTCCGACGAGTTCGCCCTGCTGGCGCTGCAGGGGCCGCGGTCGGTGGCGATCCTGCAGCCGCTCACCGCCACGCCGCTGGCGCCGATCAAGTACTACGGCTTCGCGCACGGCGAGGTCGCCGGCCGGAAGGCGATCATCTCCCGCACCGGCTACACGGGAGAGGACGGCTTCGAGCTCTTCGTCGCGCCGCAGGACGCGATGGAGCTCTGGCGGGCGCTGTTCGCCGCCGGTGAAACGGCGGGGCTGGTTCCGGCGGGTCTTGGGGCTCGCGACACTCTGCGCCTCGAGGCCGGGATGGCGCTCTACGGACACGAGATCGACCGCGCGACGACGCCCTGGGACGCCCGTCTCGACTGGACGGTCAAGCTCGACAAGGGGGACTTCGTCGGCCGCGCCGCGCTGGTCGCCGCCAGGGCGCGGGGCGAAAGCCGCCACCTGGTCGGCTACGAGGTCGAGTCGCGCGGCATCGCGCGCCAGGGGTGCGCGATCGTCAAGGACGGGCAGCAGGTGGGCGTCGTCACCAGCGGCACCTGGAGCCCCACCTTCGAGAAGGCGCTCGGCATGGGTTACGTGCCGGTGGCCCTGGCCGCGGTGGGCACGGCCGTGGAGATCGACGTGCGCGGCAAGCTCCTGCAGGCGCGCATCACCGCATTGCCGTTCTACAAGCGATCACGCTAGCGCACCCCGGGCACGGAAGGGCGCGGCTCAACCAGCACCAGAAGGGAGACTGAAATGTACCCGGAAGACTATCGCTACACGACGGAACACGAATGGGTGCGGGTCGAGGACGACATCGCGGTGCTCGGAGTGACCGACTTCGCCCAGAAGGAGCTGGGGGAGGTGGTCTTCGTGGAGCTGCCGCAGGTCGGGCATGTCTACGACGCCGGCGACGAGATCGGGACGATCGAGTCGGTCAAGGCGGTCGCCGAGGTCTTCACCCCCATCGCCGGCGAGATCGTCGAGGTCAACGAGGCCCTGGCCGACGACCCCGAGCTGATCAACGAAGATCCGCACGTCGACGGCTGGCTGGTGAAGGTCCGTTACTCCGCCTCGTCGGATCTCGACGGCCTGATGGACGCCGAGGCCTACGGCGAGTTCGTGCAGCAGGGGAAGCACTGACTTGTTCGAGCCGCTCGACACCTTCGTCCGCCGCCACATCGGATCGAACGACGCGGAGATCGGGGAGATGCTCCAGGCACTCGGCCTGGACTCCCTCGACGCGCTCGTCCAGGAGACCGTTCCGGCATCGATTCGCGCCGCCCGGTCGCTCGCGATCGACGCCTCCGGTGAAGACCGGGAGCCCGGCGAGCAGGAGATGCTCGACCGGCTGCAGTCGATCGCCGCCCGCAACCGCCGCTCACGCTCCTATCTGGGGCTGGGCTACAACGCGTCCCGCATGCCGGGCGTGATCCAGCGCAACATTCTCGAGAACCCGGGCTGGTACACCCAGTACACGCCCTACCAGGCGGAGATCGCCCAGGGGCGTCTGGAGGCCCTGCTCAACTACCAGACGATGATCGCCGACCTGACGGCGCTGCCGATCGCCAATGCGTCGTTGCTCGACGAGGCGACGGCCGCGGCCGAGGCGATGCACATGTGCGCCGCGATCCATCCGCATCTCGAGAAGATCGAGCGCCCGGTCTTCTTCGTCGACGAGGCCTGCCATCCGCAGACCCTCGCGGTCGTCAGGACGCGCGCCGGAGCGGTCGGTATCGAGGTCGCGACCGGCGACCCGTTCCGTTGCGACTTCGCTGGCGGGCGCGTCTTCGGCGTGCTGGTGCAGTACCCGACCACCGACGGCAAGGTGCTCGACTACGCGCCGCTCGCGACGCTCGCCCATTCCGGCGGAGCCCTGCTCGTCGTGGCGGCGGACCTGCTGTCGCTGGCGCTGCTGCGCGCGCCCGGCGAGTTCGGCGCCGATATCGCCGTCGGGTCGACGCAGAGGTTCGGTCTGCCGATGGGCTACGGCGGGCCGCACGCCGCCTTCATGGCCGCGCGCGACGAGTTCAAGCGCCAGATGCCGGGGCGGATCATCGGCCTGTCGAAGGACAGCGCGGGTCACCCCGCCATCCGCATGGCCCTGCAGACCCGCGAGCAGCACATCCGGCGCGAGAAGGCGACGTCGAACATCTGCACCGCTCAGGTCCTGCCGGCGATCCTCGCTTCGATGTACGCCGTCTATCACGGCCCGGAGGGGTTGCGGGCGATCGCCGGACGGGTCCATCAGATGGCGGTGGCGCTCGCCGAGGGCCTGCGGCGCGCCGGTCACAGGCTGGCGGAGGAGCCCTTCTTCGACACCCTCGCCGTCGAGCTGGGCGGCGTGGCTTCGAACGGCGGCGATGCCGACGGCCTGATCGCCGACGCGGCGCGTCGCGGCATCAATCTGCGCAAGCTCGGCGAACGCAGGGTCGGAATCGCGCTCGACGAGACGGTGACCGCCGACGATCTCGCCGATCTGCTCGACCTGTTCGGCACCGATCCGCAGGCGCTCGAGTCCCTGGCGGCGGTGGCGGCTCGCTCGGCGATCCCGGCGCCGCATGCGCGCACTTCGGAGATCCTCGCGCACCCGGTCTTCCATCGCTACCACACCGAGCACGAGATGCTGCGCTACCTCCGCCGGCTGGAGGCGCGCGACCTGTCGCTCGCGCACTCGATGATCGCGCTCGGCTCGTGCACGATGAAGCTCAACGCCACTTCCGAAATGGCGCCGCTGTCGTGGCCCGACCTCGCCGATCTGCATCCATTCGCGCCGGCGGAGCAGGCCGAGGGCTACGCCCAGATCCTCGCCGATCTCGAGCGCTGGTTGTGCGAGGTCACCGGCTTCGCCGCCATCTCCCTGCAGCCGAATGCCGGCAGCCAGGGGGAGTACACCGGCCTGCTGGTCATCCGGGCTTTCCACGAGCAGCGCGGCGAGGGGCATCGCAACGTCTGCCTGATCCCGGTTTCGGCCCACGGCACCAATCCGGCGTCGGCGGTGATGGCGGGGATGCGGGTCGTGCCGGTAGCCTGCGACGACCACGGCAACATCGACCTCGGCGACCTCGAGGCGCGGGCGAAGGAGCATGCCTCGCATCTCGCAGCCATCATGGTGACCTATCCCTCGACGCACGGCGTCTTCGAGGCGGCGATCGGCCGGCTCTGCGAGATCGTCCACGCGCACGGCGGACAGGTCTACCTCGACGGCGCCAACATGAACGCGCAGGTCGGACTCTGCCGCCCGGGCGACTACGGCGCCGACGTCTGCCACCTCAATCTGCACAAGACCTTCTGCATTCCGCACGGCGGCGGCGGCCCCGGCATGGGTCCCATCGGCGTCGCCCGGCACCTCGCGCCGTTCCTGCCGGGCCATCCGCTGGTGCGTTGCGGCGGAGACCAGGCGATCGGCCCGGTGGCGGCCGCGCCCTGGGGCAGCGCCCTCATCCTGGCGATCCCGTGGATGTACATCGCGATGATGGGAGGCCGGGGGCTGCAGCGCGCCACCGAGGTGGCGATTCTCAACGCCAACTACATGGCGGCGCGGCTGGGAGAGCACTTCCCGATCCTCTATCGCGGCGCCAACGGCCGGGTGGCGCACGAGTTCATTCTCGATCTGCGGCCGTTCAAGGCGAGCGCAGGCGTCGAGGCGGAAGACGTCGCCAAGCGGCTGATGGACTTCGGCTTCCATGCGCCGACGATGTCTTTCCCGGTGCCGGGAACGCTGATGATCGAGCCGACCGAGAGCGAGTCGAAGCGTGAGCTCGATCGCTTCTGCGAGGCGATGATCGCCATCCGGGAGGAGATTCGCGCGATCGAGGACGGCTCGAGCGACCGCAAGAACAATCCGCTCAAACATGCGCCGCACACCGCCGCAGCGATCGCCGACGAGAGCTGGGATCGACCCTACTCGCGTCGCCAGGCGATCTTCCCCCGCGACTGGGTGCGCGACGGCAAGTTCTTCCCCGCCGTCGGCCGGATCGACAACGTCTACGGCGACCGCAACCTCGTCTGCCTGTGTCCACCGGTCGAGGAATATGCCGGCCGCTGAATGAAGCGCCTGGGGGTCTTCTGCGGTTCTCATGCCGGGCGGGGAGAGGTCTACCGCGCGGCCGCGGCGCAATTCGCGCGTGAAGTGGCGCGGCGCGGTCTCACGATCGTCTACGGCGGCGGCAACGTCGGCCTGATGGGCGTCGTCGCCGATTCGGCGCTCGCCGCCGGCGGTCGAGTGATCGGCGTCCTGCCGCGCTTCCTGCAGGAGCGCGAGCTCGGGCACGCGGAGCTTACCGAGCTGCACCTCGTCGACTCGATGCACGAGCGCAAGGCGCGCATGGCCGAGCTCTCCGACGCGTTCGTCGCCCTTCCCGGGGGTCTCGGCACGCTGGAGGAGCTCTTCGAGGCCTGGACCTGGATGCAGCTGGGATTGCAGCACAAGCCGTGCGGGCTCCTCGCCGTCGGCAGCTTCTTCGACCCGCTGCTCGCCTTTCTCGACCGGGCCTCCGAGGAGGGCTTCGTCTCCGCCAACCACCGGGCGCTGCTCAAAGTGGCGAACGATCCCGCTGTGCTGCTGTCGAAGCTCGCGAGCGCGGTACCGCCGGCCGCAGCGCCGGCCGCCTCCACGGAGGACAGGCTCTGACCGGAAAGACGGCGGACGGCGTTGCTACACTCCTGCCGATGCCGGAACGAACGACCCTCTTGCGCCGCGCGATCGAGGCGGATCTCGCCGCGGGCGGAGCCGTCCTGGTGGCCTTTTCGGGCGGCGTCGATTCCGCGGTGGTGGCGGCTCTCGCCCGGCGTGCCCTCGGCGAGCGTGCCCTGGCGGTGACGGCAGCGGCGGAGACCCTTGCCGGGGTGGAGCTCGACCAGGCGCGCTCCCTCGCCGCGGAGATCGGCATCGCCCACGAGGTGGTGACCTACTCCGAGCTCGACGACGCCGAGTACGTCGCCAATCCGGCGTGGCGCTGCTACGTCTGCCAGGGCATGCGGATGGATCGGATGGTGCGGCTCGCCGCGGCGCGCGGTTTCGACCGGGTCTGCGACGGCACCAACGCCTCCGACCCCGGCCCGGACCGGCCCGGATTGCGCGCCGTGCGCGAGCGCGGCGTCGAGAGCCCGCTGCTCGCCCACGGCGCGACGAAGGAAGAGGTGCGCGCCATCGCCCGCGAGCTCGGTCTCTCGGTCTGGGACAAGCCCGCGAACGCCTGCCTGTCTTCGCGCATTCCGCACGGCCAGCCGGTCACCCTGGGCAAGCTCCGCCGCGTCGAGCGCGCCGAGGGGTTGCTGCTCGAGCGGGGTTTTCGCGTCGTCCGTGTCCGGCACGACGAGGCCGGCGCGCGCGTGGAGGTGGGCAGCGACGAAGTCGCGCGGCTCGAGACGCTGTGGCCGGCGCTGATCTCCGATCTGCTCGCGCTGGGCTTCGAGCGCGCGACGTTCGACCCCGTCGGCTATCGCCGTGGCGGCGCCGACCTGCCGGCCGGCAGATGAAGCCCGACCGCCTCAGGAGTCTGCTGGCGGAGGTCGCCGCCGGCACCACGAGTCCCGCCGAGGCGCTCGCGCGGCTCGCCGAGCTGCCGTTCGCCGACCTCGAGTTCGCCAAGCTCGATCTGCATCGCGAGCTTCGCACCGGGCATCCGGAAGTGGTCTACGGCGCAGGGAAGCGCTGGGAGGACCTGGTTCCGATCTGTCGCCGCTTCGCCCAGGCGCACGGTCGGTTTCTCGTCACGCGGCTGCCAGCGGAGTTCGGCGAGCGGCTGGCGGCGGAGTTCCCGGGCGCGGCCTACCACGACCGCGCCCGCATCGTGACCCTGGGTGGCGAGGTCCTGCGCGCCGAGGGCGAGATCGCCTTGCTCGCCGCGGGGACCTCGGACCTTCCGGTGGCCGAAGAGGCGGCGGTCTGCCTCGAGCACTTCGGCCACCGCGTCGTGCGCTACACCGACGTCGGAGTGGCGGGCCTCCATCGCCTGCTCGACCGTCTGCCGGACCTGCGCCGGGCGCAGGTCGTGGTCGCCGTGGCCGGCATGGACGGGGCTCTCCCGGCGCTGGCTGCCGGCCTGGTCGCCGCGCCGGTCGTCGCCGTGCCGACGAGTGTCGGCTACGGCGCGGCGTTCTCCGGTCTGGCCCCGCTCCTGACGATGCTCAACTCGTGCGCCCCCGGCGTCGCCGTGGTCAACATCGACAACGGCTTCGGCGCTGCGGTGGTGGCGAGCCGCATCGCCAACGCGGCTCGCCCGACCTCACCGGCCTAGGGGCAGGTGGCGAAGGCGTCGCTGTCGTTGTTCGCCTTGGCGGGCTCGCCGAGGTAGTTGAAGTAGGTCTTGCTCGCCCCGGCGACGACATCGGTCACCGTGATGCGGTAGAAGACGTCGGTCGTCGCGGCGGAGTAGATCCAATAGCGGTCGTTGAGGCCGCAGCCGTTCACCGACTTGATCAGGACTTCCCAATTCTGCGGGTTGAAGAACCACAGGAGACCCGAGTCGTCGCTGCCGCACGAGGCGACGCTGGCGACCCCCGTGACGTCCGAGTAGTTCCGCCATTCGGCCGAGACCGCGAACCGGTCATCGAGGCAGAGCGTCGTGGCACTCGGGACGCAGAAGGGGGCGACGGGGAAAGTCAGATATCCGGGCCCTCCCACCCCCGCCCCGTTGTGATCGCCGGTCACGTCGTTGGCGTTGGCGTTCAGTCCCCAGGTCGCCACCAACCCGGTCGTGTCGGCGAGGATCGGTTCGTTGATCGCATCGCGCAGCTGTTGCGTCGTGCGGGCCACGTTCCAGAGACGGACCTCGTCGATGGCGCCGATCGGCGTGTGGCGGTAGGCGACATCGCTGCCGATGTCGACGGGGCTGGTGTTGGTGGTCGGCGGGGTGGGATCGGCGAAGGTGGAGATCAGCTCTCCATTGATGTAGTGACGGCGGCTGGCGCCGTCCCAGGTCACGGCGATGTGCGTCCACTTTCCGGGCGGGATGACGCCGCCGTCCTTCAGCGAGCCGGAGCCGCGCAGGTAGCTGCGCAGCGTCGTGCCGCAGACGCCGATCCACCAGGTCTCGGTCCACTTCTTGCCGGCGATCGACGAGCAGCCGCCGGAGTCGGTAATCGCCACCCAGGCCTCGAACGTGAATCCGCCGGTCGGATTGAGGCTCGCCGAGTGCGGGATCTCGACGTAGGTGCCGGCGGAGCCGTCGAGCGTCAGCCAGGCTCCGAACGGTTGCGCCGCCAACCCGCTCGCGAGCAGGGAGAGGGCGCAGAACAACAGGAGAACCGGAATCGTGCGATGAAAGCGATGGCTCGGTCTTTCCATGACGAGTCTCCTTTCCGGAACAGAATCGGGCGGATCTTACTCCCTAGTCGGCCGGTCGGCGCTCCATGAGCATGGCGTCGCCGTAGGAGTAGAAGCGGTAGCCGTGGGCGATCGCCTCCTCGTAGGCGGCGAGCACGCGCTCGCGGCCGGCGAAGGCCGAGACGAGCATGAGCAGGGTCGAGCGCGGCAGGTGGAAGTTGGTGAGCAGCACGTCCACCACCCGGAAGCGGAATCCCGGGGTGATGAAGACCTCCGTCGTTCCGGCGCCGGCGGCGACGGGAGCGGCGCTCTCGCCGGCGCCGGCGCCCGCCAGCGCTGCGCTTTCGAGGGTCCGCACGACGGTGGTGCCGACGGCGACGATCCGGCGCCCCTCGCGGCGCGCACGGGCGATCGCCGCGGCGGTCTGCGGCGGGATCTCGAAGCGCTCGCGTTCCATGCGGTGCTCGTGCACCAGCTCGGCGGTCACCGGTTTGAACGTGCCGATGCCGACGTGCAGGGTGACGAAGACGCGTTCGACACCGCGCTCCTCGAGGCGCGCGAGCAGCTCTTCGGAGAAGTGCAGACCGGCGGTCGGCGCGGCGATCGCTCCGGGCTCGCGCGCCCACACGGTCTGGTAGCGCGCGCGGTCCTCGGCGCCGTCGGCGCGCGCGATGTAGGGCGGCAGCGGCACGTGCCCGAGCGTCTCGAGGTGCGGTTCGATCTCGCACGAGAATTCGACCGTGTGGCGGCCGTCCTCCTCCTTGCCCACGACGAGCGCCTCGATCTCCGGACCGAGTTGGATCCGGGTGCCCACTCTCGCCTTGCGCCCGGGTCTGGCGAGGCAGTGCCATCGCTGCGGCCCGAGCTTCTCGACCAGCAGCAGCTCGACTCTCGCACCCGCCGCCTCGGCGACGTTCCCCGCGCCGGCCGCAAGTCGCCGGCCGAAGAGGCGCGCCGGAATCACCTTCGTGTCGTTGAGCACCAGCAGGTCGCCGGATCGCAGGATCTGCGGCAGGTCGCCGATGTTGGCGTGCCGGAGCGGGCCGGAGGCGTCGAGCCGCAGCAGGCGGCTCGTCCCCCGCGGCAGAGCCTCCTGCGCGATGGCGCTGTCGGGGAGCGCGAAATCGAAGTCGCTGACGAGCATCAGGCGCCGGGCGCGGCGAGGGGCGGAGAGACCGGAGCGACGCTCGTCACGGTATCCCGCGGGCGCAGGCGCGGATCGAGATCGTCGCGAAGCCCCTCACCGATCAGGTTGAAGGCGACCGCGGTCAGCGCCAGGGCGGCCCCGGGAAAGAAGGCGACCCACCAGCCGCCCGACAGCGTCGACCGGCCGTCGGCGATCATGTTGCCCCAGCTCGCAGCCGGCGGCTGCAGGCCGAAGCCGAGAAAGGACAGCGCGGCTTCGTTGACGATCGCCGAGGCGGCAGCGAGGGAGGCTTCGATCAGCGCCGGCGCCAGGGCATTGGGCAGCAGGTGGCGCAAGACGATTCGCAGCGGACCGGCGCCGGCGGCCCGCGCCGCGAGGACGAACTCGCGGTCGCGCAGCGCGCGGACTTCGGCGCGGACCAGACGAGCCATCGGTATCCAGCCGGTGAGGCCGAGGATGAGCACGACCGAAACCACGCCTGGCCGCACCACCGCGGCGAGGCCGAGGAGCAGGAAGAGCCGGGGGAAGGACTGCAGGCCCTCGAGCGTGCGCAGGACGAGCCGGTCGATCGCTGGCGGAGCGGCACCTGCCGCCGCGCCGATCGGCAGGGCGACGAGCGCGATCAGCAGTACCGTCCAGGCCGCAACGGCCAGCGAGACCCTGCCGCCGGCGAGAAGGCGCGCCAGAAGATCGCGCCCGAACTCGTCGCTGCCCAGAGCGAAGCAGCGCTGCCTCAGCGCTCCGCCCTCGGGCCTGCCGCCGACCAGCTCGCGGAAGGGCACCCGCGTTGGCCGCGGCTGCCCCTCGAGCACGAGCTCGTCCCCGGCGGCGGTGACGGAGCGGGCGGCCAGTTCCCGTCCGTCAGCCAGATGGACGACCTCGAGACAGCTTCCGGGTCGCGCGAGGGCGGCGACGGCGGGGTCGAGTTGGCGGTCGGGAGATTGCGGCCAGAAAATGGGCAGCAGCACGACGGCCCCGGCGACGATCGCCAACATCGCCGCGCCGGTCCGCGCGCTGCGCTGGCTGGGAGCGCCGCGGCCGCTCGCGCGGAGGGGAAGCGCGCTCTCAGGCATCCCGCAACCGGGGGTCGAGCCAGGCCTGCAGGGATTCGGCGAGGAAGCTCCCGGCGAGCACGAAGGAGGCCGAGAGCGCCGTTCCGGCGAGGAGCAGCGGATAGTCGCGGGCCACGAGCGCGTCGAAGGTCGCCCGCCCGATTCCCGGCCAGGCGAAGACCACCTCGACGGCGATGGTGCCGGAGAGGAGGGCCGCGAGCGACAGTCCGGCCAGCTGCGCGATCGGTCCCAGGCCGGCGCGCAGGGCGTGCGTCCACAGCACCCGCCGCGTGGAGAGGCCGCGGGCGCGCGCCGACTGGACGAAGGGCTCGGCCAGCCGTTCGAGCACCGTCGCGCGGACGAACCGCGCCGTGGCGGCGGCGGCGGGCAGGCCGATGGCCGCTGCCGGCAGCGCCAGATGCCAGGCGAGGTCGAGTCCGCGGCGCCCGGGGCCGAAGGCCTCGGCGCCGACCGAGTGCATCGTGCCGGGCGGGAAGATCGGCCAGGCGACGGCGAAGGCGGCGAGCAGCATGAGGCCGAACCAGAAGGTCGGCAGGGACCACAGGGTGATGGAGAGGACGCGCACCGTCCGGTCGGCGAGCGAACCGGCGCGGGCAGCTGCGGCCACCCCGAGGGCGAGCCCCAGACCGAGCTCGAGCAACAGGGCGGCCGACGAGAGCAGGAGCGTGTTGGGCGCCGATTCGCGCAGGATCTGGCCGACCGGCCGGTGCTGGCTGAGCGAATAGCCCCACTCGCCGCGAGCCACGCCACCGAGCCAGCGCAGGTACTGTTCCGGCAACGGTCGGTCGAGGCCATACACGGCGCGCAGCCGCAGGCGTTGCTCCTGCGGCACCCGGGGGTCCTCGAAGATGGTTCCCGGCTCGCCCGGAAGCAGGCGCAGGAGGAAGAAGACGGCGGTGAGGACGATCCAGCACGCCGCCAGGGCGGCGGCGAGCCGGGCGAGGAGAGGGCGGATCACGGTCCGTCGGGCTGAACCCGGCGCCGCCACTCGGGCAGGTTGAAATAGGCCGAGATCGCGTTCGGCTGCACATCGACGAGATCGGCGCGCACGGCGCAGAGGCGCTGCGGTTCCCAGAGAAAGGTAAAGGGCTGTTCCGCGTGCAGGATCCGCTGCAGGCGCAGGAGATCGGGCAGCGCATCCAGCGGTGCCGCAACGCGGCGGGCGGCATCGAGGAGGCGGTCGACCTCGCGGTTGTGGTAGCTGCCGAAGTTGTAGCCGCCGGCGCTCTGGCTCGAATGGAAATACGGGCGCAGGTCGAGTGTCGTGTCGATCGCCCAGCCCGAGAGGGTGGCATCGAATTCGTGACGCGTATTCGCCTCGGTGAGGGCGTGGATTTCGATTGTCCGCGGAGTGGCGGCGATGCCGACCTTGCGCAACTGTTCCTGGATCATCACCAGGGCGGCGGTGCGGATACGGTTCGAGGAGTTCGTCGTGAGCTCGAAGGCAAAGGGCCGGCCGTGGCGCTCCACGATGCCGTCTCCGTCGCGGTCGGCGAAGCCGCGCTCGGCGAGGATGCGGCGGGCCGCCGCCGGGTCGTAGGGCAGCGGCGCCAGCGCCGGGTCGTGCGCCCAGAAGTTCGAAGGAATCGGCGAAGAGGCCACGCGGGCGTAGCCTTTGAAGAGACTGTCGACCAGTGCCTGGCGGTCGATCGCGAGCGTCAGGGCGCGGCGGATCTCGGGGTCGCCGAAGGGCGGCCGGAGCAGGTTCCAGCAGACGTAGTCGTACTGCCGGTTGTCGAACGCCACGATCCTCAGGTCCGGCCGGCCGGCGACGCGCGCGGCATCGGCCGGAGTCACGCCGCAAGCGAAGTCGAGCGTGCCGGCGAGCAGCTGTTCGACGTGGGTCGCGGCGTCCGGCGCGATGCGGAAGATCACCTTGTCGAGCTTCGGCAGCCCGCGCTCGAAGTATCGGTCGTTGCGCTCGAGAACCAGTTCCTCTCCCGGCCGCCATGCCGCCAGCCGGAAAGGCCCGCTGGTGACGAGATGATCGCGGAACCAGTCGGCCTTCTGCCGCCATTCGGCGAACGGCACCTCGGCCCAGGCGTGCTTCGGCAGGATCTTTCCTTCGATGGCGTCGAGCAGCTGCGACGAGTAGGCCTTGCGGAAGTGGTAACGCACCGTGTGGGCGTCGATCACCTCGACATCGGTGATGGCGTCCTTCTGGTCGGCGTAGGTCCAGGCGACCTCGGGCGAGACCTGCGCCTGCCAGGTCCAGCGCACGTCTTCGGCGGTGATCGGAACGCCATCGCTCCAGACGGCGTCTTCGCGCAGGTGGAAAGTGAGCTCGCGGTGGTCGTCCGACCAGTCGTAGCTGGTGGCGAGCTCGGGAGCGAAGGTCGGCGGGTGGGACGTGAAGTCGGCCTGCTCGGAGAGCAGTTGCAGGAACAGCTGGTCGAGCAGGTCGGTGGTGAACTGGACATCGGCCGCCAGGAGCTCGTTGACACCGGAGAGGTCGGCGATGGTGGCGCCGACAGCGACCGCCGGGGGGGCTGCCGGCGCGGCCTTCTTCGACTCCCCGCCGCGGCAGCCCAGCAGGACGGTGAAGACGGCTCCCAGCGCCGCGAAGGCGCGGACGGGCGAGAGACGGGGACGGGCCGCCGGCGCGATCGCGCCGAGCGGACCCTGCGAGGCGCGACCGGGGGTCATTGACGGAGGATGGTAGAGAACTCCTCCACAAAAGAAAAGCGGGAGCCCGTCGGGCTCCCGCTCTGCGCTGCAACCTGGCGGGCAGGCGTCAGAGGATGGTCACCTTGCGCGGCTTCGTCTCCTCCGACTTCGGGATGACGATGCTCAGCACGCCCTTGTCGAACTTCGCCTCGATCTTGTCGACCCTGAGGTTGTTCGGCAGGGTGAAGGAGCGCGTGAAGCTGCCGTAGCTGCGCTCGATCCGGTGGCAGGTCTCGTCCTTCGTCTCCTTCTCGAAGTTGCGCTCGCCCGCGAGGGTCAGGACCTGATTCTCGAGAGTGATGTTGACGTCCTTCTTGTCGAGGCCGGGGAGCTCGGCGACGATCATCAGCTGTTCCGGGGTCTCGCGGATGTCGACCGCCGGCAGGAATCCGCGATTGGCCACGTCCTCCGTCAGCACCGGCGTCCACGGAGTGTTCAGCATCTGATTGAAGAGTCGGTCCATGCGCCCGCGGAAGAGGTCGGCCTCGGGGTTGAAGCGAACGAGTCCAGTGGTCATTTTCCTTCTCCTTTCGTTGGAAGTGCCCCGGACCTTCCGGACCGGGGTGCATATTCGTAGTGTGTAACGCTGAGATTTGCTCGAATATTTCCGTAGGGAGAAAAATCTTAGCGAACTTGACGCATATGCCGGTCTGTCGTTTCCAAGCTCAGCCTTTTCATTGGGTTAGCTCGCCCGGCTCGGTCCGGTGTTATGCTCCGCGGGTGTTTCCGAGGCCCAGAAGGCCCTCTTCGCGGCGCAACTGGATCGTCTTCGCCCTCCTCGGGCTGTTCATCGTCAGCGACTTCGCCCTCTTCTCCTGGCTGATCTTCCAGACCCTGTCGCGGCGCGAGCTCGATCGGGTCCTTCTCGAGACCCGGCGGGAGGCCCAGGATCTCGCCGGCCGGATCGCCGGCAGCGCCGAGAGCACGGGCGGCGATCTGTTCACTGCCGTGGCGCTCGAGCGCGAGACGCAGACCTATATCGACTCGGTTCTGCGGCAGCGGCAGATCGTGCAGACGGTGGAGATCACCGATCGCGACGGCGTGCTGGTGATGAAGGAGCGGCGCGAGACCGAGATCGCCGCCACCGCGCCGGCGCCGGGAGCTTCCCGGCCGGAGCGCGAGCTGCCGCCGGGGACGCCACGGGTGGAGAATCGAACCCTCGAGCGGCAGGACACCCGGTCGGTGCGATTGCCGGCGGATGCGGGCAACTCTCTCGACGTCACCGTGCCGATCGGCGAGTTCGGATCACTGCGCATCGGCATCAGCCCGCTCGAAATGGACCGGCGGATCGGCGAGCTCCGCCGCGAGTTGATCCGCCAGACGACCTGGATCGGCGGCCTGACCGTGGCGATCGTCGTCATGGCCTTCCTGCTCATCTCGGCGCTGTTCCGTCGCGGGCAGCGGCTCGAAGCCCAGGCCGCCGAGGCCGAGCGGCTCGCCTATCTCGGAACGCTCGCGGCGGGCCTCGCGCACGAGATCCGCAATCCGCTCAACTCGCTCAGCCTCAACATGCAGATGCTCGAGGAAGACCTCGCGACGCCGCAGGCCGCCACGGGACAGAAGAAGCTCCTCTCCATCACGCGCTCGGAGATCGCGCGGCTGGAGCGCCTGGTGAGCGACTTCCTGAGCTACGCGCGCCCGCGCCCGCTGCGGCTGCGAACCGTTCCGGCGGCGGAGCTCCTCGAACGCGCGCGCGATGTCGTGGCGCGCGAGTTCGCCTTGCGTGGCGCGATCTTCGAGGTCGCTGACGAATCTCCCGGCGCCGCGGTGCGGGTGGACGACGAGCAGCTGCAGCAGCTGCTCATCAACCTGCTGCAGAACGCTCTCGCGGCGAGCGAGGGAACCGGACGTCCGCCGCGCGTCGTCCTGCGGGCGCGGCGCGAGGGGCCTCGGGTCCTGCTCGAGGTCGAGGACAACGGCGCCGGCATTCCGGAGGAGATCCGCGAGCGGATCTTCGAGCTCTTCTTCTCGACCCGCAAGGGCGGCTCCGGACTCGGCCTGGCGATCGCCGAACGGGTGGTCCGGGCGCACGGTGGCGAGCTGACGTTCGAGAGCGAGATCGGCAAGGGCTCGCTCTTCCGGGTGGCGCTGCCGCTCGCCGTGGCGCAGCCCGGCACGCCGGCCTGAGCCGCCCGGTAGAATCCCGTCCATGAACCGGATCCGCAGGCTCGGCGTGCTCACCGGGGGCGGCGATGCCCCGGGACTGAACGCCGTCATCCGCGCCGTCGTGCGCACCGCAGAGCGACTGGGAGGCATCGAGACGCTCGGCGTTCTCGACGGTTTCGAGGGACTTCTCGAGCGCCGCTATCGCAAATTCACCAGCTCCCAGGTGCGCGACCTGGTGGACAAGGGGGGCACCGTCCTCGGCACCACCAACCGCTGCAATCCCTTCGCGATGCGCCCCGAGCCGCCGGCGGCGGACGGATTCCGCGTCGACCGGTCGGCCGAGGTGATCCGCCATGCCCGCGAAGCCGAGATCGATGCGCTGATCGTCATCGGTGGCGATGGCAGCCTGCGCATCGCTCGCCGGTTCTCCGAGCTCGGGCTGGCGATCATCGGCGTGCCCAAGACGATCGACAACGACCTTGCCGCGACCGATTACACCTTCGGATTCTGGACCGCGATCGAAGTCGCGACCGATGCCCTCGACCGGCTGCGCGACACCGCCGAGAGCCACCACCGGGTGATGATCCTCGAGGTGATGGGGCGCGACGCGGGCTGGATCGCCCTCCACGCCGGCCTCGCCGGGGCCGCCGACGTCATCCTGATCCCGGAGATCCCGTACCGCATTCACGCGATCGAAGCCAAGATCGAAGAGCGCGCGGCGCGCGGCCAGTCCTACTCGCTGGTGGTGGTCGCCGAGGGGGCGATCGCCGAAGGCGGCCAGCCATCCTGGCGTCAGGCCGACGCCGGAGACGGCCACCCGCGGCTGGGCGGCGCCGGCGACCGGCTGGCGCGCGAGCTCGCTCCGCACATCGAGCACGAGATCCGCGTCACCGTCCTCGGCCACCTCCAGCGCGGAGGTTCGCCGGTGCCTTTCGATCGCATCCTCGCCACGCGTCTCGGCCGCCGCGCCGCCGAGGCCGCTGCCGGCGGCCGTTTCGGCACCATGGTCTGCCTGCGGGACGGCCAGGTCGCCGAGGTCTCCCTCGACCAGGCGACTGCCGGCCAGAAACTGGTCGACCCGCAGGGCGAGCTCGTCGCCACCGCCCGCGCCGTCGGCGTCGGCTTCGGCGACTAGGGCCAAGGAGGACTCGTCTCGCCCTCTAACCGTTGGCAGCGGCGGCTCCGTTGCTCGACCACCTCGACGCATCCGGCTCGGCTCCGAAACCCGCAGTGCTGCGCTCGGGACGGCGTTGCAGATCGGCGAGCGCCAGCTGAATCTGACTGCGCCGGACGTTTGGGCAGGGCGCGGACGGCGTGCCTTCGAAGATGGCCGAGGCGATGACGACGTTGGCGATCTC
Organism: uncultured Thermoanaerobaculia bacterium; assembly: GCA_964595975.1. Taxonomy (GTDB): domain Bacteria; phylum Acidobacteriota; class Thermoanaerobaculia; order Multivoradales; family JAGPDF01; genus JAGPDF01. The sequence goes on along the minus strand of CAZQTL010000004.1, from coordinate 27,089 downwards.
CTCGAGTTCGGCGCCGGTCGCTCCCTCGAGCTTGGAGACCAGGTAGCGAACGTCCGCCGGCTCGATGGCACATTTCCGAAAGCGGTGCTCGAAGTAGGAAACGCGAAGGTCGCCGGTTGGGGATTCGACCTCGATCACCTGATCGAACCGCCCGGGTCGATTGCGCATCGCCTCCTCGACGACCTCCAGACGGTTGGTGGTGGCAATGGTCAGGACGCGATGGTCGCCGCCGACGCCGTCCAGCTGGTTCATCAGCTCCCCCAACAACCGGCTCTGGTTGCCGCGGTCGCGACTCTCGGCGATGAGGTCGAGATCTTCCAGAACGACCACGGTCGGCGCCAGCCATCGGGCGAGCTCGTAGATTTCGGCGACGTCGTGGAGCTGGGAGAAATCGCCCGGCGTGACCCACAGGAACGAGCAGTCGAGCCGGCTGGAAAGCTCCCGGCAAAGGGAGGTCTTGCCGTTGCCCGGCGCGCCCGCGAGGATCAGGCCGGCGCGGGCGCGCACGCCGAATTGCGAGAGCAGCGCGGCTTCCGGGCTGAGGAATCGCTGCGCGGCGAAGTCGATCCGGCGGCGTGTCTCGCTGGCGACGAAGAGGACTTGATCGTCATGCAGGCCGCGTCGTTCGAGGACCTTGCCGCTCGGCAGGAGGCTTCGGCCGCGGAGCAGATTCTCTTTTCCAGCGGCCTTGAGCCAGCGATCGAGCAGGTCGGAGGGCTCGCGCGAGAACGACGTGTGAATGCGGATGAAGGAAGCGCCGGGAGTCTCGACCTCCTCGAACCGCAGCACAGCGCGTTCGTTGGGGCGGGCGAGAAAGATCATCAGGTTCAGCGGCACCTCCAGCTGCAGGCCGTCACCGAGTGAGATTCGTTGGAACGCCGAGATTCCGATCTCGTCCCGCCGCCGGTCGATCCCGAACGAGCCCTCGATCTCCCAGCCCTCTCTGCTGAGGAAGGCCGGGAAGATGTGCCAGGCGAGGGCGCAGCGCAGGAGGCCGAGCGAGGTGCCGTGGCGGGAGGGGCGTTCGATGCCGAGAAAATGATTCAGCACCCGGTCGGCCGTCGAGTTGTCGCTCTCGATCTCCAGTAGTTGAGAGAACGCGGTGGTGCGGATCTTCTGCAGGGGCAGGTCTGGGTTTTCGGCGCTTCGGTTGGGCGATTCGGATCGCAGCTTCATCATCGTAGCCTCCTTGTTTGGAGACCCAGGCTATCGATGGACTTCGGACATGGCGTGGCCGACCACCGGGAGTAGACTTCGAATCGAGATGCGCCCCCAGCACCGAGCCGGCGACTATCTGCCGCAGCTGCCCAGGCTGCTGGGGATCGACGCCCGGCTGCGCGAAGGGACGAAGCCGAGCCACTCCCGGCTGGCCGAAGAGTTCGGAGTTTCGGTGCGCACGATTCAGCGCGACCTCGACCACCTGCGCTACACCATCGGCGCGCCGCTCGAGTACGACCCGCGGAAGAAGGGCTGGTTCTACGGCGAAGAGACGTTCTTCCTGCCGAGCGTCCTCGTCTCGGCCGAGGACCTTCTGGCGCTTCTCCTCATCCGCCGGGCGATCGATCAGTACGCCGGCACCCCCTACGCAGAAGCTGCCGAACGCGCTTTCGCATTGATCGAGCGCGCGCTACCCGAACGGCAGCGCTTGGGTGCCGAGTGGGTGCAGTCGCGAGTCGAGTTCATCGACTTTCCGCAAGCGCCGATCGATGGCGAGGTCTGGACTGCCATCCTCGAAGGCCTGCGGACTTCGCAGACACTGCAGCTGACCTACGCGAAGCACGGCGCGCGAGCGGCGGGTCGAAGGGTCGATCCCTACGGCCTGATCGTCTCGGAAGGGGATTGGTACCTCTACACCTGGTCTCACGACCATCAGGCGCGACGGACCTACCTGCTCGCGCGGATCCGCAAGGCCGAAACGACCGGCGAGACCTTCGAGCTTCCCGCTGATTTCTCGCTCGCCACATACGTCCGCGCGGGCGTCGCCGGCCTCCAGGCCGACGGCGAGGCGCCGCAGACCGTGCGCATCACCTTCAGCAAGGAAGCCTCCGCCTCCGCTGCCGAGCGCAAACTCCACCCCGACCAGAAAGAGACCTGGGACCGCCGCGGCCGCCTGACGATTGAGCTGGTAGCCCGCGCCCCCTTCAAGCTCCAACGTCGCCTCGCCAACTTTGGGAGTGGCGTCGAGAAGGTCGTGTGGTCGGGCTAGAGCCCTATCGCGATGGGAGATGCGCTAGCTGGGGTTCCAGGTTCGGGCGGGGATCTCCCGCGAGGGGGTGACATGGAGCCGATTTTTCTCGGCTGGGATGTAGGGGGCTGGAACAGCGACGAAGGGACAAGTCGGGACGCCTTGTTCGCACTTGAAGGTACGAGCCTCAACAAGCTCTCCATTTGCGGGAGCGGGAGGGGTTACCGTCCAAGTCCGAGCGCTCCTTTCCGGGACGAGCTACTTCATTCGCGCGATCCCAGCTTTCTGTTGGAGCTTCTCGGAATCCAGAGAATGAAGCGCAGAGTTGTCTTAGCTATTGATGCGCCACTCCAATGGTCGACTTCATTCGTTGAACTCATCCAAGGTCGATTGCCGAAGGAGGTACCGGGGAATATTGCTGCCGAGAATCCGATCGTTTTCCGCCTCACTGAGCGGCTCCTCGCTGATTTCTCCGTGGTTTCAGCCGTCAGAGACCGGATCGGCAGTCAAGCGACGAAGGCGCAATTCTTCCTTCGGCAGTTTGGCGCGAATCCTGTCCGTCCCGGAGTCTTCAGCATGGAGAACGGTTGGACAGTTGTCGAGACCTTTCCGCGGGTGGCGAGGATGGACCTGACTACGCGCCGAAGGGTGGAGAGGTTCTTCCCCGAGGTGTTTCCTAATGGTCTGGGTGAAAAGCCAGCGCCAGCTGACTGTGACCTGAGAGATGCGTTGCTTTGCGCTTACATAGCTGCGGTGTTCGAGCTAGGCGAGAAGGATGAGCTGGTTCGCCCGCTTCTTTCCCAGATTAGCGCTGCGGAGTCAGAGGGTTGGATTTGGAGGCCGTCTGCGGCCAACCCGCAGTTTGATCTCAGAGGCAAGTGGTGAGGGCGCGCGTGCACCATCGGCGGCCGGTTCGAACTCAGGCACTCGCCGACGGCCGAAGTGCACGTCGCGACGCTTAGATGATATTAAGCTAATATTCGTTATGCCAACAGTCCTTCTTACCGCCGAAGGGCGGGCTGACTTCGAGGCGCTGCCGGTGACGGTGCAGGCGCGGGTGGTGGAGGTCTTTCGGCGATTGGAGGCCTGGCCGAGCGTCTCGGGTGCGAAACCGTTGCGCGGCGAGTGGGCGGGGTGCTCGAGGGTTCGGACGGGGGATTGGCGAGTGATATTCCGCGTGGTGCGACCGGATGTTCTCGTAGTCAGGATCCGGCATCGAAAGGACGTGTATGAGGACTGAACCGAAGGAATCCAGCGTCGCGACTCTCGAGATACACGGCGTGGAGTTCGTCGTTCTGCCGCGGGCCGAGTACGACCGATTGCGAGGGGTCCCTGCAGAGACGGTGGATGCCGTAGCCTTCGGGATGCAGTCGCTCGGGCGCTCGCTGCGGTTGGCGCGCGAGACGGCGGGGCTGACTCAGGCGGAGCTCGCGAAGAAGCTGCGGCGGTCGCAGTCGATGGTCAGTTCGGCCGAGACCGGGACGGTCCGGGTGGGCGAGCGCTATGCGGCCGCCGTTCTGCGAGCCTGTCGACTCCCCGCGGACTGGAAAGCCGGATTGGGGCGTTGATTGCTGTCTAGTGGTCTTCCCCGCCGTGGTCGATGACGATGGCGTCGAAGTCGTCTTCGGTGGCGAACTGGTCGGGCTCGTCGTTGCCGCAGACCTGGCAGAGTGCCTCTTCACAGCCCTCGTCGCCCCATTCGAAGGTGTAGCAGGGCGACTCGCAGTTGAGGCAGATCAGGAAGTCGGGCTGGGACATGGGCGGTTCCTTCCAGGGCGATCATGCCCCGCCTGTCGCGGTCAGGACAAGGGGCGTTCGCGGCGGAAAGCCTGGACGGCATCGAGGAACTTCCGCGGCCGCTCCCACTGCACGCCGTGCCCGGCGTCGGCGATCGCCACGAAGCGTCCGTTGGGAAGGGCCCGGGCCATCCGTTCTCCGGCCTCGCGCAGGAAGAGCCGGTCCTCGGCCCCCCAGACGAGGCCCACCGGCATCTTCAGCCGGGCGAGCTCGGCGTCGCCGAAGGCATCCTCTTCGCGCAGCGTCCCCAGCGCCGCCCGCACCGCTTCGGAGCGGTAGGCGAGGTAGAGCAGCGGCCGTCCGAGCCGCAGCAGCAGGGGAGGGTGGGCGAAGAGCGCCCGCCAGATGGCCGCGCTGTCGCGGTAGGTCTCGACCCGGACCATCCGGCCGATGCGCTCCCAGTCCTGTTCGCGGTAGCCGCCGGGGACGACCAGCAGCAGCCGGGCGACCAGATCGGGGCGGGCGAGCGCCAGCCGGACGGCGATCCAGCCCCCGAGACTGATGCCGCAGATGGTCACCTGCCGGTCGGGAAACTGCTGCTCGATGAGCTCCGCCAGGGCGCGAGTGGCCTGCGGGATGCCGAACGCGGGCTCCGGGCCGAGGGTTCCGCCGAGCGCCGAGAGCTCCGGGAGCAGGAGATTGCAGTCTGTCTGCAACTGCGGCAGCAGCGGGAGATAGGTGGCGGCGGTGGCGCCCAGGCCGTGCAGCAGCAGCCACGGCTCCCCGGCCGGATTCCCTCCCCGCCAGCACCTGACGTTCCAGCCGTCGGCGGTCCGGACCGTCACGGCCTTGAGCCCGCGGGCGGTCAGAGCCGTCGCGGTGGCGAGCTCGAACGCACGGGTGAGCACGTCGCGAGCCTAGCAGCCGGGTGTCGCCGCCGGCGCCGGCCGTCGGGGCGGGGGCGAAGGGCCGGTTGACGCCGCTGGTCTCCCACAGGTAAGCTTTGCGGCCCGCAACCAGTGCGGCGAAAGAGGTGTGTCGTCATGTTTGCTGTGATCGAAACCGGTGGAAAGCAGTACCGAGTCCAGGCGGGGGATGTGCTCGATGTCGAGCTGCTGCCCGTGGAGCCCGCCAAGGGTGACGAGCGCGAGAAGATCGTCTTCGATCGCGTCCTGCTGGTCTACGGCGAAGGTGGCACCCGGGTCGGCAATCCGGTGATCCCGGGTGCGCGTGTCGAGGCGGAGCTGCTGCACGATACCCGTGGGCCGCGAGTGCGGATCTTCAAGAAGACCCGGCGCAAGGGCTACAAGCGTCAGGCCGGGCATCGCCAGGACTATCTCAAGGTCCGCGTCCAGAACATCGTCATCTGAGCCCAACCCCTTCAGGAGCTTGCGTCAATGGCACATAAGAAAGGTCAAGGATCCACGCGCAACGGCCGCGATTCCAACGCCCAGCGGCTCGGCGTGAAGAAGTACGGCGGCGAGAAGGTGACGAGCGGGTCGATCCTGGTCCGTCAGCGCGGGACCCGATACAACCCGGGCAACAATGTGGGGTTGGGCAAGGATGACACCCTGTTCGCGACGAGCGATGGAACGGTCCAGTTCCAGAACCGCGGGCAGCGTGGCATGTTCGTGCACATCCTTCCCGCCGAATAGTCCCGCCGACATCTCCGGCGGGATCCCCTCCCGCCGGCTCGTTGGCACCCCCTTCCTTCCGTGGTTTTTCTCGACGAATCGGTCATTCCGGTACGCGCTGGCCGCGGTGGGAACGGCTGTGTTGCGTTCCGGCGCGAGAAGTTCGTTCCCCACGGCGGCCCTTCGGGCGGCGACGGCGGCGACGGCGGCTCGGTCTTCCTGGTCGCCAACGAGGGTCTGAACACCCTCTACCACCTCCGTTTCCAGTCGATTTACGCCGCCGAGCGGGGGCAGCACGGTCTGGGCAGCAACCGGACCGGCAAGTCGGGCGAAGATCTCTTCATCCAGGTGCCGATGGGTACCGTGGTGATGGACGACGACACCGGCGAGCTGCTGGGCGAGCTGCTCCAGGACGGGCAGCGGCTCGAGGTCGCCCGTCGCGGCAAGGGCGGCAAGGGCAACCAGAACTTCGCCACCCCCACCAATCGCGCTCCCCGCCGCGCCGATCCCGGTACCGAGGGGGAGGAGCGGCGTTTGCGGCTCGAGCTGAAGCTGCTCGCCGACGTCGGCCTCGTCGGGCTCCCCAATGCCGGCAAGTCGACCCTGATCAGCGTCGTGTCGGCGGCGCGGCCGAAGATCGCCGACTATCCGTTCACCACCCTGATCCCGAACCTCGGCGTGGTCGCCGAGGGGCCGCTCACCCGGCCGTTCGTGATCGCCGACCTGCCGGGGCTGATCGCCGGCGCGGCCCAGGGCGCCGGTCTGGGCGTACAGTTTCTGAAGCACGTCGAGCGCTGCCGCATCCTCCTTCACCTGGTCGATCTCTCCGCCGAGGGCTCCGCGCTCCTCGACCTGACGACGATCGAGCACGAGCTCGGCGCCTTCAGTCCCGAGTTGCTGGCGCGCGAGCGAATCCTGGTCGGCAGCAAGCTGGACGCGATGCGCGAAGAGCGGCGCGCCGAGCTCGAAGCCGCCGCTGCCGCGCGCGGACTGCCGCTGCTGCTCCTCAGCGCGGCGACCGGGCAAGGGCTGAAACCGCTGGTCGCCATGCTGGCGCAGCGCCTCGAGGCTCTGCGCGCCGAGGCCTCGCGGCTGGAGACCGCGCGCCTCGAGACGCAGCCGTGAAAGTCGGACTCTTCGGCGGCAGCTTCGACCCGATTCACCAGGGGCACATCGAGCCGGTGCTCGCCGCGCAGCGCAGGCTGGGCCTCGACCGCGTCGTCTACCTGCCGACGGCCGCGCCGCCGCACAAGCGCCGGCAGAGCTTCGCGCCGGCGCTGGCGCGATTCGCCATGGTCGAGCTGGCGCTCCTCGATCACCGCGACGTCCTGGTCTCGCCGCACGAGCTGACGCTCGACCGGCCGGCCTTCACGGTGGAAACCCTCGAGCACTTTCACGCCGTCGAACCCGAGGCGGAGCACTTCCTCATACTCGGCGCCGACTCGTTCCTCGAGCTCTCGAGCTGGGTGCGCTGGCGCGAGATCCTGGACCTCGCGCAGCTGGCAGTCCTGACGCGGCCGGGCTCCCGGCTCGACGGCGACCGGTCGCCGCTCGCTCCCGAGCTCCAGCGCGCGGTCGAAGCGGGCCGCGTTCACTTCGTCGCCAATCCGCCGCTCGACGTCTCGTCGACCGAGGTGCGCCGCCGCCTCGCCGCCGGCGATACGGTTCCCGACGGCTGGCTCGCGCCGCGGGTGGTACGATACCTCGCGAAGTACCGCCTCTATCGATGACGCCACCCACCCGCCATTCCCGGACCGCTCCGGCCGCCCTTGCCACTCCCGAGGACATCCGGACACGCGTTCGTGAGGCCGTGGCAGCCGCGCACGACACCAAGGCCGAGAACGTCCGCGTCCGCCACCTCGAGCCGGTCACTTCCTTCGCCGACTACTTCGTCATCGCGAGCGCCGGCAACGAGCGGCAGGTGCAGGCGATCGCCAACGCCGTCGAAGAGCGTCTGCTGGCGCTCGGCGTGCGCCCCCTGCACGTCGAGGGTTACAACACCGCGCAGTGGGTGCTGCTCGACTACGGCGATTTCCTCGTCCACTCGCTGCTCGAAGAGCGCCGGGACTACTACGGCCTCGAGCGTCTCTGGCGCGATGCCCCGGACGTGACGCCGGACTTCGCCCCCGCGGACCTGCCCGGCGCCGCAGCGGTCGCTGGCGGGGCGGAGGGTCCGGATCCCCGGAGCTAGCCCGATGAGTCCCGGGCAGCCGGCGATGGAGTCGTTCTTCGCCAGCCTGCCGGATTCGTTCGCCGTCCGCTCGTCCCTGCCGCAGGTCGCGGCCTCCTCGTCTCCCGTTCTCATCCTCGGCGAACCCGGAACCGGACGTTCCGTGCTCGCCCGTCTGCTGCACGCTGCCGGCCCGCGTGCCGCAGCTCCGCTCGTCGAGCTCGACCCGGCAGCGATTCCGTCATCGCTCCTCGAAAGCGAGCTGTTCGGTTTTCGCGCCGGCGCCTTCACTGGCGCCGAGCGCAGCCAGGCAGGGCGGGTGGCGCGCGCCGAAGGCGGCACCCTGGTGCTCGACCACGTCGAAGAGCTGCCCCTCGACAGCCAGCCGAAGCTCCTGCGCCTTCTCGCCGAGCGGCGCTACGCGCCGCTCGGCGGAGAGGAGACTCCCGCCGACGTCCGCTTCGTGGCGATCGGCGCTCACGACCTGCCGGCGCGGGTCCAGCAGGGCGCCTTCCGCTCCGACCTGTACTTCCGGCTCGAGGTGCTGACGTTCGTGCTGCCCCCGTTGCGCGAGCGCGCCGCCGAGCTTCCCGGGCTCGTGGCGGCGATCCTGGCCGACCTCGGGGAGCGTTTCTCCCGGTCCGGCCTCGAGCTGCAGCCGCGCGCCGTCACCTGGATGACGCACTACTCCTGGCCGGGAAACCTGCGCCAGCTGCGCAACGTCCTCGAACGGGCGATGTTGCACGCCGATGGCGGGCTTCTCGACCCGCCGCCCCCGCCCGAGGCGGGAGCGACGGCGCCGCTCACCCTGGCCGAAGCCGAACGCCGCGCCATCCTGTCGGCGCTCGCCGCCAGCCGCGGGCATCAGGGCAGGGCGGCGGCAATGCTCGGCATCAGCCGCAAGGGACTCTGGGACAAGCGCCGCCGCCATGGCATCGCCTGAGCGGCGGCGGCGAACTCCCGGCTGGTAGCATCGCCCCGGTCATGAACTGGCAGGATCAGAGCTTCACCCGCCTCGAGGCGGCCCTCGCCGCGCGGGCTGCGGTCGCCGTTCTTCCACTCGGCGCCCTCGAGGCGCACGGGCCGCACCTTCCCGTCGGCACGGACATCTGGATCGCCGAAGCGATGGCGGGAGCGTGCATCGAAAGGCTCGGTCAAGAGGGAGCGGCGGCAGTCCTGCTGCCCTCGCTGGCCTACTCGCCGGCGCCGTTCGCCGCCCGGCACGCGGGAACCCTGTCCATCCGGCCCGAGACATTGACGGCACTGATCGTCGACATCGGTACGGCTGCCGCCGATCGAGGTATCGCGGTGCTGGCGCTCGCCAACGCGCACTTCGACCCGGCGCAGATTGCGGCGCTGCGCACGGCGGTCGAGCAGTTGCGGCAGTCCGGTCGCCTGCGCGTGGCGTTCCCCGACTTGACGCGACGGCGGCTCGCCGAGCGGCTGGGCGCGGAGTTCCGCTCCGGCGCCTGTCACGCGGGCCGCTACGAGTCGTCGATCCTGCTCGCCTGCCGACCCGATCTGGTCGACGAGACGGCGCGGCGCGGTCTGCCGCCGCTCCCGGTCTCGCTCGTCGAGGCCGCGCGCCGCGGTGATCGGACCTTTCGCGACGCCGGCCTCGACCTGGCTTACTGTGGAGATCCCGCCGCGGCATCGGCCGAAGAGGGTCGAACGCTCGTGACCGAGCTCGGCGCCATCCTTGCCGAAGCGGTTCGGGCAGAACTAGGCTGAGGCGCCGGACGCGCGCAGCGGGATCGAACGAACCCGCCGGCAGCGGACTGCCGGCGCAGGCAACGAGGAGCTCGGGGAGTCCATCATGGGAATGGCAGCGGAGTTCAGGACCTTCATTCAGCGCGGCAACGTGATCGATCTCGCGGTCGGTGTGATCATCGGCGGAGCCTTTGGCAAGATCGTCGCGGCGCTGGTCGACAACGTGCTCATGCCGGCGCTCGGTCTGCTCATCGGGGGGGTCGACTTCTCGAAGCTCGCGGTGACCATCGGCGGCACTCCGGAGGCACCGGTGCTGCTCAAGTACGGCAGCCTGCTGCAGGCCAGCCTCGACTTCCTGATCCTCGCCTTCTGCGTCTTCCTGATCATCAAGGCGGTGAACGCCGCCAAGCGCAAGGAGCCGCCGGCACCGGCGGCGCCCGCCGAAGTGCCGGCCGAAGTCCGCCTGCTGGGCGAGATTCGTGACCTGCTGAAGGCGCGCGGCTAGAGAATGGCGGAGATGGCGGGCGGAGCGGCGCGAATCGCCCTCGACGGACGAGTGGCCGTGGTCACCGGCGGAGGCCGCGGCATCGGCGCCGCGACGGCCCGCCTCCTCGCCAGCGCCGGCGCGCGGGTGATCGTCGCGGCGCGCAGCACCGCGGAGATCGAGACCGTGGCCGCCGAGATCCGTGCCGCCGGGGCCGACGCCGAAGCGATGCCCTGCGATGTCTCCGACCGGGAGTCGATCGAGCGCCTGCGTGCGGGCGCCGAGGCCCGATTCGGAGCGGTCGATATTCTCGTCGCCAACGCCGGCATTGCCAGCTCGGCGCCGCTCGCTCGGGTCGGGCTCGAGGAGTGGAACCGGCTCTTCGCAGTCAATGCGACCGGCCCCTTTCTCTGCGCCCAGGCCTTCGTCCCCGGCATGGCCGCCCGGCGCTGGGGGCGGATCGTCCACATCGCTTCGATCGCCGGCCGCACCGGCGCGCCATACATCTCCGCCTACGCCTCGACCAAACATGCCCTGGTCGGCCTGACCCGCTCGCTCGCCGCCGAGCTCGCCGACAAGGGGATCACCGTCAACGCGCTCTGCCCCGGCTACGTCGACACGCCGATGACCGATCAGTCGGTGGAGCGCATCGTGGCGCGGGCCGGCGTCAGCGCTGACGTCGCGCGCGAGAAGCTCGTCGCCGCCAACCCGCAGCACCGATTGATCACCGCCGAAGAGGTCGCCTTTCTCGCCCTGACGCTGTGCGACGAGCGTGCCCGCGGAGTCAACGGTCAGACGATCGGGATCGACGGCGGAGGGTTCCTGGGATGACCGCACTCCCGAAGTTGATCAATCCGCAGACCCTCGGTGCGCCGCGCGGCTTCAGCCACGGCGTGCTCGCTCCAGCCGGCGCCCGGCTGCTCTTCGTCGCCGGCCAGGTGGGCTGGGACGGCGGGCAGGTCCTCGCCCCCGGCGGTTTCGTGCCGCAGTTCGAGCGCGCGCTCGAGAACGTGCGCGCGGTCGTCCACCAGGCCGGCGGCCGGGTGGAGGAGATCTGCCGCTTCACCATCTATGTCACCGACCGGACGCTCTACGAGCGCGATCTCGCCGCGGTGGGCGCAGCGTACCGGCGCGTCATGGACAGGCATTTTCCGGCGATGGCGCTGGTCGAGGTGGCGGCCCTCCTCGAGCCCGGAGCGCTGGTGGAGATCGAGGCGACGGCCGCGCTCTCCCCGGAAATCGCCCACCGACCCGACACGGGAGCTTCCGCATGATCCAGCCGAAGAGCTTTCGCTACCACTTCGACCCGGCGACGAGCGTGGCGACGATGACCCTCGATCGTCCGGACCGCCTGAACGCCCTGACCTTCGACGTCTACGACGAGCTCAAGCTCACCTTCGATGCGCTCGACACGGAGCCGGGCGTGCGCGCGATCGTGCTCACCGGCGCCGGCCGCGCCTTCTGTTCGGGGGGGGACGTCGAAGAGATCATCGGCAAGCTGTTCGAGACCGACGCGCGCGGCCTCCTCGAGTTCACCCGCGCGACCGGCGCGCTCATCCGCTCGATGATCGCCTGCCGCCGCCCGATCGTCGGCGCCCTCAACGGAACGGTGGCGGGGGCGGGCGCGGTCATCGCCGCGGCCTGCGACATCCGCATCGCCGCGCCGAGCGCCAAGATCGCTTTCCTCTTCACCAAGGTCGGCCTGTCGGGCGCCGACATGGGAGCCTCCTGGCTCCTGCCGCGCCTCGTCGGTCTCGGTCGCGCGACCGAGCTGCTGATGACCGGCGACTTCCTGGACGCCGCCGCCGCCGAGCGCATCGGCCTCTACACCCGGGTCGTGCCGCAGGAGCAGGTCGTCGAGGAGGGGCGCGCCTGGGCGGTGCGCCTCGCAGCAGGGCCGTCGTTCGCCCTCGAGGTGACCAAGAAGATGCTCTATCGCGAGGCGGCGATGGACCTCGACGCCGCGCTCGCCGCCGAGGTGGAGATCCAGTCGATCTGCATGCAGGACCCGAACTTTCGCGAGGCCTACGAGGCTTTCCGCGAGCGGCGCAAGCCGGACTTCAAGTGACGGGCACGCGCTCCGTGCGAGCGTTTCTGGAAGCCTCCCATCTCGAGCTCGCGACGCGGGTGGAGGAGATCGTCGGGCGGCGGTTCCTTCCGCTCTCGCCGCCGGCGGACGACGCCGCGGCGCGCGCCGCCGCACCCGGCCTGGTGGCGGCGATGGGGGAGGAAGGGCTCCTCGCGGGCGTCGCCGGACCCGAGCCGGATCTGCGCGCCCTCTGTCTCATCCGGGAGAGACTCGCCGGTGCGTCGCCACTCGCCGACGCCCTGTTTGCCCTTCAGGCGCTCGGCTCGATGCCGATCACCCTCGCCGGCAGCACAGAGCTGCGCGCGCGATGGCTGCCGGAGGTCGCTGCGGGCCGGGCGATCGCGGGGTTCGCGATGACGGAACCGGACGCCGGCTCGGATGTCGGCGCCATCGCCACCACAGCGCGCCGCGACGGCGGCGACTACGTCCTCGACGGCGTCAAGAGTTTCATCTCGAACGCGGGCATCGCCGACTTCTACTGCGTCTTCGCCGCGGCCGACCGGAAGCAGGGCACCCGGGGGCTCGCCTGCTTCGTGGTTCCGGCCGGGACGCCAGGGCTGCGATTCGCGGCGCCCTACGTCCTGTCGGAGCCGCACCCGCTCGGCGAGCTCGTCTTCGACGGCTGCCGCGTGCCGGCGGCCGCCCGTCTGGGCGGCGAAGGGGAGGGCTTCAAGCTCGGCATGCGCGCCCTCGATCTCCTGCGGCCGACGGTCGCAGCGGCCGCTTGCGGCATGGCGGCGCGGGCGCTCGGCGAGGCCGTCGCGCACGCGCGCACCCGCCGGCAGTTCGGCGCGGCGCTCGCCGATTTCCAGCTCATCCAGGCCAAGATCGCGCGCATGGCGACCGACCTCGCGGCGGCGCGTCTGCTCACCTATCTCGCCGCCTGGGAGCGCGACCGCGGCGCCGAGCGGGTCACCTGCGAGGCGGCGATGGCCAAGCTCTTCGCCACCGAGGCGGCACAACGTGTCGTCGACGATGCCGTGCAGATTCTCGGTGGCCGCGGCGTTCTCGCGGAGAGCCCGGTGGACCGGCTGTACCGCGCCGTGCGGGCCCTGCGGATCTACGAGGGGACGTCGGAGATCCAGCACCTCGTGATCGCCCGGGAGTTTTTACGCCAGGAGGCGTAATTTCGTGCCCATGAGGGCGGCATCCCCTCCCCGGCACGAAGTGGTAATATGCTACAGGTCAATATTTTTAACGCAGTATTCCCAGAGGGGAGCTTGGATGAGAACGCGAATGGGGATGATCGGGGCAGCCTTGCTCGTCTTGTCGGCATCGGCGTCGTGGGGCGCCGGCTACTCTCACAGCGCGACGGGCAACGCTGGACAGGTCGGTAACGGTGGGCACGAGGGGGCGTCGTGCGGCGCGGTACTGCTGACGCAGTCGACTTCGCAGTCCATCGTCGCTTTGAACAGCGTGAGCTGCAACACCGGAGGCATACACGCCGACAACAGTTATTTCCGCGTCTACGACATGACCGGCTACCCGGACGGTTTCGATGTCTGTGAGGTCCAGGTGGGTGTGGAAGAGGCTGTAGGCGCCGGCGGCACGCAGCCGGTCACGGTCAACGTCTACTCGAATACCGGCGGCGCATTCCCCGCGGGCACGCCGACCCTGCTCGGCACGGCGGCGGTGAATATTCCGGACTCTTCGCTGACGGTCATTTCGGTGCCGCTCGCGGCCAGCTTCCCGGCGGGCGGGACCGAGATGGTCGTCGAGGTCTTCACGCCGGACGGTTCCGCCGCCGGCAACTCGTTCTTCATCGGCTCGAACAACCTGGGTGAGAGTGGCCCGTCCTACCTGCTGGCGGCCGACTGCGGCGTGACCGTTCCGACGCCGACCGGCGCGATCGGCTTTGGCAACATGCAGATCGTCCTCGACGTGGGCGGTGACGCCGCGGGTGGCCCGCCGCCGCCGTCGGTCGTCGAAGTCCCGACCCTCGGTGGTTGGGGCCTCGCTCTGCTGGGTGTCGTGCTCGCAGGCGCGGCGTTCGTCGCGCTGCGCAAGCGCGCCGTCGCCTGAGGCTTTTCGCATCGCCTGGGGCCCGGCCCGACCCGTTGAGGTCGAGCTCGGCCAGAGGAAACGGAAAAGGGACACGAGCGATCGTGTCCCTTTTCTTTTTCGTCGCTAGACTGCGTGCGTGTGGAAACCTGCCGAGCGGATTCGTCATCCTCTGCCTGAGCCGGCCTGGCCGAGCGCCGAGGCGGCCTCGTCGGCGCGCTGGTTCCAGCCGGTCGCGGTCGGGCCCGTGACGCTCGCGGAGCGCACCTGGGTGCCGGCGATGGTCCCCTGGCGCGCCACCGAAGAAGGCTTCGTCACTCCGGAGGTCCTCGCCTGGTACGAGCGTTTCGCGCGCGGCGAGCCGGGGGCGATCGTCGTCGAAGCGACCGGCATCCGCGACGTGCCGAGCGGGCCGCTGCTGCGGGTCGGCGACGACCGATTTCTCCCGGGGCTGTCGGAGCTGGTTGCCACCGTCCGCCGCGCGAGCGGCGGACGGACCAAGCTCTTCCTGCAGATCATCGACTTCCTGTCGATTCGCCGGCGGCCGGAAAGAGAGATTTTTCTTTCCCGATTCCTTGCCATCTCCGACTCCCTGAAAGAAAAGCTTTCAGTAAAGGGAGACGTGGAGGCTCGCAGCGCCCTCTTGACGCTCAGCGATGTCGAGCTGCGTGAGGTCCTGTCCGAGCGCGAGTGGCACGATCTGCAGTTCGGGGCGCGGGAGCTGGTGACCGATCTGCATGTACCTTCGGTGCGCTCTTTGCCTGCGGTCTTGCCGCCGCTCTTCGCCTCCGCGGCCCGGCGCGCGCAGCGCGCCGGCTTCGACGGCGTGGAGCTCCACTTCGCCCATGCTTACACGATGGCCTCGTTTCTTTCGCCGCTGAATACTCGTTCCGACGGCTACGGCGGGGCGCGGGAGAATCGGGTGCGATTGCCGCTCGAGGTCGTTTCTGCCGTGCGATCCGCGGTTGGCTCCGACTTTGCGGTGGGCTGCCGGATTCTCGCCGAAGAGAAGATCGGCGTCGAGTCGGCGGGTGGCACGGTCGAGGATGCAGCGTTCTTCGCTTGCGAGTTCGCCCGCGCGGGCATCGATTTTCTCTCCTTGTCGCGCGGTGGCAAGTTCGAGGACGCCAAGCAGCCCAAGGTCGGCTGGTCGGCGTATCCGTACACCGGACCTTCGGGCTACGAGTGCATGCCGACGGCGATCTCGGACTCTTTCGGGCCGTTCGGGCGCAATGTCGCGGCCGTCGCCGCGATCCGCGCCGCGGTTCGCGGCGACGGTTTCACGACGCCGGTCGTTCTCGCCGGCGGGATCTCGGGCTTCGCGCAGGCGGAGGAGCTGCTCGCCGCCGGCGCCGCCGACATCGTCGCCGCGGCGCGCCAGTCGCTCGCCGATCCCGACTGGTTCCGCAAGGTCCGCCTGGGCCGCGGCGCCGAGGTGCGGCGCTGCATCTTCTCGAACTACTGTGAAGGGCTCGACCAGATGCACAAGCAGGTGACCTGTCAGCTCTGGGATCGCGAGGACCTCGAGGAGCCGGGGCTGCTGAAATCGCGCGACGGCCGGCGGCGGCTGGTCGCGCCCGCCTGGTCGCCGGGATGAGACCTGCGCCGCAGGCGCCAGCCTTCAAGACCGCCCTCCGCTACTGGGCGCGCCTCGGCTGCGTGAACTTCGGCGGGCCGGCGGGGCAGATCGCGATGATGCACCGCGACCTGGTCGTCGAGCGCAAGTGGATCGACGAGCCGCGCTATCTGCACGCGCTCAACTTCTGCTCTCTCCTCCCCGGTCCAGAGGCGCAGCAGCTCGCGACGTACATCGGCTGGACGCTGCACGGGATGCGCGGCGGTCTCGCGGCGGGGATCCTCTTCGTCCTGCCGTCGATTCTCGTGCTGCTCGGGCTGTCGTGGATCTACGCGGCGCATGGTGCGTTGCCGGCGGTCGCGGCGGTGCTCGCTGGCGTGAAGGCGGTCGTCGTGGCGATCGTCCTCGACGCGGTGCTGCGGATCGGCAAGCGCGCGCTGCGCACGCCGCTCGCCCTGGTGCTCGCCGCCGCCGCGTTCGCGGCGGTGGCGGGCGGCATCGCTTTTCCCTGGATCGTGCTCGGCGCCGGCCTGCTCGGCGCTACAGGTGCCTTCGGCGGGGGCGGGTCCCTGGACCCGCCGCGGTATGCAGAAGGAGAAGCTTCCAGTAAAGGGGTTGAGGACGAGTCGGAGGTGACTGCGGGAGGCGTCGGAGGCTGGCGAGTCGTTCGAATTCTCGCCGTGTCACTGCTGCTCTGGCTGCTACCCCTTTTACTGGTCTTTTCGCTTCTCGGTTCAGGGAGCTTACCGACGAAGCTGTACCTGTTCTTCACTCAGGCGGCGTTCGTGACCTTCGGTGGGGCGTATGCAGTGCTCGCCTACGTGAACCAGGCAGCGGTGACGCAGTTCGCCTGGATCACCGCCGCGCAGGCGGTGGACGGGCTGGGGCTCGCCGAGTCGACGCCGGGGCCGCTCATCATGGTCTTGCAGTTCGTCGGCTTCATGGCCGGCTGGCAGGCGCCGGCGGGCGGCCTGTCCGCATGGGCAAGCGCCGTCCTCTGCGCCCTCCTCACCACCTGGGCCACCTTCCTCCCCAGCCTCACCCTCGTCCTCGTCGGCGCCCCCTACATCGAACGCCTGCGCCAGGTGCGCAAACTCTCCTCCGCCCTCGCCGCCATCCTCGCCGCCGTCACCGGCGTCATCCTCCACCTGGCGCTGACTTTCGGCCAGAGCGTCCTCTTCCCGCACGGTCTCGCCGCCCGTCCTGCGCTCTGGGGCCCCTGCCTCGCCTTGGCCGCCCTCATCGGACTCCGCGCGACCCGGGTCAGTCCTGCTCTTCTGGTTCTCGCGGGCGCACTGCTGGGGCTCGGAGTGGGCTCGGGCTCGAGCTTCGCTCAGTAGAAACTTCGCAGGCCGGTCGGGTATTGATCTTCCTTCAGCAGTGGCTTGAGGGTCTTGGACTCCGGATCGAACCATTGCCACCGGCGGCTGCTGTCCCTGGACACGGCATCGATCGCCTGAGGGCCTTCGAAGGCGCTGTCGCGCTCCGCAAAATCCCAGGGTCGAGGGGTCCGGTGGTCGAAACGCCAGACCCAGGGCCGGGCCGACTGGAACGAGGTCTCGTAGGAACGAACGACTCGCGAGGGCAAGTCGATGTGGAAGACGCCTTGCGTCTGATCAGGGTAGTAACCCCCGCTGTTCTCACCGCAGGCGGCGAGCAGTTGGTTGCGGTTGAGGAAGAGCAAGGGGCCGTCGCTCTTGCAGTCCGGAAGGAGTGCGGAGAACTCGATCGTCGCGGAGTCGATCCTCTCGACCACCAAGCGACGTGGCGCCATCCCAGCACCAGACTGCTGCAGCGAGGCGACGGCGTCTCCCCGGGGCGAAATCGCCCACGAACGAGCTGGAGGTTCGAAGGTAATGCCCGTCGTCGTCGGATACGACTGCTGAGAGCTCAGCTCGAGCACTTTGAGGCGCAAGCGCGGTGGGGTGCGAGAACTGTCCCATTCGAGCCAGGCAGCCCTGGAACCGTCGCGCGAGCCCTGGACATTCCCTGAGTCCATGTGCGGGTCGACCGGCCCCAGATGGAGTGCTCTGCCCGAGGCCGGATGCATCAGGAATCGTGCCGGAAAGTCTGGATCGCGAGTCGTACCTCCCAGCAAGCTGACCCAATTCGGTCCCAGACTCTCGACGAAGACACGATTCGCAGCGAGGCTGGAGAGCGGCGGGCGGACGTACCAGTTGGCGTAGACGAGGGCGGCGCTGCCGGTCGCGAGGGCGGCGGCGAAGAGCGTGAGGGAAAGCGATTGCTGGGCGCGGTCGGGCTCTGTACGACCGCGGCTGATCTGGACGAAGGAGGCGACAATCGCGCCGAGGATGGTCAAGGTCACGACGAGTACGCTCATCCGCCATTGGGCCATGCGCGCGTCCCAGAGCTCGAGCAATTGCCATCCCGAAATGGCCGCGAAGCTGACCATGCCCACCGAGAAGAGGTCGACTCCAGCCCAACTCTGGCGGGCGCGCGCGGCGAGAGCTGCCGGGTTGGCGAGGAGGAGTGTGGCGAGTGCCGCAACCGGGACCAGGGCGAGGTAACTGCGGGCTGGAGCTCCGACGCCCGCCGGTTCGAGACCGAGGAGGGTGTCGAGGCCGGCGGCGGCGCCGGTCCAGTCCATTCCGGCTGCCGCGGGCGGGGCGAGGAGGAGGCCGGCGGCGAAGGCGATGGTGACGATCGCGGCGAGGAGACGGGCGGCCCAGATCGCGCTCGGGCGGACGGGGAGGCGGAAATCGAAGGCAAGGCGGTTCTCGGTCAGGTCGCGGGTGAAGATCGAGCCGCCGAGGAGGATCGCCAGCACTGCGCACCAGATGAGCGCAGCGGTGAGACCGGCGGCGCCGCGAAGCTCGGCGGGGGAGAGGCGGGAGCCCTTGAGGAGTGGAATGGCGGCGATGAAGATCCCCATCGCCAGCGAGGCGACGAAGAGCATCCAGCGTTGCTGGAGATCGCGGCGGAAGAGGAGGAGGAAGCCGCGCATGGTCAGTGGACCTCCGGACCGGCGAAGTGGAAGAAGAGGCTTTCGAGCGTCGGCGCCGCGGCCCCGCGGGCGACGGCCGACTGGCGCAGCTCTTCGATCTCTCCTTCCACGAGGAGCTTTCCTTTGCCGAGAATCCCGACGTGGGTGGCGATGCGTTCGATCCCTTCGAGATCGTGCGTCGTCAGGAGAACGGTCGTTCCGCGATCGGCGAGCTCGCCGATCAGCTCGTCGAAGACGAAGCGGCGGGCGACCGGGTCGAGGCCCAAGGTCGGGTCGTCGAGGAGGAGGAGGGTCGGCTTCTGGGCGAGAGCGAGCGACAGCATGACCAGGCCTTTCTGGCCCCGCGAGAGTGCACCGAAGGGCTTCGTCGACGGAATTCCGAAACGATCGAGCCGGCTGCGGAAGCCGGCGTTGTCCCAGCTGGGGTAGAACGAGCCGACGAAGCCCCCGATCTCGCCGACCTTCATCGCCGGCGGAGCGTCCGGAGTCTCGGGTGTGGCGGCAATGCGGCCCATAAGCCGATGGCGCGCCTTCCAGGGATCGAGGCCGTCGATCTCCAGCACCCCGCCGTCGGGCTTGCGGTGGCCGAGCAGCGCCTTGACCAGCGAGCTCTTGCCCGAGCCGTTTCTACCCAGCAGGGCGTAGACCGCGCCCTCCGGGACGTGCAGGTCGAGGCGGTCGAGGGCGGTCGTCCGGCCGTAGCGGAGGGTGACGTCGCGAATCAGGATCCTCATGGCTTCTTCTCCCGGGATTCGAGCGCGAGGAAGGCTTCGAACAGGGCGACGGCGGCCGGCTTGGCCTCGAAGCCGAGGCCGGCGGCGGTGGCGGCGTAGCGGGAGGCGGCCTCGACGAGGCGCGCCTGGCGTTCGGCGGCGGTGGGGAGCGGCGGATCCTGGGCGACGTACGTTCCCTCGCCGCGGCGCATCTCGAGGACCCCGGCCTCGCCCAGGCGTTGGAAGACCTTGGCGACCGTGTTCGGATTGACCCGCAGGTCGCGGGCGAGATCGCGCACCGAAGGGATCGGCTCTCCCGGAGCGAGAGTCCCGGAGGTGACCAGCTGCAGAAGCCCCTCTTCGATCTGTCGCCCGATCGGTCGCGGATCCGAAGTGTCAATGATGAGAGGCAGATGCAACATGTGTACTACTGTACTAGGACACTAGTTGTGGTTGTCAAGCCCCCCCCGCTTCGGGACAGAAACCAGGGTTTGCTTGCGCTCAGAGCAACGCGCTGAACAGCCGCGCGCCGGACTCGGCGAGAATCCGCGGCCACCGGCGGCGGCTCAGGTGGAACGGACGGACCTCGCGCGCCCGCTTCAGGTCGGCCTCGAACTCGCTCGCCAGCCGGTCCGCCGCCTCCCTCCCGTAGATCGCCGCGACGATCTCGAAGTTCAGCCGAAAGCTCCGGTTGTCGATATTGGCGCTGCCGATCACCGCGAGCTCTCGATCGACCACCATCGTCTTGGCGTGCAGCATCGCAGGCCGGTACTCGAACACCCGGGCGCCGCAGGCGAGCCAGTCGTCGTAGTAGGAGCGCACCGCCGCGGCCGTGAGCCGCGAATCGCCGCGAATCGGCACCAGGAGCCGCACGTCGACCCCGCGGTGGGCGGCCGAGCGAATGGCGAGCAGGGTCGCCTCATCGGGGACGAGATACGGGCAGGCGATCCAGATCCGTTCATCCGCGCCGGCGATCGCGGTGAAGAAGAACTCGTGGAGCGGGAAGACCAGGCGATCCGGGCCGCCGCGCACGACCTGCAGCCAGTGATCGCCTCGCGGCTGGCTGGGGAAATACTCCGACGCGATGCGCAAGGGGTACGGCGAAGAGAACTGCCAGTTCTCGAGAAACGACCGCTGCAGCCAGCGGACGGCCTCGCCTTCGATGCGCAGCTGGGTGTCGCGCCACGGACATTCGCCGTCGACGCCAGCGGTCTGCTCGTCGCAGACGTTCATGCCGCCAAGGTAGCCGACCGAGCCGTCGACGACGACGATCTTGCGGTGGGAGCGGAAGTTCAGCAGTCGGAGGCGCAGGCCGAAGCGCGGCGGATTGAACCGTGCGTACTGCCCGCCTGCCGCCATCAAGTCGCGAAAGAAGGCGGCGTTCACCCCTGCGCCGACGCTGTCCACCAGCACCCGCACCTCGATGCCCGCGCGAGCGCGCTCGACGAGCAGGTCGCGCATCCGGCGTCCGGTCCGGTCGTCGTTCCAGATGTAGAACTCGAGGTGGACGTGGTGTCGCGCAGCGCCGATGTCGCGCTCGATGGCAGCGAACGCCTCCTCTCCCGAGCGAAAGGAATCGAGTGCCGTCGCCGAGGTGAGCGGTGCTTCGTCCAGGCGGGCCGCGAGCCGCACCTGGCGTACGACATCGGGCGGAATCTCGGGATGGCGCTCCGCGGTGTCGAGCGCCTGCGAGACGCATTCGCTCAGCTCCTTGTAGCGCGACCGTTTGCGCCGCAGCCGCCGCGGGCCGACGAGCAGATAGAAGGGCACACCGACCAGGGGCAGGAAGGCGAGGACCACGATCCAGGCGAGGGTCGAGGCCGGAGCGCGCCGATCCGTCGCGACCCAGACAGACACGCCTGCCACCCAGAGAATCTCGACGAGCCAGACCATCCACCATTCCATCGTTTCGTCAGCCTAGACCAGTCCGCCTCCCGACGCTCCCTGCGGGGAAGCCGGGAACATAGAATTGCGCGATGCGTACCGTGGCGATCGGCGGCGGCCCGGCGGGGCTCTACTTCGGCATCTTGATGAAACAGGCCTTTCCGGCGACCGAGATCGAGATCCTCGAGCGCAACCGGCCCGACGACACTTTCGGCTTCGGGGTCGTCTTCTCGGACGAGACGCTGTCCTTCTTCGAAGATGCCGACCCGGACTCGGCCGCCCTGATCCGCGCCCGCTTCCGCACCTGGAGCGAGATCGAGACCCGGTACCGTGGCGAGTCGATCGTCTCGACGGGGCACGGATTCGCCGCTATCGCGCGCACCGAGCTGCTCGCCATCCTCCGGCAACGCGCCCAGGCCCTGGGCTGCACCATCCGCTTCGAGCACGAGATCGGCGCCGGGCAGGAGCTCCCGTCCGCCGACCTGGTGATCGGCTGCGACGGCGTCCACAGCGTGGTCCGGGAGCGCTTCGCGGCCGATTTCGAGGCGACGGTCGACCTGCGCCCGAACCGCTTCTCCTGGCTGGGAACGGACTTCGCGCTGCCTTGTTTCACTTTCATCTTCCAACCGACGGAGCACGGGCTGTTCCAGGTGCACGCCTATCCGTTCGCCGCCGGGCGCAGCACCTGGATCGTCGAGTGTTCGGAGGCGGCGTGGCGCAGTGCCAAGCTCGACCGCGCGACCCAGGCCGAGACCGTCGAGTTCTGCGAGCGGCTCTTCGCGCCCCATCTCGCCGGGCACCGGCTGCTCGCCAATCGCTCGGTCTGGCGGCAGTTTCCCACCGTGCGCTGCGGCCGCTGGCATCGCGCCAACGTCGTGCTGCTCGGCGATGCGGCCCACACGGCCCACTATTCGATCGGCTCCGGAACCAAGCTGGCGATGGAGGACGCCATCGCGCTCGTCGCGTCCTTCCGCAAGCTCGGGACCAGCGACGTGCCGGCGGTGCTGGCGGCGTACGAGGCGGCGCGGCGGATCGACGTCGCCAAGCTTCAGCGCGCCGCCCAGACCAGCCTGGAGTGGTTCGAGAACGCTGGCCGCTACCTGGTGCAGGAACCGCTGCCGTTCGTCTTCAATCTGATGACCCGGTCGAAGCGGATCACCTACGACAACCTCAAGGCGCGGGATCCGCTCCTGGTGGCGCAGGTGGACCGCCGATTCTCCGAGCGCACTCCCGGTGGCGCGCCGGACGCCAGTCCCCCCGTGCCGCCGGCGTTCACGCCGTTCCGGGCGCGCAGCGTCGAGCTCGCCAACCGCATCGTCGTGTCGCCGATGTGTCAGTACTCGGCCGAGGAGGGGACGGTCGGCGACTGGCACCTCGTGCACCTCGGAAGCCGCGCGCTGGGCGGTGCGGGCCTGGTGATCGCCGAGATGACCAACGTCTCGGCCGAAGGCCGCATCTCCCCCGGCTGCGCCGGTCTCTACCGCCCCGAGCACCTCGCGGAGTGGCGGCGGATCGTCGAGTTCACCCATCGCCACTCGAAGGCGAAGATCGGTCTCCAGCTCGCTCACGCCGGCCGCAAGGCATCGATGCGCCGGCCCTGGGAGGGGGCCGACTTGCCGCTCACGGCCGAGGAGGGCGCCTGGCAGCCGCTCGCTCCTTCGGCCGATCCTTTCCGCCCCGGCGCCCCGGTGCCGCGGGCGATGGACCGGGCCGACATGGACCGGATCCTGGCGGACTTCGTTCGTTCGACACGCTGGGCCGCGGAAGCCGGTTTCGACTGGCTCGAGCTGCACATGGCCCACGGCTACCTGCTGTCGAGCTTCCTGTCGCCGCTGGCGAACTCGCGGAGCGACGAGTACGGCGGCTCGCTCGAGAACCGCATGCGCTATCCGCTGGAGGTGTTCGCCGCCGTGCGCGCCGTCTGGCCCTCGGAGCTGCCGATGTCGGTCCGCATCTCGGCGAGCGACTGGATGACCGACGGTTCCGGCTTCACCCCCGACGAGGCGGTCGCGGTGGCCCGCGAGCTCAAGCGTCTCGGCTGCGATCTCGTCGACGTCTCCTCGGGCGGCAACTCGCCGGCGTCGCGACCGGACTACGGCCGCATGTACCAGGTGCCATTCGCCGAGAAGATCCGCTACGAGGCGGCGATCCCGGTCATGGCGGTCGGCGCGATCCTCGACGTCGACCATGCGAACACCGTGCTCGCGGCGGAGCGCGCCGATCTCGCCCTGATGGCGCGGCCGCACCTCGCCGATCCCTACCTCACGCTGCACGCGGCGGCGCGCTATGGCGTCGATCTCCCGTGGCCGCCGCAGTACCTGCTGGCCAAGCCGAAGCCGGTCTAGACTCCCCGGCATGGCCTTCCGCACGCCGCTGCACGTCCGTTGGGGCGATCTCGATCCGGCCGGGATCGTCTACTACCCGCGCTTCATGCACTTCTGCCACGTCGCGATGGAGGAGTTCTTCCGCGACGCCGTCGGCATCGACTATCCGAAGCTCCTGCGCGAGCACCGCATCGGCTTCCCGGTCGTGCACCTCGAGACCGAGTATCACCGGCCGCTGCGCTACGGCGACGACCTCGAGATCGAGGTCTCGGTGCCGCGCGTCGGCGGCAGCTCGGTCTCCTGGCGTTACCGCTTCCTGCACCGCGATATCGAGCGTCCGGCGGCGGAGAGCCGGATCGTCACGGTCTGCGTCGCCATGGACACTTTTCAGAAGACCGTCGTGCCGCAGTGGCTCGCGGAGCTCTTGAAGTCGCCGATCGCGCGCTGAGCGTGCCGGCCGCCACGAGCGCTCCGCCGGCGCCGCCCCGGCATCCGCTGGTCTACACCGCCATGTCGGCGGTCTGCTTCGCCCTCATGGCGGTCGCCGCCAAGGTCGCGGCCCGGACGCTCTCCGGCGGCGAGATCGCTTTCGTCCGCTTCGCCCTCATGCTGGTGCCGCTGCTGGTCGTGCCGGGCCTCGGGCGCCGGGCGCTCTCCTACGACCGCCTCGACCTGCTCGTCTACCGCGGGGTCTTCGGCGGCGTCGCGGTGCTGCTCTATTTCCTCGCCATCGCGCACGTGCCGGTCGGCACGGCCACCTTGCTGAACTACTCGTCGCCGATCTTCAGCGTGCTGTTCGCGTCGCTCTTCCTCGGCGAGGGGGTGCGGCGCTGGCTGCTCCTGCCCGCGGCGGTGGCGTTTCTCGGCGTCGCGATGGTCACGGGCGGGCTCGAGGACGGCGGGCTGCTCGCTCACTTCAGCCGCTGGGAAGCCGCCGGCCTGGCCTCCGCGGTGCTCTCGGGCGCCGCCGTCGCGGCGATCCGCGCCGCCCGCCGGACCGAGACCTCGTGGGCGATCTACGGCAGCTTCACGCTCTTCGGCCTGCTGACCACGGCGCCGCTGGGCATCCTCCACTGGCGGACTCCGACCGGGCGCGAGTGGCTCCTGCTCGCCGCTGTCGGAGCGACCTCGATCGCCGCGCAGCTCCTGATGACCTATGCCTACCGCTGGGTGACGAACGTCCAGGCGGGAGCGATGGCGCAACTGACGGTGCTGATCGCCTTCGCGCTCGGCGCCGTGCTGCTCGGCGAGCCGTTCGGCTGGAATCAGGCGGTGGGTTCGCTCCTCACTCTCGCCGGAATCGTCGGCGTCGTCCGCATGCAGTCGACGCCGCGCGCGATCGAGTAGCGCTGCTCCGGCTGTGCCGCCCGCGGGCGCGGCTTCTCAGGCGCTCTCGGCGCTCCGCGCGAGTTTCGCCAGCGCTCCCGGCAGCCTGGGGTGGGCGTCGAAGAGCTGCACGAAATCCGATTCCCTGAGGCCCCCCTTGGCGCGAATGACCGCGGCGAGCCCCCGGCGTTCGTCGGCGCTCCAGCGCTCGAGCCCGGGGAGCAGCAGGACGACCGGCGCCCAGCGGTGGAAGGCGGAACGCTCGTCGGCGCTCCAGCCGGCGAGGTTGCGCAGACCGAGGCGCTCGCGGGCTTCGGCGGAGCAGGCGGCGTCACCGCGATCGGGAGCTTCCGGAAAGCGCCGCGCGAGCAGGGCGGTCGCCGCCACGCCGACCGAAGGCAGGGGGACTTCACCGATGACGTCGCGGCGCTCCCGGCCGAGATGGAGGAAGAGGTTCTCTTTCGCCAGGCGCGCCAGCGTGGCGCGCGACGAGCGGCTCGCCGGGTCGCGCCGCTGCCGCGCGAGCTCGCGGTTCATGAGCGCGGTCGCCGCCGGCGCGCGCGGCCGGAAGCCGAGCTTCTGGTAGAACCACCAGGCGCCGGAGTCGAGCGCCTCGTCGTTGCCGTCGCCCAGCTGGTAGGGAAAGATGGTGAAGGCGGAAGCGCGGAACACCGCCTTCACGGTGGCGAGAACGCGAGCGTAGACCTGCGCCGCCTCGACGCCGCGAAACGCCTCGAAGACGTTGAAGGCGATCTCCGCCGAACCGAAGAGCGCGCTGTTGAGGACGTAGCCCGCTGGAACGCCGTTCTTGAGCGTCAGGAAGGCGTAGACGGCCTCGAGCAGCAGGCGGCGCTCGGGTCGTACGCCGATGACCGCGAACTGCAGGCCGTCTTCCCAGGTGACGAGGCGAACGTCGTCGACGCTGCCGTAGGCGAAGGCGTCGAGGTCGCGACTGCGCGTGACCATGGCGTCGCGCGCCATCTCGAGCAGCCGGTCGGCACGCCGGCCGGCGAGGTCCTCGACGGCGAGCGGCGCGAGCCTGCCGCGCTGCAGCTCCAGCGCGAGGTCGGGCCGGCCCCGGTGCAGCGGCGCGCCATGGAAGTGGGGCCGGGCGCCGGCGAGCCGCTCGCGGGTCCGCGCCGGCGTCGGGTGGAGATCGCCGGCGGGCGACGGTGTCAGACGATAGTAGAGGCCGAGGTCGTCGACGACACGCTCGAAGAGGTGGGAGTCGGGAATCGCCCGTCGCAGGCGGCGCAGGAAGAAGGCCCCGCCGGCCTGCGGTGGAGTGAGCTCGCGACCGCGCATCCGCGCGAGCCATTCCGCGGGCGTCCAGGCGATCTCGTCGAGGCCCGGGATCTCCGCCGGATGGGCGACGAACGGCAACCAGCGCTCGACGCGCTCGGGTTCGGCGACCGCCTCCCAGTCGATCTCGAGCCTGGCGGGGAAACGGGTCGCCAGACGCCAGGCGGTCTCGGCGAAGAACGGAAAGCCGATCGTCGTGCCGGCGATGCCGCTGTCGGCCAACTCACCCCGGTGGCGCCGCAGATCGGCTCGGCGGTCGAAGCCGGCGAGCAGGCGCTCGACGAGGGCGAGCACGACGGTGTCGTCGGGATAGGCACGCAGGAAGATCAGCAGGTCGTGGAGCGTCGCGACGGCGCGCGCCGAGGGCAGCCGGGCCCGTTCGAGCCGGGCGAGGAGCGCCCGCTTGCGTTCCGGCCAGCCCGGCCCGAACTCCGCACGGATCCGGCCGAGCTCGGCGAGGCATGCGGTCGGCGACTTCGAGGTCCTCTTCCGTCCGCCGCTCACGAGCGCCTCCCCTCGCCGGCTGCGGGTCGCTTGAGAGCCCCGCGGTCGATCTTGCCGAGGTGGGTCCGGGGGAGCTCCTCGACGACCTGCACCGTTCGCGGCGCCTTGTACGGCAGCAGCTGCTGCGCGACGTACTCCCGCAACTCGCGCTCCAGGTCGGGGGCAGGATCTTTCGGGATCACCCAGGCGTGAGGCTTGAGCAGGCCGTTCTCGTCGGCGATCCCGACCACGGCGCACTCGGCGACCTGCGGATGGCGCAGGAGGGTGCCCTCGACCTCGGCCGGCGAGAACCACTTGCCGCCGACCTTGAAGACGTCGTCGCCCCGGCCCTGATAGGTGAAGAAGCCGTCGCGGTCGCGCGAGACGAGATCGCCGGGCACGACCCACTCGCCGCGGAACGTCGCCTGTGTCTTGTCCATCTCGCGCCAGTAGCCCCAGGCGCGCGCCCCGCCGCGCACCCACAGGGCGCCGATCTCGCCGTCGGG
>CAZQTL010000003.1:0-51998 GCA_964595975.1 uncultured Thermoanaerobaculia bacterium | reverse complement strand
CCCGTTTCTTCAGGGCGAGGACCCCATGGGATACGGGCCAGACAGGACCCCGAGCGGACTCTCGGAAAGGACCTACTAGCCCAACGGGACTAGGGACCCGGGAGGAGCTGGGGCAGAGGGGTGCGGCCTACGGTCGCGCGACGGCGGCCGCGTTGACGTCGGGCTTCTTCTCGAGCCGCAGGCGTTCGGCGAGCAGCGCCTCGGCGCGCGGGAAGAGCCCGAGCGCCGCCTGGATCTGCGCGTCGCCCTCGGAGAGCACCTGGTGCGACGCCTCGATGCCGAAGCGGGTGGCGAAGATCTCGGCGCGGATCTGGCGCAGGGCGTAGGCCTGTTCCGCCGCGTTCACGAAGCCCTTCTCGAGATCCTCGGCGGTGTCGATCTTCTGGTCGACGACCCACTTGCGGAACTCGTCGAGCACGGCGGCGTCCGGCCGCCAGTCGCGGGTGATCTCCGGGTGGCGGCGCGCGAAGTCGACGCCGAAGCCGAAGAATGCCGACCGGCCGAGCAGGTACTGGAGGAACGGCGCCACCTCGGTGGGCTGGACTTCGACGTCGGGGGTGATGCCGCCGCCGCCGTAGACCTTGCGCCCGAGGTCGGTCGCGTAGGCCTCGGTCGCCGGCGGCTCGACCTTGGGGTGCGGGTTGTCGTCGCCGGGCTCGAGACCGTTGCGGGTGTAGTAGTCGAAGTAGGAGCTGTAGTCGCGCTGGATCAGGCGTCCCGAGGGCGTGTAGTACTTCGCCGTGGTGAGTGCCAGTCCGGCGCCGTAGGACAGGCCGTAGACCGTCTGGACCAGGCCCTTGCCCCAGGTCGGCGTGCCGACGACCAGGCCGATGTCGTGGTCCTGGATGCCGCCGGAGAGGATCTCGGAAGCCGAAGCCGTGCCGCTGTTGACCAGGACGACGACCGGCTCGGCGATCGGCTCATGGCTGCCGTCGGCGGAGAAGGACTGGGCGGAATCCTGCGTCCGGCCGCGGGTCACCACGACCGTCGAGCCGTCGGGCAGGAACTGGTCCGCCACGTCGACCGCCTGATCGAGGAGTCCGCCGCCGTTGTTGCGCAGGTCGAGGAGCAGCCGCTTCATCCCTTCGCCCTTGAGCTTGGCGAGCGCCCTCTCCACTTCACTCGAAGTCGAGCGTGTGAAGTCGCTGATCGAGATGTAGCCGGTCTCCGGGGCGATCATGTAGGCATACCGGACCGTCGTCTGCGGGATCTCGGCGCGAGTGACGGTGAGCTCCAGCGGTTCGTCGAGCCCGACCCGCAGGATCGAGATGCGCACCTGCGTGCCTTTGGGGCCCTTGAGGCGCGAGACCGCCTCGTCGATCGACAGCTTGTCGGTCGGCTCGTCTTCGATCCGCTGGATGACGTCGCCGGCGCGGATTCCCAGACGCGACGCCGGCGTGCCGTCGATCGGCGCGATGACGGTCAGGCGTCCGTTGCGCACCCCGACCAGGATTCCCAGGCCGAAAAAGGTCGCCTGCTGTTTCTCCCGCATCGACGAATAGGCCGTCGGCGGCAGGAAGTTGGTGTGCGGGTCGAGCGTCCGCAACATGCCGTGGATGGAGGAGTAGACGAGATCGCGGAAGTGGACTTCGCCGGCGTAGCGCGTGCGCGCCGCCTCGAGCAGCTCGGTGTAGAGCTTCAGGTCGCTGCGCGCGTCTTCGCCGAGGGCGAGCAGGCGGTTTCCTGCCAGGCCGCCGACGAGGAGCACGGTGAGGAAGAGCACGGTCGCAGCGAGACGCCACGTTCGACGCATGGCGCGATCCTAACATGCGAAGAGCGGGCCCTCAGGGCGCGCGCGGTGCGGTTCGCCTTGACACCGTGGGCGCCGGGGGCCGATGATTGCCGCCGGTCGCTGCCATGTTCGGTCCCCTTGGATTCCCGGAAATGCTCTTCATTCTCGTCCTCGCCTTGCTCATCTTCGGGCCGAAGCGGCTGCCGGAGGTCGGACGGACGATCGGCAAGGGGATGGCTCAGTTCCGCAAGGCGACGAGCGATCTCCGCCGCACCATCGAGACCGAGATCGCGCTCGAGAACGAGCCGCCTCGCCCGCCCGGCCGGCCGGCCGGCGGCGCCGCGCAGCCGCGACACGCGCAGCTTCAGTTGCCGGGCGCGAGCCTGCCTCAGCTCGGACCGATGTCCGAGCGGGCACCAGCGGGCGACCGGGAAACTGCCGCAACCGGAGAACCGGCACCGGCCGCCGGTGAAGCGGTCGAGGTCCAGCCCGCGAAGACGTCCGAGCCAGGCGAGAGCCGGCCGGCCTGACCGCTCCCATGTCTGCCGCTTCCGAGCCGCGCGGCGGCGCGCTGCCCGCCGACGAACTGCCCCGAATGTCGCTCCTCGATCATCTCGAGGATCTGCGCAAGCGCATCGTCTACTCGGCGGCGGCGCTGTTCATCGCCATGCTCGCCTGCTTCAACTGGGCGGCGGAGATCTGCCGTTTCTTTGCCCGGCCGATCTACGAGCGGCACCTGCTGCCGGAAGGGCAGAAGCTCGCCTTCCTCGGCATTACCGACGCCTTCCTGCTCTATTTCAAGACGGCGCTGCTCGCCGGCGCCTTCGTCGCGGCGCCGGTCATCCTCTATCAGGTCTGGGCGTTCATCTCGCCGGGCCTCTATCCCAGGGAGCGCCGCTGGGCGGCGCCGTTCGTCGTGCTGGGATGGCTCTTCTTCCTTGCCGGTGGCGTCTTCGCCTATCTCGTGGCCTTCCCGTTCGCGGTGCAGTTCCTGCTCGAGATGGGCAAGGACTTCATGCCGGTGATCACGGCGGAGAAGTACTACGGTCTGCTGCTCACCATCATGCTCGGACTGGGGCTCATGTTCGAGCTGCCGATCGTGCTCGTGCTGCTGGCGAAGATCGGCCTGGTGACGCCCGGCTTCCTGATGCGCAACTTCCGCTGGGCGGTGCTGGTGATCTTCGTCGTCTCGGCGATCATCACGCCGACCTCCGACATCGTGAACCTGTGCATCTTCGCCGTCCCGACGATCGGCCTCTATCTGCTCGGCACCGGCGCCGCCTGGCTCGTAACCCGCGGCAAGAAGGCGGAGACCTAGCGCAGGCCGAGGCGAGCGCAGACGGCGGTGTGCGCCCGCGTCCGCCGCAGCTCGCTTCCGGCCGGTGCGGGAGTGCCGAGGATCCAGCTCGCGAGGGTCGCGATCGGCGTTCCGGAGGCGAGCAGGCCCGCCCATTCGGAGAGCTGCCAGTCCGGAACCGTCCGATCGGCGAGAACGGCACCGAGCTCGGCGGCCAGCGCGTACGGTTCGAACGTCACCGAACCGGCTTCCGTGAAGACGTCGAGCTTCACCCGGGCCGGCGCCGAGCCGCGCTCGTGAAACCAGCTCACACCCTCCTCGACGACGTCGAGGAACAGCTCGTAGGAACCGGCTTGCGCCGGAGCCCGGCCGTCGATCAGCACCGTGGCCGACGCTCCGGCTGGCCGTGCCGCTGGTGGCACGGGGACGGCTGGCAGGTCTTCGCGGCCGGGCCCGGTCGCAGGCCGCAGCTGGACGCCGATCCGGAAGCGGTCTTCGTCGTCGTCGCCCCAGGCGCGCTGCGACAAGTTGGCGACCACGATCTCCACTGCGAAGCGGCCTCCCGGCTGCGCCTGGATTCGATCGCACGCAGGTGTCAGGCGCGCCGCGAAGCGGCCGGTCCGGAGGCTCCCGGCCTCTTCGAGCCGCTCGGCGCGCAAGTCGCAGGTCGACGCCGTCCAGGGATCCTCGATGCCGAGCTGGTCCCGCAGCTCGGGCGCACCGGCCGTCAGCCGCCGCGAAGCGCCTGCCGTGTGAGTGAGGATGAAGCGCAGCGGCACGCCGATCGCCGCCGCCCGTGACCGCGCTGCGGCGATCTCCTTCGGCGAGTCGTTCCATTCGAAGAGAATGTACTGCCAGACGATGTCGAGCCGCTCGCGCGTGCCGTGGCGCCGCGTCGCCGCGACGAGGTTCTCGAGGGCTTCCAGCGCGCGCGTCAGGCTCCCTCCGACGCGGTAGCGGCGATAGCTCGCTTCGGTCGCGCCGTCGATCGAGAAGACGATGCGGTCGAGCAGGCTCTCGGCAGCGATCGCCTCGATCTTCGCCGGGGTGAAAGCGAGTCCGTTGGTGCTGGTGTGGAGCACGACCTCCGGCCGGCGGCGGCGCACTTCGCGCAGGAAGTCGATCGCCTGCGGGTGCAGGAACGGCTCGCCGAAGTTGTAGAACAGGATCTTCTCGAGCGCCGGCAGCTGATCGACGACGTCGAGCATCGTCGCGAGCGGCAGGGTCGCGGCGCGATCGTCGCGGTAGGAGGGGTCGGCGTCGAACTGGGTCACCGGGCAGGCGGGACAGGCGAGGTTGCAGTGTGAGATCGGTTCGAGCTGCAGCATCCGCACCCTGCGTCCGTCGGGTCGATCGCCGGCCTCCGGCGCGGAGACGCGTCCGCCGCAACGCTGCAGGATGACCGGACACCACGACGTGGCTTCGGTGCGCAGCTGCCAACTGCGCATCGCGCGGTAGGTCTTGCCGTCGAAGATCGGCGCGATGCGGTCCCGGAGGACGTTGCCGTAGACGAGCTTGCCCGAGGGGTCGCCGCACGAGCAGACGATGTCGCCGTTGGCGAGCACGCAGAGCTCGTCGAAGATCATGCGGCAGATCCGCCGTTCGTCGGTCGGCTGGCCGAAGACTTTCAGCGGCCGGCCGGGTTCGGCGCGGATCACGGCTGCACCTCGGGCCGCCGGCGCCAGCGGCGATGGAGCCAGACCCACTGCTCGGGGTGGCTGCGGATCTGGGCTTCGATCGCGGCGGTCATGCGTGCCGTCGCCGCGGTCGGGTCGGGCGGCAGGGAGAGCTCCGGGTGGATCACCGCCTGGTGGCTGCCGTCGGCGCGGCGCGCGATGAAAGTCGGCAGCACCGCGGCATCGAAGCGGAGCGCGAGCTCGGCGGCGCCGACCGGCGTCCAGGCGGGGCGCCCGAAGAAGTCGACGAAGACACCTTCGACCTTGGTGTCCTGGTCGATCAGCATGCCGAGGGCGCCGGCGCCGCGCAGCGCGCCGAGCAGGGCGCGGGCGGCTCCGGGAGTGCCGCGCACGATGGTGCGGGTGCCGAAGCGGGCGCGCAGGTCGAGCAGCATCGTCTGCAGCCCGGGCTCGTCGATCTCTCTCGCCACGACCAGCATGCCGAGTCCGCGCGCGTTCATCGTCGCCGCCAGCAGCTCCCAGTTGCCGCAGTGCCCGGTGACGATGATGATCGGGCGGCGCTGGGCGCGGGCGGCTTCGATGTGCTCCCAGCCCTCGAGCGTCACGTGCCGCGCGAGGGCGTCGGCCGCCGCGTGGCGCAGCTGCAGGCACTCGCCGAGGAGCATTCCCAGGTGGACGAAGCTGCGCCGGGCGAGCGCCTCGCGTTCCCCCACGGCGAGCTCGGGAAAGGCGAGCTCGAGGTGCTCGAGGGCACGGCGCCGGTCGCGTCGCGAAAGGCGCCAGGCGAGGCGCCCGAACCTCCCGCCGAGCCGTTGCGCGC
This sequence comes from uncultured Thermoanaerobaculia bacterium, assembly GCA_964595975.1. GTDB lineage: Bacteria > Acidobacteriota > Thermoanaerobaculia > Multivoradales > JAGPDF01 > JAGPDF01. The sequence continues at coordinate 46,512 of CAZQTL010000003.1, read as the reverse complement.
GGTGCCAGCCAAGGCGCGAGAAGAGGATATCGAGGAGCCTGCCCGTTCCCGTGAGCAGCGCCGAGCGCAGGGCCTTGCCGGCGGCGCGCCGCCCGCGCTCAGGAATCGACGGCCTCGAAGCGCTGCACGATCCCCTCCCACACGCCGCGCGCCGCGAGCAGCCGCTCGGCGAGCTCGCGCACCGCCCCGCGGCCGCCTCCTGCGGCGGTGACGTAGTGCACGCGGCTGCGGACGTCCGCCGCGGCATCGGCCGGCGCGGCGGCGAGGCCGCAGGCGCCGAGCACCGGGAGGTCGAGCAGGTCGTCCGCCAGGTAGGCGACCTCCGAAGCCGCGAGAGCCTGGCGCGAAAGAAGGTCGCGGAAGGCGGTCAGCTTGTCCTCGTGCCCCTGGAGGATCTCGGCCAGACCGAGATCGCGCGCCCGCCTCTCGACGATCGCGCTCCTGCGGGCGGAGAGAATGCCGACCTGGATCCCCGCCTCGGTCAAGAGGCGGATGCCGAGGCCGTCGCGGACGTCGAAGACCTTGAGAGCCTCGCCCTGGGCGTCGAACCAGAGGCGGCCGTCTGTCAACACGCCGTCGACGTCGAGCAGCAGCCACTTGAGGCCGCGGGCGCGCGCCTGAAGCTCCGGCAGCCAGATGCCCGGCGATGGCGTGGAGGAGGGCACGCAGGAATCCTAGAAGAGCTCGAGTCCCCAGAGATCGTGCAGATGCACGATCCCCTCGAGCCGGCCGCCGGGAGCGCAGACGAAGAGCGAAGTGATGCGGTTCTGCTCCATGCGCTGGAGCGCCGCCGGCGCGAGCTCGTCGCCGTCGATGGTGCGCGGGCCGGACTTCATGCACTCGCCGGCGGTGCGGCGGAGGATCTGCTCGTCCTTCTCGAGCAGACGCCGCAGGTCGCCGTCGGAGATCACCCCGACGAGCATTCCGGCTGCGTCGGTGACCGCGGTGATGCCGAGTCCCTTCTTCGACATCTCGTAGATCGCATCGCGCATCGAAGTCGTCGTGGTCACCGCCGGCAGCCGGTCGCCGGCGTGCATCACCTCGCGCACCCTCAGGAGCTGCTTGCCCAGCTGGCCGCCGGGGTGGAAGCGCGCGAAGTCCTCGGGGGTGAAGCCTCTGGCCTCGAGGAGAGCCATGGCGAGCGCGTCACCCAGGGCGAGGGTCGCGGTGGTCGACGCGGTCGGCGCCAGGTTCAGCGGACAGGCCTCCTTGTCGATCGCCACCGGCAGGTGGATCTCCGCGCCGCGGGCGATGGGGGAGCTCGAGTTGCCGGTCATGGCGATGAGCGGCACGCCGAGGCGCTTCAGGATCTCGACCAGCCGCAGGAGCTCTTCGGTCGTGCCGGAGTACGAGGCGGCGAGGACGATGTCCCCCTCGACGATCATGCCGAGGTCGCCGTGGATCGCTTCGGCCGGGTGCAGGAAGAAAGAGGGCGTGCCGGTTGAGGCGAGCGTGGCGGCGATCTTCTGCATCACGATGCCGCTCTTGCCCATGCCGGAACAGACGACGCGACCGCGAGCGGTCCGCAGGCGCTCGACCGCCCGGTCGAAGGTCTCGTCGAGCTGGGCCACCAGACCGGCGACCGCCGCGGCTTCGATCTCCAGAACCTGGCGGGCGACTTCGCGCGGTGGCCGTGGAGCGCGACGCGGTGGGGGGGCGGAAGAGCTCATGCGGTCACCGCGGCGCGCACCCGGAGGAGCGCGGCGAGGAGGGCTTCCGCGCGATCCGGGGGGAGTTGGGTGTCCTTGTCGGAGAGCGCCTGGTCGGGATCCGGGTGCACCTCGAGAAAGAGGCCGTCGGCGCCGGCGGCGACCGCCGCGCGGGCGAGCGGCTCGGCGAATTGGCGGGCTCCACCCGTGCCCTCGGCGCCGGCTCCCGGCAGCTGCAGCGAGTGGGTGACGTCGTAGATCACGGCGATACCGTCGCTCTGCATCCAGGAGAAGCTCCGCATGTCGACCACCAGATTGTGGTAGCCGAAGGAGGCTCCGCGTTCGGTGACCGTGACCCGCTCGTTGCCGGCAGAGCGGATCTTGTCGACCACCCGCCGCATGTCGTCGGGCGCCATGAACTGCCCCTTCTTGACGTTCACCGCCTTGCCGGTCGCTGCCGCCGCCAGCAGCAGGTCGGTCTGGCGGCAGAGAAAGGCCGGAATCTGCAGCACGTCGACGACCTTCGCCGCCGCCGCGCACTGCGCCGGCTCGTGGACGTCGGTGAGGAGCGGCAGGGCGAACTGGCGCCGGACCTCGGCGAGGACCGCCAGGCCTTCGTCCAGGCCGGGTCCGCGGAACGCCTTGCCGGAGCTCCGGTTCGCCTTGTCGAACGACGCCTTGAAGATCATTTTCAGGCCGAGGCGCCGGGCGATGCCGGCGAGGAGCCCGGCGGCGCGGAACGTGGTCTCGGCGCTCTCGATCACGCACGGACCGGCGATCACCGGGAAGAGGCCGTCGCCGATCGCGACGCCGGGCGCGAGCTCCAGCCGGGAGTTCGTCACGCCAGCTGGCTCTCGCGGCTCTCGACCTTGGCGGGCCGGGCTTCGCCGGCGCGCTTCTGCTGTTCGGCGAGGGCGGCGGCGATGTAGGAGACGAAGAGCGGGTGCGGCTCGGTCGGCTTCGACTTGTACTCGGGATGGAACTGGCAGCCGAGGTACCACGGATGCCCGGGGAGCTCGACCATCTCGATGAACTTGCCGTCGGGACTGCGGCCGGAGATCACCAGGCCGTGCTCCTGCAGGGTGGCGAGGTACTTGTGATTGACCTCGTAGCGGTGGCGGTGGCGCTCGGAGATCAACTCGTCGCCGTAGATCGAGCGCGCGAGCGAGCCCTCCTCGAGCTTGCACGGATAGGCGCCCAGGCGCATGGTGCCGCCCATCTCCTCGACCCCGAGGAGATCGCGGAGCTTGAAGATCACCGGCTGCGCGGCGTCGTTGTCGAATTCGGTCGAGGTCGCCTCCTTGATACCGCAGACGTTGCGGGCGAACTCGATCGTCATGCACTGCATGCCCAGGCAGATGCCGAAGAACGGCACCTGGTGCTCGCGGGCATAGCGGATGGCGCGGATCTTCCCTTCGGTGCCGCGCTTGCCGAAGCCGATCGGCACCAGCAGGCCATCGACCTCGAAGAGGGCGCGCGGCCAGCTACCGGCCTCGATCTCCTCGGCGTTGATGTAGACCAGCTCGACCTTCGACTCGTTGGCGACCCCGCCGTGGGCGAGCGCCTCGTTGAGGCTCTTGTAGGCGTCTGGCAGCTCGACGTACTTGCCGACGATGCCGATGCGCACATGGTGCTTCGGGTTCTTGACCCGCGAGACCAGGGTCTCCCAGGGCGCCAGGTCGCGCTCGTAGCGCGGCAGGTTCAGCTGATCGAGCAGCGTCTCGTCGAGACCCTCGCGCGCGAACATCAGCGGCACTTCGTAGATCGTCGAGACGTCCCGCGCCGCGATGACCTGCTCCGGGGCGACATTGCAGAACAGGGCGATCTTCCGCCGCACCTCGTCGGGAATGGCGCGGTCGGCGCGGCAGAGCAGGACGTCGGCCTGGATGCCGATCGACCGCAGCTCGCGCACGGAATGCTGCGTCGGCTTCGACTTCAACTCCTCGGCGGCGGCGATGTAGGGCACCAGCGTCAGGTGGACGTTGACGGCGTTGTTGCGCCCCAGCTCGAGGCGGAACTGGCGGATCGCCTCGAGGAACGGCAGCGACTCGATGTCGCCGACCGTGCCGCCGACCTCGACGATCACCACGTCGACCCCCTTGCCGACGCGGATCATCGCCTCCTTGATCTCGTCGGTGATGTGCGGGACGACCTGGACGGTCTTGCCGAGGTAGTCGCCGCGGCGCTCCTTGTTGATCACCGTCTCGTAGATCCTGCCGGTTGTGTAGTTGTTGAGCTTCGAAGTGATGGTGTGGGTGAAGCGCTCGTAGTGGCCGAGATCGAGGTCGGTTTCCGTGCCGTCGTCGGTGACGAAGACCTCGCCGTGCTGGTAGGGCGACATCGTGCCGGGATCGACGTTCACGTAGGGGTCGAACTTCATCAGGGTGACGCGGAAGCCGCGCGATTCGAGCAGGGCGCCGATCGACGCCGAAGCGACGCCCTTGCCGAGAGAGGAAACGACGCCACCGGTCACGAAAATGTACTTCGTCGTCATCGCTGCGCTCCTGAGTCAGGGGTGTCGGCTGTAGCCGTCTCCCGCATCTCCTGGCGGATGCGGGCGTCGACCTCGGCGGCATCCTCGGGGGTGTCGACTCCCCAGGACGGCCGGGCGCCGGTGAGGACCTTGATCGGCAGGCGATTCTCCAGGGCGCGCAGCTGCTCCAGGGATTCGCTTCGTTCGAGCGGGGTCTGGGGAAGCGCGGCGAGCTTCAGCAGCGCCTCCTTCCGGTAACCGTAGATCCCCAGGTGCCGGAGTGGTGCAGCGCCGCCGGGAAGGCGCGGAAAGGGAATCGGCGCGCGGCTGAAGTAGAGGGCGTAACCCTCGCGATCGAGCACCACCTTGACGACGGAGGGCGAGTCGAGGTCCCCCTCGAGCGCGTCGGCGGCGAGAGTGACGATCGGATCGTCCGGCCGGGCGCGCAGATGGGCCGCCACCCGTCCGATGCCGTGCGGGTCGATCAGCGGCTCGTCGCCCTGGATGTTGATCACCGCGGCGCAGTCCCAGTTGCGGGCTGCCCAGGCGATGCGGTCGGTGCCGCTGGCGCATTCCGCCGGGGTCATCTCGACCTCGCCGCCGAAGAACTCGACGGCGCGCGCGATGCGCTCGTCGTCGGTCAGGACGACGACCCTGTCGAGGCCCTGGGCGCGTGCCGCGCGGCGATAGACATGCTCGACCATGGGCTTTCCGGCCAGCAGATGCAGCGCCTTGCCCGGCAACCGCTGCGAGCCGTAGCGGGCGGGGATGGCGCCGACGATGGAGGAGCCGGGGAGCCCCGGCCTGGGACTGGCCGGGTGATCGGGATCGGAGTAGGGGTGCACGTCTCAATTTACTTCGCCGCGCCGGGCGAGTCAATCTCGAAGGCAAGGAAGGCCGCGGGCGCCGTCCCTGTGTGCTACCGTCGCGCGCGGTGTCGCGTCGCAACACAACCCGGGAGACCCGTTCCGCCTGGAGTCGCAGCGCCTGGCTGGCTGCGGTGGTGGTCCTCCTCGCCCTCGCCACGGTCGAGATCCAGCATCGGACCGCGGCGTTCGGCGGCGCCGCCGCGCGCGATGCCCCGACCTGGATCTGGCGGCAGCACGACCTGAGGCACATCCAGGCGGTGGGCTTCTACGCGGTGAAGGAGTTCGACCTCGTGGCGGCACCGGCGGAGGCGGAGATCCGCATTCTCGGCGATGCCGACTATCTGTTGCTCCTCAACGGCGTGCGTATCGGCTCGAATCGCTACGCCTCCGGCGCTCCGCTGGATCGCTACCGCGTCGAGCGCTGGCTCACCCCGGGACGCAACCGGATGGTGGTCGAGCTGCGCAGCCCGTCCGGCGCCGGCGGGCTCTGGTGCGAGCTCTCGGCCGGTGGCCAGCAGCTGGTGCGCTCGGACGGATCCTGGACGCTCTACGAGACCCATTGGCGGGGCCTCTTCGGTGAGCGCGCGATGCTGCCCGGCATTCGCCCACGTCTCCTCGGACGCAGCCCCCTCGGCCGCTGGGGGAGCCCCGCCGTCGGTCCGGTGCGGCCGGCTTTCGAGTCGGCGCTGGCGGCGGCGGAGCCGATCGCGGCCGAGCTCTATCGCATTCCGGGAGCTGACGGCCCCTGGCGGAGAGCGAACGGCCGCCGCCGGCGGCCGCCGTCGCTCGGTCCGCTGGTCGAGTTCGACTTCGGCGGCGAACGCACGGGCTACCTGCAGCTGCAGTTCCGCGAAGGGGCGCACCGACGCGCCGACCCGCCGGATTCCGCAGCGCTGATCGCCTTCTCCGACCAGCCGATCGGCTCGCCCCCCTGGTCTGCCCAGACGATCTTCGCGCCGATCCCTGGCGCCGGCCTCTTTCAGGACGCGACGCTGCGCCGATTCCGCTACGTGGCGGTGGCCGGATTGCCCGGGGTCTTCACCGCCGAAGTCCTGGCGACGACCGCCGAGTCGTGGCCGGCGCTGGCGCCGCGCGAGGGGCAGGTGGCGGGAATTCTCGGCGTCACGCCGCCGCCGTCAAGCGCGCCGGTGGAGCACGAAGTCTGGCGCGAACTCGAGCGCGCGGCGGGCGGCGCTGTCGGGAAAGAACGCTAGGGCCTCGCGCGCGACGTCGGCGGAGCGGCGAGCTTCGTCGGCGACCTCCTCCAGCGTTCCTTCGCGCGCCACCAGCTCCAGGATCTCCTCCGCCGCGACCGAGGCGAAGGCGCGCTCGGCGAGCACGCGCTCGATCTTGGCGCGGTCCCGGGCCGCTATGCGCGGCAGGAGGAGCAGCAGCGGCAGGGTGAGCTTGCCTTCCTTGAGGTCCGAGAGCACCGGCTTGCCGAGGGCGCTCGCCGTGGCGGTGAAATCGAGCAGGTCGTCGGCGAGCTGGAAGCAGATGCCGAGGGCGCGCCCGAAGCGCTCGAGCGGCGCGATGGCCTCTTCGCGCACCGGCTGGATGCGCGCCGGCAGCGAACAGGCGGCGGCGAACAGTTGCGCCGTCTTGCGGTCGATGATCTCGAAGTACTCGGCAACCGAGAGATCGATCGCGCCGAGCCGTTTCTGGGTCAGGAGCTCGCCCTCGGTCATGCGCAGGGTGGCGTCGCAGAGCCGGTCGAGAATCGCCACCGAACCGTGGCGCAGGGCCATCTTCATCGCCGTGGTGTAGAGCCAGTCGCCGAGCAGGACGGTGAGGTTGTTGCCCCAGAGCTCGTTGATGGTCCGGCGTCCCCGGCGCAGGGACGAGTGGTCGATGATGTCGTCGTGGATCAACGTCGCGGTGTGGATCAGCTCGACGACCGCGGCGTAGGTGACCTCCTCGTCGCCGTCGCGCTCGAGCATGCGGGCGCAGAGCAGCAGCAGCGCCGGGCGCATCCTCTTGCCGCCGCCATCGAAGATGTACTCGCCCGACTTCTGGATGAACGGGACATCGGAGGCCAGGCAGTCGCGAAACAGCCGGTCGGTCGCTGCCAGCTTGTCGGCAACGAGCGAGACGAACTGTTCTGCCTCCCGGGAATCGGAGGGCGTCGCGGCGTCGAGCAGTTTGTGGGGCAAGCGCGGTTACCGGTAGTTGGTGAAGGTGAGCGGAACGTCCAGTTCGAGGCCCTTGAGGGCGGCGATGGCAGTCTGCAGATCGTCCCGGCTCTTTCCCGATACGCGCACGGTCTCTCCCTGGATGGCGGCCTGGACCTTGATCTTCAGCCGTTTGATCTCGGCGACGATCTTCTTCGCCGTCTCCTGCGGAATGCCGCTCTGGAAGGTGATCTTCTGCCGTACCCTGCCGCCCGAAGCCGGCTCGACGTCCCCCTTGCGCATCGACTTGAGATGCACTCCGCGGCGCACGAGCTTGGTCTCGACGACCTCGCGGGCCTGCTCCAGAGTGAAGTCGTCCGCCGATTCGAGGACCAGCGACTCGTCTTCGATGAGCAGCTTCGAGCCGACCCTTTTCAGGTCGTAGCGGGTCAGGATCTCCTTCTCCGCCTGATTCGCGGCGTTCCGGACCTCGGCGAAGTCCACTTCGGAGACGATGTCGAATGAGTTGGTGTCGGCCATGGGCGGTACCCGAAGGGTATCGGGAATCCTACAACGCTGCGCGCAGCGGCAGCCAGACCGGGTCCGCGCGCGGGCGCAGCACCTCCGCCCACGCTCCCGGCGGGGCTACGGCTCTTTCCAGAGCAGCGTGGTCGGCGGCGTGAACAGGCGATCGTCGTCGAGGAGCTCGAACGTCTCGAAGCGGAACGTCGAGACGTTGCCGTCGCGATCGCGATAGGAGAGGTTCGTCGGCCGCTGGGATGCCAGGTCGAAGGCGAGCTCGGCCTGGACGATCCGCGAATCGGTGGCGGTCGGCACCAGCTGGACCGCGATCGTGCCGCCGCCGGCCGGGCGGGCGGCGGCGGTGTAGCGGCCGCGCAGCTCGTCGACCGGGAGGAGCAGGAGGTCGAGCCCGGCCTCGTCGCGAGCCTCGACGTGGAGCCTTTCTCCCTGCGGCTCGCCGGCCGCCCAGGTGTGGAGGCGCGAGCCGCAGAGCAGGTACGACTTGGGATAGGGGTCGAGGTAGTCCCAGCGCAGGCAGTCGGGGAGCGCGAGGGCGACGCGGCCGCTCTCCTCGTCGCCGGTGGCGAAGCCGGCCGGAACGAAGGTCTGGCGGAACTTCGCCACCAGCGCGCCCGATGCCGCGAGATGGAGTCGCAGCTCGGTGAGCGCCTGCCAGGGGTCGATTGCCGAAGCCTGCGGAGCTGGCGGGTCGACGCGCGCGAACGCGGCATCGCCGGCCGACACGGCGCAAAGCCCTCCCGCCAGCGTGGCGGCGAGGAGCAGCGGACGGAGGAGAGGGGAGCGGCTCAATGACGGAAGTGGCGCCGGCCGGTCAGGAGCATCGCCATGCCGTGCTCGTCGGCGGCGGCGATGAGCTCCTCGTCGCGACGGCTGCCGCCCGGCTGGATGACCGCGGCGACGCCGGCCCCGGCGAGGACGTCGAGCCCGTCGCGGAAGGGGAAGAAGGCGTCCGAGCCGGCGACCGAGCCGGCGAGCGGAAACCGGGCCTTGGCGATGGCGATGCGGCAGGAGTCGACCCGGCTCATCTGGCCGGCGCCGACGCCCAGGGTGCGGTCCCCGTCGGTCAGGACGATCGCATTCGACTTGGTATATCGCGTCACTGCCCAGGCGAACTCGAGCGCCCGCCGCTCCGCGGCGGTCGGTGTCCGCCTCGTCGGGCAGGTCCAGGTCGCCGGCTGCTCGGCGAAGGCGTCGGGAGCCTGCGCCAGGAATCCGCCGTCGATACCCCTCAACTCGATCTCTCGCGGCGTCGGCGCATAGGCGGGGCAGAGCAGGAGGCGCAGGTTCTTCCTGGCCGCGAGCGCGGCGAGCGCCGGTTCTTCGGCCGCCGGGGCGATCAGGACCTCGATGAAGAGATCGCCGAACGCCGCCTCGAGCGCAGCGGTGAGCGGCCGGTTCAGCGCCACGATCGAACCGAAGGCCGACACCGGGTCGCATTCGAGAGCGCGGGCGTAGGCGGTCACCAGATCGGGGCCACGGCCGACTCCGCAAGGGTTGTTGTGCTTGACGATGACCACCGCCGGCTCGTCGAACAGCGCCACCAGCTTGCGCGCCGCGTCGGCGTCGAGCAGGTTGTTCCAGGAGAGCTCCTTGCCCTGCATCTGGCGCATCCCGCCCAGCAGCCCCGGACCACCGGCGAGCCGGTACACCGCCGCCGGCTGATGGGGGTTTTCGCCGTATCGGGTCGCGAACTCGCGCGTCAGCGAGAGCTGGAGGCGCTCCGGCAGCAGCTCGGCGGTGGGCCCGGAGGCCGGCTCGGCGGCAGCCGTGGCCTGGAGCCAGCCGGCGATCGCGGCGTCGTAGGCGGCCGTGTGCGCGAACGCCTTCTGCGCCAGGCGGCGGCGGAAGTCGGTCGCGGCCGCGCCGCCGCCGGCACGGACCGCAGCGAGGAAGGGCTCGTAGTCGCACGGATCGACGACGACCGCGAGGCTGCCGAAGTTCTTGGCTGCCGCGCGAATCATCGCCGGCCCGCCGATGTCGATCATCTCGATGGCCTCCGGCTCGGCGATATCCGGGCGCGCGATGGTGCTCTCGAAGGGGTAGAGATTGACCGCGACCAGGTCGAAACGCGCGATGCCGTGCTCGGCGAGAGCCGCGTTGTGCGCGGGCTTCGAGCGGTCGGCGAGGATGCCGCCGTGGATCTTCGGGTGCAGCGTCTTGACGCGGCCGTCGAGGATCTCGGGAAAGCCGGTGACCGCCGAGACCCCGGTGACGGCAAGTCCGGCGGCTTCGAGGTGCTTCTTCGTGCCGCCGGTCGAGACGAGCTCGAAGCCCAGGGCGGCGAGGCCGCGGGCGAACTCGGTGAGTCCGGTCTTGTCGGAGACGGAGAGCAGGGCGCGGGCGGCGGGGGGAGTGGGCATTGCAGGGTCCTCGGGAGAAATCCTGGCGCAGGTCAGCGCCCGGCGCCGGCCTCGACGACGAGCAGGCTGTCCCGCCGTTCGGCGAGCTTCTGCCGCGGGTCGGAGCCCCCGGCGGCGAGCCAGACGTGGCGCAGTGCCCGGGCGACATCCGAGACGGCGTGACTGTAGGAAAGCGCGGCGACGGCGAAGGCGGTCGAGCGGTCGTCGAAGCGGGCGATCCCGGCGCCGGCGGCGGTACTTGCGACGCCTTCGCCCACTCCGATGCGGCGGTACTCTTCGCCGATCGCCGGATAGAGCTTGCGGCCGCGCGTCAGCATGGCGCGGGTCCAGATCTCGAGGTCGCGCGGGCTCTGCCATTCGGGGCCGAGGCCGTAGAAGACGACGGCGAAGCGCGGCCGGGCGGAGTCGGCGTACTCGAGAAAATCGCGGAAGTAGGCCGCTTCCCGGGGATCCGAGTTGGCGGTATTGAGCGGCAGGTTGGCGTCGGCGACGAAATGGGAGAGCCGTCCCATGCGCTCCACGATCTCGGCGAACGGCCGGTGGCGGCGAATCAGGTCGATGGTCGCCGACACCTCGGCGGCGATCGCCTGGTCGAGGCTGCCGCTGCCGTCCGGGTTCTTCATGTGGCGCGCGGCGTTGCCGTCGGCGAGCGGCGCGACGCAGCCGCGGAGCAGGTCCTTCTGGTGCCGCAGCAGCAGGCGTGCGAGGTCGGGCGGCGCCAGCGCGGCCGCTTCCAGGGCGATCGCCTTCTGCGTCGCGGGCTTCCAGGCGAGAAGCGTTGCGGGAGCGACGAGAGCGAGCGTCAGCGCCAGAATGGAACGGGCGATGAGCGGCATCGCGGTCATTCTAGTTGACGGGAAGGTCTCGAAGCTGCTAAAAAACGCCTCGCACCGCGGAACTTTCGCGCGCCTCTTACCGCCCAGGTAGCTCAGTTGGTAGAGCACGGCACTGAAAATGCCGGTGTCACTGGTTCGAATCCGGTCCTGGGCACCATTTTTCCGCCACTCCGCAGGGATCTCGAAGCGCCCACCGGCCGTTCTCAGGCCGGCAGGGTGACCTTCGCCATCAACCGCGAGGCCGCCGGCGAGAGCGGCGCGTGGGTGAGGATGCGCTGAATGCGGTCCATCGCCTTCATCTGGTCGCCCACCGACTGGTAGAGCAGCAGCTCGCCGAAGAGCCCCTCGGCCAGGGCGTTCAGCCGCAGCGTGACCGCCTCGACATAGGTTCCGGTCGGATACTTGGCGATGTAGGCGGCGCCGTCGGCGATGTCGGAGTAGCTGGCGGCCTTGCCGGCGAGCCGTTCCTCCGCCAGACGGCGCAGGTCGGCATCCTGATCCTGGTCGGCGAGCTCGGCCAGCGCCGTCAGCTGATCGAGGGCGGGCGCCAGGTTGCGCAGCCCGCGCCGCGCGGCTTCCCCCGAGGGACCTTCCGGATCGGCCTTCCAGGTGGCGAGGAACTCGCCGACGGCATCGGCCTGCCGCGCGGTTCGGGCGTAGGCCTCGCCCAGGGCCAGATGCACCGCCGGCGCCTCCGGCACGTCCGGATAGTTGCTCAGGAAGGTCTCGAGGAAAGGGGTTCCGAAGACGCCGCTCTTCCAGACCGCGAGCGCTTCCGGATAGAGCCCGTCGCGCTGCTCGACGAGCGCCTGGCGCTCGGCGCGGAAGGCCGCGAGCGTCGGACTCTCCGGAGTGATGCCGGCGAGCACGCCGATCTCCTCGTCGTAGACCGCCAGAACGTGCCCGTAGTCGCGGGCTCCGGGCTGGCGGGCGTCGATCTGGCGCGCCCGCACGGCGTGCAGCCGGTCGCTGCGCAGACGCTCGGCGGCGGGTCCGGCGGGCCAGGCGGTGAGTGCGGCCTGATGCAGCAGATCGAGCGGGGTCACCGGCGGTTCGGCGTCGCGCTCTTCGCGCGCGCCCGGGCCGCGTTCCGGACGGCGCTCCTCGGCGGCGGGCCGGTCGGGTCGCTTTTCGGGCGGCAGCCGGTTCTCGAAGGCGAGAATTGCAGCCTGCGTGCGCTGGCGGAACTCCTCGCTGGGACGAGCCGTTCCGGAGGTCAGCTCGGGACTGCGTGCCTTGGCGGCGAGGATCCGCTGGTCGAAGAAGGGATGGGTGCGCCAGTAGCCGTATTCGCGCGAGCTGTCGGGCAGGCGCGAGCCCAGCAGGGTCATGAGCTGCAGCGTGCCGTCGCTGGCGAAACCGGCGGCGGAGGCCCAGCGCTGGCCCTCCATGTCCGATTCGTCCTCGTAGTCCCGGCTGTAGCTGCGCAGCAGCAGCTCCGACAGGATGACGCTGGCGGCGTAGCTGCCGAAGACCAGATTGCCTTCTGGCCGGTCGCGGGTGTTGTAGTAGCCGTAGGGGTCGGGCACGTTGAGTGCGGGCTCGCGGTTCTTGTCGGCGGCGACCGCGACCCCTACAAGGACCGCCTGCGACAGGATGTTGAGCAGCATCGCCTTGCGTTCGAGCCGGGTGCCGTGCTTCTTGACCACGTGAGTGATCTCGTGGCCGAGGAGGGCCGCCAGGGCGTCGTCGTTCAATCCCAGCTCCATCATGCCGCGGGTGACGAAGATCTGGCCGCCCGGGAGAGCGAAGGCGTTGGGCTCGGCCATGTCGGCGAGGAAGAAGGAGATCGGGAACTCGCTGTAGTTGGCCTCTCTCGCCACGCGATAGCCGATCGCGGCGACGCGCTCGAGAGCTGCCGGGTCGTCCCAGGCGCCGTAGACCTGCAGGGCCTGGGCGGCGGCCTCCAGGCTCTTGCCGTAGAGCTCCTCGTTCGGCGTCTGGGTGCGGATCGGCTCGGAGGCCGGTTCGGCGGCCCGGGCGGCTTCAGCCCACGACAGCGGCAGGAGGAGGAGCAGCAGGCAGGCGAGGGGGTGCCGGAGCGACCGCATGCCCTTCGACTGTAGCAGGATGCGTGCCGTCCCTGTGGTAATTTGCCGCCGTATGAGCGACCTCACACTCGAAGTTCCGACGACGAAGACCGGTATGGCGGAGATCCGCGCGGCGCTCGACGCAGCGCTGGCCAAGGAGTTTCCTGGCGGCATGCTGCGCCGGAACTGGGCAGGGGACGTCCTCGAGCTCTCCGGACCGGGCGCCAAGGGCGCGATCACTTTCGAGGACGGCAAGCTCGTCGGGCGTGCCAGCCTGGGTCCGCCCGCCAGCATGATGCGCGGGATGATCGAGCAGAAAATCGGCACGGCCATGCGCACCGCGGCCGCCTGACCGGCGCCGGGCTTCGGTCCACATTGAGTCCCTCCGAGGCGTCCTTGGGAGGTGTCGCCGACGCGATCGCCCACGCGGCGAGGGCGCAGCCCGAGGCACCTTTTCTCTTCTACCGCAACGCCAAAGGGCATTTTCGCTGGTGGTCGTTTGCTCAAGCGGCTGCTTTCCTTGACGCTGGCGGATTGGGGGAAGAAGAGCTTCCGGTAAAGGGTGTCGTGGTCGAGCGGGAGGCGGTGGAGTTGCTCGGCGGATTCCTGAAGGCCGCTGCTTCCGGCTCTGGGCAGGTTGCCGAGATGTCGGATCGCGGGCCGGGCGCCGTTCGTGACATCTGGATTTCCTGGCGGTCGCTCGCTGAGCCTGCCGAGTTGGCGCTGGCGCGTTGGGCGGTCCTGGCGGGCGCGGCGATTCTCGTCGAACCCTCTCCGTCCCTGCATCCGGAGCTCGTCGCTTGGACGCGGCCGACGGTAGTTTCCGGTAGCGCCGCAGAGCTGCTCGCGCTCGCGGACGGGCTCGAAGCGGTCGCGCCGCGGTTCCTGCGCCGGCGGTGGTTCCGCCAGCGCGCGCAGCGGCTGCGGCTCCTGGTGGTCTCGGGGCAGGTCGTGGCAGCAGATAGGACGCACGTCGTGGCGCGGTGGCGAGCCCTTTCGCCGGAGTTTTCACCCCAGGTCGTGCCGTTGGCGATCGTCTCCCGGCGCGCCGCGGACTCTCTGGTATAACCCTGCCGACGAAGGAGAGCGCGATGCCGGAATCCTCTGACCTGGGCCTGCCGCCCGCGCCCCTGCCAGCGCCTTCCGACGCGTCGGCGGTGGCCGAGGTGCGGGAGCGCGCGGACACCGTCTGGACGCGGATGGACGGTTCGCCGGGAGCCGCGCCGGGCATCCTGCGCGTGTCGCGCCAGCAGCTGCGGGGCCCCTCGGGGCGGGTGGCGGTCGTCGAGGCCTGCCGGACGCCGTTCGCGCGCGCCGGGAGCGACCTCAAGGAGCTGGACGTGGTCGATCTCGCCGGCATTCCGGCCGCCGAGGTCGTGGCCCGGGCGGGGATCGATCCGGCCGAGATCGACTGCGCCATCTTCGGTGTCGTCGTCGCGGCGCTCGATGCGCCCAACCTGGGACGCGAGATCGTCTTCCGCGCCGCGCTGCCGGCATCGATCCCCGGCACGACGGTCAATCTCGCCTGCGCCTCCGCCAATCGCGCCATCACCAGCGGCGCCGAGGCGATTCTGCGCGGCGAAGCCGACATCGTGCTCGCCGGCGGTGCGGAGTCGCTGTCGAACGTTCCGCTGGCTTTTTCGCGCCGGGCGGCGGAGAAGTTCATCGCCCTCTCCCGGGCGCGCAACCTCGCGCAGCGCCTGCGGGCACTGGCACGATTCCGGCCGCGCGACTTCGCGCCGGTTCCGCCGGCGATCGCCGAACGGTCGACCGGCATGACCATGGGCGAGGCGTGCGAGAAGATGGCCAAGGAGAACGACATCTCCCGCCGCGCGCAGGACGAGATCGCGCTGCTCTCGCACCAGCGCGCCGCCGCCGCCCGCGAAGCGGGTTGGCTGCAGGGACAGGTGATGGCGATCTTCCCGCCGCCCGACTACCAGCGTCCGGTAACGGAGGACAACGGTGTCCGCGGCGCGAGCTCGATGGCCGCTCTCGCCGCGCTCCGGCCGGCCTTCGACCGGCGCCACGGCACCCTCACGGCCGGCAACTCCTCGCCGATCACCGACGGCGGCGGCGCCTTGCTGCTGATGAGCGAGCGGCGGGCGCGCGCGCTCGGACGGGCGCCTCTCGGCTACTTGCGATCCTGGGCCTACGCCGCGGCCGATCCCGGCCGCCAGCTGCTGCAGGGGCCCGCCTATGCCGCGCCGATGGCGCTCGAACGGGCAGGTCTCAGGCTCTCCGAGATCGACCTCGTCGAGATGCACGAAGCGTTCGCGGCGCAGGTGCTGTCCAACCTCAAGGCGTTCGCCAGCCCGCGCTTCGCGCGTGAGGAGCTCGGCCGGAGCGCGCCGATCGGTGCGGTCGACCTCGAGCGCCTCAATGTCAACGGGGGCTCGCTGGCGATCGGGCATCCGTTCGGTGCCACCGGCGTCCGGGTGACGATGCAGCTCCTGCACGAGTTGCGGCGGCGGAGCCTGCAGTTCGGCCTGATCACGGTCTGCGCCGCCGGCGGCCACGGCTTCGCCATGGTGGTGGAGCGCGAGTGAAGCGCCTCGCGGTGCTCGCCGTTCTCGCTCTGGCGCCGGCGGCCGCCTCGGGCGAACGGGCGCCGGTCGCCGGGGAGTGGCTGACGCCGGCCGAGCGGATGGACTACCAGGCGACGCCGTCCTACGACGAGACGATCGCCTTTCTCCGCCGCCTCGAGGGCCGCCTGCCGGAGATGAAGCTCGAGTTCTACGGCACCTCGGCGGCCGGACGCCCGCTGCCGCTGGTGATTCTCTCGGCCGAACAGGCGTTCACCCCCGAAGCGGCCCAGGCTCTCTCGAAGCCGGTGGTGATGATCCAGAACGGCATCCACGGCGGCGAGATCGACGGCAAGGACGCGACGCTGCTGCTGCTGCGCGACGTCGCGCTCGGCGGGCGCCGCGATCTGCTCGGTGCGGCGACCCTGCTCATCCTGCCGGTCTACAACGTCGACGGTCACGAGCGCGTTTCGCCCTTCAACCGGCCGAACCAGAACGGTCCGGAGCTGGGTATGGGCTTTCGCACGACCGCCGACGGGCACGACCTCAACCGCGACTACCTCAAGCTCGTTACACCTGAGGCGCGGCAGCTGGTGCAACTGGTCAACCGCTGGCAGCCGCATCTGTTCGTCGACACCCACGTCACCGACGGCGTGGATCTCGACTGGGTGATCACCTGGGCGGTGCCCGAGGCACCGCTGCTCGCGGCGCCGGTCGACCGCTGGCTGCAGCAGAACTTTCCGCCGATGCTGGCGGCGGTGGAGGCCGCCGGCCACTCGCAGGGGCCGTACGTCAGCCTCGTCGACGGCCAGGATCCGACGCGCGGGTTCGAGACGCTGGTCTACGAGCCGCGCTACTCCTCCGGCTACTTTCCGCTGCGCAACCGGCCGGCCATTCTCCTCGAGTCCCACTCCCACAAGCCCTATCGCGCGCGTGTTCTGGCGACGCGGGATTTCCTCGCGGCCATCGTCGTGCAGGCCGGACGCGCCGGGATGGCACTGCGGTCGGCAATCGCCGAGGCGGCGCTCGCGGTCGTGCAGCAGGGGCTGCCGACGGCGGCGCCGAGCGCGGTCGTCGTGCGCTGGGAGCGCGGCGAAGCGGAGCCCTACCGGGTGCCGTTCTATGACTGGAGCCACGAGCCCTCGGTGGTCTCTGGCGGGGCGCAGATCCACTACCGCCGCGGCGTCCTCCGGGAGCTCGAGGTCCCCTGGTTTCATCGTCTGGTGGCCGCCCAGGTGCTGCCGCGCCCCCGTGGCTATCTGGTGCTCCCTGGCTGGCCCGAGATCGAGCGCCGCCTTGCCGATCACGCCCTGCGTTTCGAACGCCTGCCGCAAGAGCTCGAGCTCACGGTGGAGACCGCCCGGCTCTCGCAACCGCGACCGGCTGCCGCGAGCTACCAGGGAGCGACCCGGCTCGAAGCCACGGTCGTGCGGACGAACGAGCGCCGGGTCGTGCCGGAGGGGACGCTCTGGGTGCCGGCGGATCAACCCGACTTCGCGGTCGCCGTGCAGCTGCTCGAGCCCGAGGCGCCGGACTCGCTGCTCGCCTGGGGGCTGCTCTCGACGCTCTTCGAAGGCAAGGAGTACATCGACGCCGGCGCCCTCGATCTCTTCGCCCGTTCGGCGCTTGCCGATCCGGCGATCGCGGCGGAGTGGCAGCAGGCGCTCGCCGATCCGGTGTTCGCCGCCGACCGGGATGCGCGCTATCGCTGGTGGTTCGCCAGGACGCCGTTTCGCGACGAGCAGGTCGGTCTGTATCCCGTGCTGCGCCTCATGGCGCCCCTGCCTCCGCCCCAGGGCCGCGAGCTGATCCTGACCCCGCTGACCGTTCCGCGCTGACGCCAGCGAGGCGCAGGGGGACTTCGGACTCCGCGGCCAGGCGTTCGTACTCCGGCGAGTCGAGGCGCTGGCGCAGACTGCCGGCGAGCGGCAGGATCATCGTGCTCGGGGGCCAGCGAATCGCTTCGCCGGTCGCGGCGTCGCGCACCCGGCCGTCGCTCGCGGCACGCGTCGCTTCGCCGAGCGGCAGCGTCCCAAGGGCCCTCTGGAAGCTGCGGAAGAGCCCTTCGCGACGCGGATCCAGGAAGCGCAGCTCGCCGCGCGCCTGCGCTGCGGCGTGGAAGTGCGACGGCGTGACGATGAGCCCGCCGAGATGCAGGCGGTCGCAGATCAGCATCGTCGCCGCGATCGTCTCGCGCAGCATGCCGAGGCCGGGATGAGCCTGGCCCGGAAGGGCCGGCCGGGCCGGGGTGAAGTGGGCGCGCGGATTCTGCAGCAGCAGCCAGTCGATCGCCAGCAGCTCCTCGCCCGGAAGGGTGCGGCGATCGCGTCGCAGCCGCATCTCGAGCACCAGCTCGCGCCGGCCCGCCGAGCCGAAGATGCGCAGCGTCTGGCCGGAGGACCCGAGGTCGAACTCGACCTCCGGATTCTCGTAGCCGAGCTCGCGCAGGCGCGACATGTGGCCGAGCCGCTCGAGAGCGAGCTCGATTCCCGAGCGCGAGTAGAAGCCGAGCAGGCGGGTCTCGGGGCTTGCCAGCCCCTGGCCGCCGCCGAGATCGGCTTCGGTGAGCAGGGGCTCCTCCGTCACGGGCCCCCGGAGCTCGCCGAGCGAGAAGCTCTGCACGAGGTCACGGAAGCGGTCGATGATCAACGCTTCGGTGGTCGGCGGCTCCAGCGCCTCGCCGCTCAGGAGCCAGGAGAGGAAGCGCGCGAAGTAGCGCCAGCTGTTGTCGCCGTAGCCTCCCGCCAGGGTCACGACCAGCGGCAGGCGCCGTCGCCGCGCCAGGCCGACGACCAGGCGATCGCGCTCGAGCAGACCCCCGGCGCTGATCCGCCAGTCGCCCAGAGCGTCGTCGGCGGCTGCGTCGACACCGCAGGTGTAAACGACGAGCTCTGGCGCGAAGCTCTCGACGAGGTCGGGGAGTGTCGCGGAGAGAGTCGCGAGATAGCGCGCGTCGTCGATTCCCGGCCCGAGCGGGAGCACGGTCGCTGCGACCGCCGGACGGTCGTCCCAGTTCTGGTTGTGAATCGAGAAGGTGTGCACGGTCGGGTCGGCGGCGAAGATCGAACGCGTGCCGTCGCCGTCGTGCAGGTCGAGGTCGACCACCAGGATCCGGCCGCGGAAGCCCAGCGCGCGCTGCGCCAGAATCGCGACGGCGACGTCGTTGAAGATGCAGAAGCCGCGGCCGCGATCGCGGTGGGCGTGGTGGAAGCCGCCCCCCAGGTTGACCGCGATACCGCCCGAAGCGCGCGCCAGCTGCGCCGCCAACAGGGTGCCTCCCGTCATCTCGCGCTCGACGGCGAGGAGCGTCTGCTCGGCGCGGTCGGGGATCGCGAAGCCGACGACCGGGGTCAGGGCTCCGGGCCGCTGCAGGCGTTCGAGGTAGTCGTCGTCGTGCGCCGCCCGCAGCTCGGCGAAGCTCGCTGGACGCGGGCGATGAAGCCGGCGACGGACGACGAGACCGGCGTCCCGCAGGAAGGCGAAAATGCGCGTCGAGCGCTCGGCGTCGAGCAGGCCGCCCGGCAGGGCATGGCGGTAGCCCGGACCGAGGATCAGGTCGACCCGGGGCCGGCGCCGCAGCGCGGCGAGGCGCAGCAGGCCCCGCCGCGCGTGGCGGACGATTGCGGACGGTCGATCGCGCGACGTCGCTGCCTCCGCTTCTCCCGGCCGGCTGCTTCCCGGGACGCCGGCCGCGCTAGTTGAACAGCTTCAGGAAGACGATATACGCCACCAGCCCATCATCGGGACCGGCGACGGGTGTGCCGATGTCCATGTTGATGATCGTCTCCCACGGACCCATGAAAGTGCCGGTCACGCCCACGCCCGAGAGGAGCTCGTTGTCGAGCCCGCTCGCCGCGTCGGTCGCCCAGGCGGCGTCGACGACGGCGTCGAGCCGCAGCAGCTTGCCGAGCTCGAAGCCGTAGCTCGCATGCGCGGCATAGGCCTCTTCGGCACGCACCTTGCCGATCTGGTAGCCGTGCACGCGGGTGCCGCCGAAGAAGCCGAACTGATACTTGCTGAAGCGATCGAGGTCGCTGCCGCCGAGGTACTCGACGGAGAGCCCGACCTTGCGGAAGTTGGCCAGGTACCAGTTCTTGCTCGCCGCGATCTGCCAGGTGACGTAGTCCTTGGCGGCGGGATCGAACTCCCCCGCTGCGCCGGCTCCCGGCAGTCCCCAGAAATCCCACTTCGCGCGCTGATGGAAGGCGCCGGAGAGCTCGAGCCGGTAGCCCGAGCGAGAGAAGGCCAGGGCGCTCGCCAGCGAATGGGTGAAGGTGCTCTCCGGCACGACGAACTCGGCGGCGGTGTTGTCGGTGTCGGAGAAGCTCGACCACGCCAGCTGATAGCTCGCGTTCCACTTGACGAAGTTGCCGAGCGGGTGGCCGATGTTGACCGACACCCGCGCTGGCAGCTCTTCGACCTCCTCGTCCGGCATCTCGACTCCGTCGCGATAGAGCTGGTCGCTCGAGGCGATGGCGATGGCGAAAACGTCGACGCCGAGATCGAACTTGCTGCCGCCGACGCGCGGATCGGCATAGTTGAGGATTCCCAGGACGCCGCCGAAGAAGGCGTTCAGCTGACGCTTCTTGCCGCCCGTGTCGAGGTTGAAGTAGTTGACGCCGACGAGCGGCAGCGGGTAGTCGAGCGAGTCGTCGTAGAAGGTGCCGCCGACGAGGAAGAGCCGGTCGTTGTCGAAGCCCTCCTGCACCGTGCGTTCGCCGGTCTTTTCGTCCTTCACCAGGTAGCGGAAGCCCTTGTCGGTATCGCGCACCATGGTCGATTTCGACGCCAGGACCTCGTCGCGGCGCTGATCGAAATCGGGACCGTTGATCCGCACCCCGGTGAGCCGGACCTCCTTCTCGACGACGGTGGCGGTATTGAGCACCGACAGCACCTGCTGCGCCGTCACCCGGAGCGGCAGGAAGTAGCTCGCCGCCGACCAGGCGGCGGGAGCGCCGTTCTCGTCGATCGGCGAGTAGGTCATCGTCTCTTCGTTCGACAGCACCTCACCCTGCAGGCCGAGCTGGACGGCGCGCGAGCGCACCCGCGTCCACAGCGCGCGGTCGACCCAGACCGTGCCGCGGTAGAGGTTCCTGCCCTCGACCGGGGTCGCGGGCTCGAACTCGATCACCCAGCAGTCGCGACCGTCGACGGTTTCCCGTCCGCGCAGGGCGTAGCGGTACTCCTTGGTGAACAGGATCTCGAGCGGCATCGCCGCCGCCTTCTCGGGCTGGATGAGCGGCAGCTCGGGGATCTCCTTGCCGCGCCATTTCACGCCGTTGACATAGAAGTTCTGCCACGCCCAGTCGAACGGCTGGCCCTGGCGGAAGAAGAACTCGCCCTCGAAGGTCGCCTCGATGGCCTGCGTCCCGGAGGCCGCCTGAAACCGCAGGGTGGTGGAGTTGACGGCCTGGTAGCGCAGCAGGCGGCGAGCCTGGCCGTCCTCGAACGCCTGCAACCGGCGCAGGATCTCCTCGACCGGGATCTCGCGCTCGGAGGCGATCGTCACCTCTTCGGAGACCCCTTCGAGCTCCGCCGCCGAAGGTCGCTCGAAGCGCAGGATCTCCACCGGCTGCGGCTGGGCGAGTCGCAGCTCGACGGCGGCCGCGGAGCGCCGGGGCTCGGCGAGCGGCGTGGCGACGCCGCTCGCGAGGTCGATCCGGACCGGCGTCCGGAGCTGGGGATCGGGCAACGTCAGGACGAGCGCCGGCGCTCGTCCTCCGGGGACGGGCGCGGCCGGGCCGGCAGCCACCACCCGCAGGCCCAGGTCGGCCCCGCGGACGAAGCTCCAGGCGGCACCTCCGGCAGGAGTCGTCCCGGGATCGGGCTCCAGCTCGCCGCGAAACTCGTTGGCCAGCACCTTGAGAGGCGCGAGGTCGGACGCGGTCGGGTTGGCGCTGCGCAGCAGGGTGATGCCGAATCCGCCCGTCGCGCGGCGTGCCACTTCGGCGAGTCCGAGGCGGCTGTCGGCCGGCAGCTCCCCTCCGACATGGGCGACGGACCGCCCCGGATCGAGGTTGGCGAGCTCGGCCAGGGTCGCGGTCAGGCTCTCGTCCGGTGCCGCTGCGAGCTCGACGCCGTCGAGGTAGGCGGCGACGCCTTCGGCGTACCAGACACCGAGCCAGGCGGGGTCGGCGGGCAGCGCCTGGGTGAAGACCCGGGCCTCGGGCTGGACGCCGGTGAGGGCGACCGCCGCCCGTTTGACCAGAAAGGCGTACTGGCGGGCGTCGACCGGGGCGGCAGCCGGGCCTCCTGCCCAGTCGATCTCGAAGTAGGTCGCCGGCGGGGCGAGGCGTGCCAATTCGACGGCGGCATCGAGCTCGCGCTGCAGCGCCTCGAGATGTTCGAGCACAGGCTCCGGGGTCGCGAACTGCAGGCGGATCCAGGGCAGAGCTCCGGCCGCGGTGACGGCGTGCGCTCCGGCGGGGGAGGCGGTGCCATCGAGCGGCGCGTCCCAGGCGACGAAGAATCGCGCCTCTTTTTCCAGCCGCGGCGCGGCCTCGAGGGCGGCGGCGGCGGCGAACGGGTCGTCGACGACCACGCCGGCGCAGAGCCGGCAGGGCGGCTCGACGGCCTGCAACACGGGGCTGGCGCCGAGCGCGAGGGCGACGGCGAGCAAGGCAGGAGCCAGATTCGATGGACGGCACAGGTGCATGGGTGTCTTTCCTCTCCGGTCGCGTTCAGAAGGGGGAGAGTGCAGGTAACATACCAGCCCTCCACCATGGAATTCTCCGGCCGCCTGGCCTCGTTCCCGATCGGCGACATCCTGCAATGGGCGCAGAACGACCATCGGTCGGGAGCGCTGGTCATCCGGCGCAGCGGCTCCGAGAAGCGGATCTTCCTGCGCGAGGGCGAGGTCGTCGCCTGTTTCTCGGACGATCCGGCCGAGTTCTTCGGGCAGCACCTGCTGGTCAACGGCCTGCTCGACGAAAACGACCTGATCCGGGCGCTGAAGCATTGTCAGCGGACCGGCCAGAAGCTGGGCGACGCCCTGGAGACGATGGGCCTCCTGACGACCGACAAGGTCCAGGAGGGGCTCCGTCAGCACGTCGAGAATCAGGTCTGCGACATCTTCCTCTGGCGCTCGGGAATCTTCTACTTCGCCGCCGAGTCGCTGGCCAGCGAGCTCGAGCTGCGCACTCCGCTGTCCGCCGTGGCGCTCGCCATGGAAGGCAGCCGGTGGTCGGACGAGGCGCAGCGGGTGCGGCGGATCTTCGTCCACGACAACGTCGTGCTGCAACGCGGACGCAAGGCCCCCCAGGGGCTGCTGACGCCGCTCGAACGGCGGATCTACCGCGCGGTCGACGGCAAGCTGACGCTGGCCGAGCTGTACAACGAGGTCCGCGGCTCCTTCTTCCGCTTTCTGCAGGCGGCCTACCGGCTGACCGTGGTCGAGGCGCTCGACATCGAATCGGTCGGCGATCACTCCGACTCCGGCTCGGCCGAGCTGCGGCTCGCCGACCTGTTGATCGAGCAGGTCACCGAGGAGCAGGCGGTCTTCCTGCGCCACCATCTGGCGGTGCCGTTCGACGCCCTGGAGCACTATGTGCCGGTCTGGTTGCAGCCGCCCACGAGCCAGGAGGAGTCGCGGATGTCGGAGCCGGTGCTTTCGTTCTATCGCCGCATCGACGGCAAGACCGGTCTCGGCGGGCTGCTCGCCAATCTCGCGCCGGAGGATCGGGCGCGGCGGATGGACTGGCTGATCCTGCAGTTCCGCAAGGGGGCGCTGGCGCTGTTGCCGGTGGCGGTTGGGGAGATGGACGCCGTCTGCGGCAGCGCAGCAGCGACCAGCGGCCGCGATCGGTGGTGGAGCCGGCTGGTGCCGTTCGGCGGCTGACTCCTGCGCACGCCGGCCCTTCGCCGGCGCCGGTTCTCAGGCCGGCCGACGGCGCCGGCGAAGAAGCACGTAGAGCATTCCGCCGGCCCCCATCAGGGAAACGGCCGCCGCTCCGGCCCAGGACCAGGACAGGATGCGAATTCCGGTCGAGGCTGTCTGCGTGCCGACCTTTGCCAGCAGCAGGTGGGGCCCCGGGGTCAGGGGGGGGAGAGGGATCGTGACCCGGGTTCGATCGGCCCGTGTCGTGATCCGGGCGAACTCGTTCTCGTCGACGAAGAGGCGGACCGCCAGATGGCGGCCCGCCAGGGTTCCGGATTGCTCCAGCGTGACCTCGATCGGCCGGTTGGGGAAAGCCCAGGTGGAGGCCGTCAGAACGAGGTCGTGCCGCTGCGCAGCGGATCCCTGGAGGGCTTGCGCCAGGACTCCCGCGGCCGACAGCGACAGGAGGCCGGAGAGCAGGAGGCGGCGCCGTCTGACGCCGCTCACTTGGCGACCGCAGCCTCCTCGACCGCTTTCATCGGCGGCAGGCCGAGCACCTGGCGGAGCTTGCCCTCGAGCTCGTTGGCGAGCTCCGGGTTGTCGCGCAGGAACTGTTTGGAGTTCTCGCGCCCCTGGCCGAGCCGGATGTCGCCATAATTGAACCAGGCGCCGCTCTTCTGCACCAGCTTGTTCTCGACCCCCATGTCGATGAGCTCGCCCGGGCGCGAGATCCCCTCGCCGTAGTCGATGTCGAACTCCGCCTGGCGGAAGGGGGCCGCGACTTTGTTCTTGACGATCTTGACCTTGGCCCGGCTGCCGGTGACGTTCTCACCCTCCTTGATCGCCGAGATGCGGCGGATGTCGACCCGGATGGAAGAGTAGAACTTGAGCGCCCGGCCGCCGGTCGTCGTCTCGGGGCTGCCGAACATGACGCCGATCTTCTCGCGGATCTGGTTGATGAAGACCATGCAGGTGTTCGACTTGGCGACGATCGCGGTGAGCTTGCGCAGGGCCTGGGACATCAGGCGGGCCTGCAGGCCGACATGGCTGTCGCCCATCTCGCCCTCGAGCTCGGCGCGCGGCACCAGGGCCGCAACCGAGTCGACGACGACGATGTCGACCGCGTTCGAGCGCACCAGCATCTCGGCGATCTCGAGCGCCTGCTCGCCGTTGTCGGGCTGCGAGACGAGGAGATTGTCGATATCGACGCCGAGCTTCTTGGCGTACTCGGCGTCGAGCGCGTGCTCGGCGTCGATGAAGGCGGCGACGCCGCCGCGCTTCTGCGCCTGGCCGATCACCGACAGGGCCAGCGTCGTCTTGCCGGACGATTCCGGTCCGAAGACCTCGACGACCCGGCCGCGGGGAAATCCGCCGATGCCGATCGCCGCGTCGATGGCGAGGGAGCCGGTCGGAATGAAGTCCATCGGCTGGATCTCGCGCGCCCCGAGGCGCATGATCGAGCCCTTGCCGAACTGCCGTTCGATCTGCGCCAGGGCGCCCTCGACCGCCTTGCCCTTTTCCACCTTCGGATCTGCTGCCATTGGATTGACTCCCTCGCTCGTCGCTGTGATCGGCCGGACGACGTTTGCCCGCCGCATTTCCGCCTCTATACTACCCGCAGGCAGGCGGTCGAGAAAGCGACGAATCGACCGCCTTTCTGTCGGGGAAAGGACGGATTCCGGTGGCGTCGTCTGACGAAACGGGCGAAAACGAGCATTGGATCTCGGCGATCCCGGGGCTGCAGGTCCGCCCGGGACGGGAGCTGGCTCGCCTCTCGACCCTGCGGATCGGAGGGCCGGCGGAGCTGTTCGTCGAGGTCGGCTCCGAGCGGGCGCTGGTCGCCCTGCTGCAGGGAGTCGCGCAGCGCCGCCTCCCCTTTCAGTTGCTCGGGCTGGGCTCAAACGTACTCGCCCCCGACGCTGGCCTGCCCGGGGTCGTCGCCCGCCTGGGCGGAGAGCTCAAGCGCGTCCGCATCCGCGGGCGCCGGCTGAGCGCCGGTGCCGCTGCGCCGCTCGCGGTCGCGGCGCGCAAGGCGGCCTCGGCCGGCCTCGCCGGGCTCGAGGCGCTCGCCGGCTTCCCGTCGACCGTCGGCGGCGCCGTTTTCATGAACGCCGGCTGCTACGGCACCGAGATCAAGGACGTGCTGCGCTCGGTCCGACTGGTCGAGCTCGACGGCCGGCGGCGCCGGATCGGGGTCGCGGAGCTCGAGGCCTCCTACCGCTCGACCTGTCTCCGGCGGACCGGCTCCATCGTCACCCGGGCGCTCTTCGACCTCGTTCCCGGCGATCCGGCGGCGCTGCTGGCGCGGATGGAGGAGCTCAACTCGCGGCGCTGGGCGACGCTCCCCTCCGGGCAACCGAACGCCGGCTCGATCTTCAAGAACCCGCCTGGCGACTCGGCCGGTCGCCTGCTCGACGCCGCCGGGCTCAAGGGGACGAGCGTCGGCGGGGCGCAGGTGAGTCCGAAGCATGCCAACGTGATCGTCAACACCGGTGGAGCGACGGCTGCCGACGTCCTCGCGCTCATGCGCGCCATGCGCGAGCGGGCCGCGGCGAGCTGCGGCGTCGCGCTCGAACCCGAGATCGTGCTGCTCGGCGACCTCGGCGATCGCTTCCGGGCTGAGCTCTAGGGGGCGACGGCCGACCACTGCGCGGCGGTGCCGGCCTCGAAACCGTCGCTCCACAGATGCGGCGTCGCGCCGGAGTCGGCGGCGAGCTGCAGACTCGAGACGTCCACCACTTCGAAGGCGCTGCCGGGAATGTCGTTGATGACGGAGAGCTCGTCGTCGTCCCAGCGCGGATCGGGGACGCCGGAGAGGTACCAGTCCGTGCCGTTGTCGGCGACCATCATGCCGTAGCGCTTCAGCGCCGCCAGGATGACACGCACCCGCGGCGTCGCTCCCGGCAGGGTGTAGCCGGCCTTCATCCGCAGGCGCAGGCCCATCGGCGGGGCGTTGACGTTGCTGGTGGAGCCGGACTGATGCCGCGCCGGCCAGACCCAGCTGGTGCGCGAGATGTCGACGGTGAAGCGCAGGGCGTGGCGGATCTCGCCGCTCTCGACTTCGTCGTAGCGCACCAGGCCGGGGAAGATCGGCAGGCCGGCGGCATCGGCGGAGGTCCAGCCGTCCGGGCGCAGGTCGTTCGAGGCGAGGTCGTAGAACGCCCCCGACAGGCCGCACCAGCCCGGCGTCGCGCCGGGGACGACGCAGGTGAAGTCGCCGTTGAAGTCCCCCTCCTTCCACGAGTGGTAGAGCTCGTAGAGGATGCAGGTCCCCTGCCGGACGACGAGAATGTGGCGGTCGCCCTGGTTGGTGGGCGTGTCTCCGCCCTCGATCGGCGGGTTCGGCGGAATCGGGTAGGGACCGGCGTCGCTCTCCTCCGGCCAGCCGTCGAGCGAGGCGAAGTCGATCGGCAGCATCGCCTGGCCGTTGGGCACGACCACGTAGGGGATGCCGATCGGCGCCCCCTCCCAGACCGTGCCGAAGTCCGGGTGCATCGTGTCGGCGGCGCCGATGTGATTGATGACGTTGGCGGAGTTGGCCGCCACCGGCAGACTCGCGACCGGCGTATTCCAGATGTTGGAGGTGGGCAGGACCTGGCACCCGCCCACGGTCTGTTGCGCCGCCAGCGGCAGCGCCAGGACCAGCCCGAGAGCGAAAAGACCGGTGAATGGGGTGCAGCTTCGTGTCGGCCGAAGGTCGGTGATCATGAGAGCCCCAGGCGGAACCTAACAGCGGGAGCAGGCGCCGGCTGTGAACTGATTTGCAGCGCCGGGCGTGCGCTCAGAACAGGTAGTCGAACTGACCGCTGGCGCGGAGGGCCTCGCCGACGCGTCGGGCGCCGGCTTCGGTCCAGTGGTTCGAATCCCAGTACTGGAGCTCGGCGTCGCCGAGAAACAGGGGGCAGTACCAGCCTTTGCGAATCGGGTCGCAGGTGAAGGGGCGCAGATCGATGAAGTCCACCTTCTCCTGCTCGGCGATCTCGGAGAGGCGGGCGAGCTCCTGCTTCATGCCGAACTTGCCCTTGGCAGCGTCGAAGCGTTCGTTGGCCTCCTCCACGGTCGTCGCCTGCGTCAGCAGCGAGGAGAGCTCGGTGAAGGCGAAGCGGCCGCCGACGATCACCACGCGGGCGCGGTAGCGCGACTTCAGGTAGTAAATCGTCGCCGGCAGGCCGGCCATTCCGTAGTCGATCCAGGAGCTGGCGATGACGATGAGATCGGCGGCGTCGAGCACCGGGTTGTCGCGCAGCACTTCGGCCTGCCGGGCGCAGGTCTCGGCCGCTTCGCGCGAGCGGATCGGCGTGCCTTCGCCATAGGGGCGCGGGCCGAGGATCGGCTGACAGTCCCAGAAGATGTGGAGGAAGCGGTAGTTCACCTGCGACCGGGCGCTCAGCAGCGCCGTCAGCAGGTCGGCGCCATGGCTGTCGCCGACGATGACCGCATTGCGCCGGCCGGGGGCAGGAAAGGGCATCTTGTCCTGCGCCTCCGCGTCGGCGAAGTGTCGTTTCTTCATCGCTTCGAGCCCGGCGGCAGCGGCGCGCAGGCCGGCCGGTACCCGTTCGGGCCAACCGCCGGCCGCGATCGCGGAGACAGCGGGCAGGAGGAGCGTGCAGGCGAGCCCGGCGCACGCCAGTCCGAAGGCCGGGTCGGAGAGTCCCTGACCGTCGGCGCGGCGACGGCGGAACGGCCGCTCGACGAAGAAGTAGCTCGCTGTCGCGAGCAGCAGGGCGACGGCGATGAGTGCCGCCCGCTCGCGCGGCGGGGGCTCCGCGCTGCGGCCGTAGCGCGACAGCACGAAGAGCGGCCAGTGGACGAGGTAGAGCGAGTAGGAGATGAGGCCGATCCCGACCGCCAGGCGATTGGCGAGGAGAAATCCGGCGAGCCTTCCGCGGCCGGCGACGATGACCAGCGCCGCGCCGCCGCAGGGAACCATGGCGGCGAAGCCGGGAAAGCGGTGCTCCGGCGTGAAGACCGCCACAGCGTAGCCGATCAGCGCCAGACCGGCGAGGGTCGCGCCATCACGCAGCCAGAGCGTTCGCCGGCCGCCGAACTCGAGCCAGAGACAGAGCCCGCCCAGGGCGAGCTCGCACATGCGGAAGGGGGTGAGGAAGAACGCCGCGTCGGGCGCCCGGCCGGCGGCGACTTCTGCGGCGGCGAGACTCGCAGCGCCGACGACGGCGATGACCGCCAGCACGCCGGTGCGTCTGCGCCAGCGATAGGCGAGGAAGAGCGACGCCGGCCAGACGAGGTAGAACTGTTCCTCCACCCCGAGCGACCAGGTGTGGAGCAGGGGTTTCGCCGCCGAGGCGGTGTCGAAGTAGCCGGCGAGACTCCAGAACAGAACGTTCGAGAGCGAGAACAGGGCGTGAATCAGCGACAGGCTCGCCTCCTGGAGGTGCGAGGGCGAGAGGATGAACAGACTGGCGACGAAGGTGGCCGCGAGGGTGGCGAACATCGCCGGGAAGAGCCGTCGCGCCCGCCGTCCGTAGAAGCGGCCGAAACGGAAGCGCCCCGCTTCGAGCTCGCCCAGGATCAGCCGGGTGATCAGGTAGCCGCTGATGACGAAGAAGACATCGACGCCGACGAAGCCGCCGCGAAAGCCGGGGACGCCGCCGTGGAAGAGCAGAACCGCGAGTACCGCGACCGCGCGCAGACCGTCCACCTCGGGCCGGTAGGTGTCGCCCGGAATCGCTGGCGCGGCTGCGGCGGGCGCATCGGAACGCGGCGGCATCGACCGTCGGATGATACCCGACGGACCCCGGTGTGAAAGGATGCGGCTCGTTCCGGCGCTGCGCCGCAAACCAGAATTCCGAATCGCATGCGCCCCGTCCGCTCCGGCCCCGTCCCCCTGATCGCCGCGTTGCTGGGCCTCGCCTTCTCGGCGTTCTACGCCGGCACCAGCCGCGGTGTCTTCATCTTCGGCGACGACATCCTGATGTACCAGGTGACCGCGGCGATCTGGGACCGCGGCGAGGTCGCGGTGACCTCCCGATCGACGCGTGACGACATCGCTTTTCCGGCTCGGGGAAGCGATGGCCGCGGGTACGCCAAGTACGGCATCGCTCCCTCGCTGGTCGCCCTGCCGTTCTACGGCGCAAGTCATCGGCTGTTCGACGCCTTCGAGCTCCCGGCCACCGCCGACGCGTTCGGCAATCTGCGCACCGGTCCGACGGTTTTCGGAACCGGTCTGGCCAACGCCGCGATCGGCGGCGCGGCCGTCGCCGTGACGTTCCTGCTCGCGGTCGAGCTCGGCTACCCGCTGCTGGTCTCCCTGATGACTGCTCTCTGCCTGGGCTCAGGCACACTGATGGCGCATTACTCCAGCACCTTCTTGTCCGAACCTCTCTCGGCTTTCTGCCTCGCGGTCGCCGTTCTTGGACTCCTCAAGGCGAAAGGCAACAGCTCGGTAAAGGGGGCGGTCGCGGAGCGTTGCTGGCTCGCGATCTCCGGATTCGCCGCCGGACTGGCGGTGTCGACGAAGGTCGCCCATGTCGTCATCGTCGTGCCGCTGTTTTTCTGCGCCGCCGTCCTCGGCTGGCGTCGAGCTCGTCGACGCGGACTCGTCCAACACTCCCTTTCCTGGAGCTTTGGCTTTTCGATCTGGCTGGCCGCGATCGCGACCTACAACTGGAATCGCTTCGGCAGCGCCTTCGAGACCGGCTACGGCCGCGAGGCGGGGAACTTCACGGCGGTGTTCGCGGTCGGATTCCTCGGGCTGCTGGCATCACCGGCGAAGGGGGTCCTCTGGTACTGCCCGCTGCTGCTCCTCTCGTTGCTGGGGGCGCGGGCTTTCTGGCGGCGGGATCGCGGTTGTGCGCTGGCGATTCTGGCGGCGAGCGCCGCCTGGCTGCTGTTGATCTCGCGCTACTACCAGTGGTTCGGCGGGGGGAGCTGGGGGCCGCGCTTCCTGGTGCCGCTCCTGCCGCTCTGGATCCTGCCCGCGGCGGAGGTCTTCGCCCGGTGGCGACGCGGAAAGGGCTGGCGGACGGCGATCGTCGCTCTGGTCGCCGCCAGTCTGATCGTATCGGTGACGCCCCTGCTGGTGCCCTTCAGCGACGTCGACGCACCGCTCTCCTGGTCGAAATCCGCGCTCGCGGAGGGCGGCTGGCGGCTCCGGGAATCGCCGCTCCTGCAGGCGCTCGAGCTGCTGCCGCAGGCCGCGGCGGTGGCGACGTCGAAGCTCCTCGGCAGGAGCGCCCTCGGCGAAGCCGGCAAGCCGGCGTCCGGTCCGCGCTTCCCGGACTTCGCCTTCGAGCACTACGGTTCGCACGCCCTGCTCGACTGGACGCGCGGCTGCTTCGCCGTCGCCGCGCTGGCTCTCGGACTGGCGGTCGCCGTCGCGTGGCGCGCGCGCGACGGCGGGTCGCCGCCTCAGAAGGCGTTGCTGTCCAGGCCGCCGCAGTAGTTGTTGGCGGCGTTGACGTACGTCTTGACGCGGCCGGTCGTCGTCTCGGTGATCCGCAGCGTATAGGCGAGGTTCGACAGTGTCCCGTACAAGACGAGGACATGGTCGCCGAAGTCGAGCGTCTTCACCAGCACCTCGAGGTTCGCCGGGTCGGTGAACGAGAAGGCCGCGGTCAGATCGGAGAGCTTCTTGCCGACGCCGCGTCCGCTCGTCGAGTCGAACTGGTTCGACCAGTCGAGCTCCAGCCGGAAGCGGTTGTTCACCAGGCAGACGGCGTTGGCGCTGCTCTGGCACGAGGCGGTCTCGAGAAGGGTCGGCGAGCCGTCCACGGGCGAGGTCTCGAAGATCGCGCTCGAAGTCGCCATGTTGTTGTCCAGCCCGCCGCAGTCGCCGGCGGTGTTCTGGTAGGTCTTGGTGACTCCGGTTCGGGTATCGAGGACGCTGATGGTGAAGCGCAGGTTGGTCAGCTGGCCGTAGAAAAAGAGCACGCGGTCGCCGAAGTCGAGCACCTTGACGATGAGCTCGATGTTGTTCGGGTCGGTGAAGTAGAGGAAGCCGGCGACGTCGGTGTTCCTGATCGCTCCCGCGGAGCCGCTGGCGCCGTCGAACTGGCTGTTCCAGGTCGCCGAGACGCGGAAGCGCCCGCCGACCAGGCAGAGGTTCCCCGCCGGACAGCCGCCGTTGCCGCCGCCGCCCCCCCCGCCGCCGCCGCTGGTGAACGTCCGGTCGTAGAGACGGCGGAGGCCGTTGATGTCGTCGCTCGTCAACCGGGCGCCGCGGCCGTCGTTGTGGATGCGGTAGTACATCAGGGCGTCGCGGAGCGCGGCGTTCGTCTCGTTCGGGTTCTCACTCGAGTGACCGAGGCCGAGCGTATGCCCGGACTCGTGCGCGAGGAGCTCCTCGAGGGCCTTGACGGGGTTGGAGGAGCGCTCGAAGAAGCAGCGTATGCCGTCGTTGAGGACGATGTCGGCGCCCTGGATGCGAATGAAGGTCTCGTTGTTCCACCGGCCGGTGGTGTCGGGATCGAACCACGGCCCGCCGACCGCCAGCGTGCCGCCGGTGGAGCAGCTGAAGTTGCCTTCGACGTCATTGTTGGGATCTTCGAACAGCAACACGTTCTGGCCGTCGAAGTGGTCGAATCCGGCGGTCAGCCCGGAGGTGCCGGCCAGGCTGTACTTGATCGGCGTATGCGACTCGGCGTTCCAGGCTGCGAGCGCGTTGCGGAAGGCGTCCGAAGGGTTGGCGCTGTAGCCGGCGAGCGCGTCGCCGTCGATGCGCCAGGTGATCTGGCCGCCGGAATCGAACTCGAACCAGCGCGAGTTGCGCCCGCTGTCGCCCAGCAGGGTGAACATGGGCAGCAGCGAGTTCTGGCTCCCGGCGGGGAGAGAGAGGTAGTAGTCCGGCATCTCGAGACGCGCGGCCGCCCGGTCGGCGATCCAGTCGGCGAAGCGGTCGAAGTCGCGCACCTTGCGGTTCTCGCCCGCCCGGGCCTCGGCGCCGTCGAGGACATCCACTTCGGAAAGATCGCGATAGGCGACGGCATGCCCGGCGATGACCCCTTCTCGAAAGGCGCCGAGCATCAGGTGCAGAATGCGATAGGTGCCGTCGGCATGCCGGCCGAGAAAGAGCAGCGCGCGCTCGCCTTCTCCGAAGACCGGTGCCCCCCAGATCTTGAGCTCCATGCCGTTCGCGGCGCGTCCGCCCGGGACGCGCACCAGAACGGTGCTCTCGTCCACCGTCCCCTTGAGGACCCGCTCGACGGTCATCAGGTAGTCGGTGACCGGCCGGTCGAGCGCTGGCGCGGGGACGGTGCCGGCGACCCGGGCGACGATCGCGATCGGCGCCTGGTCGACCAGCCGGAAGTCGTTGATGAGCTTGACGCTGGTGGCCTCCGCCGCCGCGGTCGCGGCGAGCAGCAGGGCGAGGAAGATCCGTCCGAACCGGGTTTTGCGTGCGCGAGAGGGCATAGGCGTGAGCTCCGGATGCAAATTCAGGACCGAGGGGGCAAGCTAAGGCCTGTCGAAGCGCTTGTCAATGAGAACCGACCCTCGGCCGCGATAGGCTTGCCCGCCATGATGCGCATGCTGTCGGTCGTGATTCCGGCCTTCAACGAGGAGCGGACGATCGTGGAGCTCCTCCGCCGGGTCGAGGCAGCGCCCCTGCCCGCCGGCGTCGGGCTGGAGATCGTGGTGGTCGACGACGGCTCGACCGACGGCACGCGGACTCTCCTGCGCGAGCTCGTCGCGACGCGACCGCCCGGGGCTCCGCCGCTGCGGTTCTTCGAGCAGCCGCGGAACCAGGGCAAGGGTGCCGCGTTGCGGCGCGGCTTCGCCGAAGCGCGCGGAGAGTGGATCGTCGTCCAGGACGCCGACCTCGAGTACGACCCGCGCGACTACGCCAAGCTCCTGCAGCCGGTTCTCGAGAACGGCGCCGACGTGGTCTTCGGTTCCCGGTTCGCCGGCGGTCCGCACCGGGTGCTGTTCTACTGGCATTTTCTCGGCAACCAGTTCCTCACCACGATCTCGAACATGTTCTCCGATCTGAACCTGTCGGACATGGAAACCTGCTACAAGCTCTTTCGCCGCGGGCTCCTCGACGGGGTCGTGCTGCGGTCCAACCGCTTCGGCATCGAGCCCGAGCTCACGGCGCGCTTCTCCCGCATGCGGGCGCGGATCTACGAGGTGCCGATCTCGTACCACGGCCGCACCTACGCCGAAGGCAAGAAGATCGGCTGGAAGGACGGCTTCGCGGCCTTGTGGGCGATCGTCCGCTACAATCTCTTCCGGTGACGATCTCCGGTTCCGAATCCAGAATCCCGGCGGGTGGGAGGCTCTCCGCCGGCGAAGGTGCCGGTCCGCTCGCCCGTCTCGAGGCGAACATCGGCCGGGTCTACAAGGGCAACTCCGAGGCGGTGCGCCTGGCGATCGTCTGTCTGCTGGCGCGCGGTCACATGCTGATCGAGGACGTGCCGGGGGTCGGCAAGACGACGCTCGCCCAGGCCCTCGCCCGTTCGCTCGGGCTCGAGTTCCAGCGCATCCAGTTCACCAGCGACCTGCTGCCGTCGGACATTCTCGGCGTTTCGGTGTTCCAGCAGCGCCAGGAGCGCTTCGAGTTCGTGCCCGGGCCCCTGTTTGCCAACATCGTGCTCGCCGACGAGATCAATCGCGCGACGCCCAAGACCCAGTCGGCGCTGCTCGAAGCGATGAGCGAGCGCAAGGTGTCGATCGAGCGCCAGCGGCTGCCGCTGCCCGAGCCCTTCCTCGTCCTCGCGACACAGAATCCGCACGAGTACCTGGGGACGTTTCCGCTCCCGGAGTCGCAGCTCGACCGCTTCGAAATGTCGCTGCGTCTGGGCTATCCGGCGCGCGCCGCGGAGCGCGAGCTCCTGCTCTCCGGCGGCGTCGAGCGCGAGCTCGAGGGGCTCGAAGTCGTGGTCTCCGCCGACGAGGTGCGCGAGCTGCAGCAGCGAGTGCAGCGCGTCCAGGTCGCCGAGAAGCTCGCCGACTACATCCTCGCCCTCGCCGAGGCGACGCGGCGCAACGAGGAATTCCAGCTCGGCATCTCGACTCGCGGCGCGCTCGGCCTGTACCGCGCGGCGCAGGCGCTGGCGCTCTTCGAAGGCCGCGACTTCGCCGTGCCGGACGACATCCAGCGGCTCGCGCCGGCGGTGCTCGCGCACCGGGTCGTCCTGCGGCGCGGCGCGAGCGGGCTCGAGGCCGCCCGCCGGGCGGTCGAAGTTCTGGTTCACGGCACTCCGCTGCCGATCTGAGCGCGCCCGTGGCCCGGCCTCCTGGCGCCGCCGAAGCCCGCGCCCCCGGCGCCGGCCGCGCCGTGGCCGGGCTCTGGAGGCGGCTGATCGAGGCCCGCGCCCGGCGCGGCATCCCCGAGGGTATCCGCATCACCAAGGTCGGACTCTGGTTCGTGCTGCTCACCGTGGTCGTCGCGGCGGCGGCGACCAACACCGGCAACAACGCGCTCTACCTGGTGCTCGCCTGCATGCTCGCCATGCTGGTGGTTTCCGGCGTCGTGTCGCGAATGAACCTGCAGGGTCTGGCGGTCGGCGTCGAGCCGCCGGGAGACCTGTTCGCCCGGCGGCCCTTTGCGCTGCCGTTCACGATCTCCAACCGCAGCCGGCGATGGTCGCGCTGGCTGCTGCTCTTCTCGGTCACCGTCAAGGGTCCGGCACGGCTGGTGCCGCATCTGCCTGCCGGCAGGAGTGCGCGCGGCAATCTCGAGCTGCTGCTGCCACGGCGCGGCCGGCACCGTCTCGAAGCCGCCCACTTCTCGTCGCTCTTCCCCCTGGGCCTCTTTCGCAAGGGTATGCGGATCCCGCTGGAGCTGGAGCTGCTGGTCTTCCCCGAGCTCTTCGCCGCCGCCGGGCTCGAGGTCCATCCGACCGGACTCGCCGGCGACGAATCGTCGCCGCGACCCGGTTGGGGGCATGAGCTCCACGCCCTGCGCGATTACCGGACCGGCGACGATCCGCGCGGCATTCACTGGAAGAAGTCGGCGCAGACCGGCGCCCTGGTCTTCATGGAGCGCGAGAGCGAAGAGAGCCGGCGGCTCTCGATCGTCTTCGACAACGCCACCGGCCGGCTGCCCGACGCGGCGGCGGAGGAGCGCTTCGAGCATCTGGTCAGCGAGGCGGCGACCGCCGCCGTGGATCACCTGGAGCGCGGCTACGAGGTCGAGCTGGTCTCGCGCGAGGGCACGCTGCCGTTCGGCGTCGGAGCCCGGCACCGCCGGGCGATCCTGGAGCGGCTGGCCGTCGTCGAGCCACGGCCGCGCCAGCGCACCGAGCTGCGCTCGTCCGACCCGGGCGCCCGCTCCCTGCGCCTCGCTTTCGCCGCGGAGCGCGCGTGAGCGCCTGGCCGTGACCTACGCCCGCGAGAAGCGCCTGCTGCTCGGCCTCTCGGCGCTGCTCGCGCCGCTGCCGCTGCCGTTCAACCAGATGGTCGAGTGGCCCGTGCTCCTCCTGTTCGAGGCGCTGGTCTGCGTCTTTCTGGTGCGCGCCGCCCGCGGCGGGGACGGAGCCGCGGATCTCCACGGTTCCGAGGACAGCGGACGCTGGCTCTCCAACCGTTCGCTGAACCTGCTCGGACTCGGCTACCTGCCGGTGCTGGTCCTCGACATCGTCGCCACGGGCCGCGTCCAGATGCTGCGGCCGATCCTCCACCTGGCGCTGTTCGCGGTCGCCGCCAAGCTCTGGTCCCTGCGCGAGGAGAAGCAGAAGTGGCAGACCTGGATGGGGATTTTCTTCCTCTTCCTCGCCGCGATGGCGACCAGCGTGCATCCGTCGGTGGTCCTCTACCTGATCGTCTTCCTCAGCCTGACCGTCGTGCTGATGGTGCGTTTCGTCTACCTGCACGTCCTGGCGAGCTTCGGGCATCGCGATCTCGAGCCGCCGCAGCTGCCGCTGCGCGCCTTTCTGGTGGGCGCCGTCGCGGCCACGCTGCTGCTGGCGGTGCCGTTCTTCACCCTGCTGCCGCGAATGCGTTCGCCCTACATTCTCGGTCCCGGCGGCCGGGGCGGCCCGCAGGAGGCGCGGGCGGGATTCTCGGACGCGATGAGCCTCGACCTCATCGGCCGCATCCGCGACAACCGCCAGATCGCGATGCGGCTCTCCTTCACCGGCGCCTCCTCGCCGCCAGCGGCGATGCGCTTCAAGGCGGCGACCTACGACGTCTGGCAGGGTCGCACCTGGCGTCGCAGCGGCGTGAGCCGCGCCCTGCGGCGCAATCCCCGCGAGGGCTTCTTCCGTCTGGCGTCCGGCGCGCGCGCGGGATCGGTGCAGATCGCCCTCGAACCGCTGCGGTCGACGAGTCTGATCGTTCCCCTGGAGACGCTGGCGGTGGACCTCGATCTGGCGATGCTCGACCTCGATCGCGGCGGCGCCCTGTCGCTCAAGGGAATGCCGGGGGCGATCCTCGACTACAAGGTCGAGCTCGGCGCCGGCGAACACTCGCTCGCCGACCCTCCAGGGCCCGGCGACGAAGCGCTCGATCTCTCCGGCGTCACGCCGCCGATCACCGACCTGGCGGCGAGATGGGCGGGGAGCGGCGGACCCGGCGAGCGGGCCAGCCGGATCGAGCGGCGCCTGCAGCTCGACTATGCCTATACCCTCGAGTTCATCGGCCGGGGAGGGGAGCGGCCGATCGAGTTCTTCCTCCTCGAGGCCCGGCGCGGACACTGCGAGTATTTCGCCTCCGCCATGGTGCTCCTGCTGCGGTCGCAGGGGATTCCGGCGCGCCTGGTCACCGGCTTCCTCGGCGCCGAGTTCGCTCCGTGGGAGGGAGCCTGGGTCGTGCGGCAGTCGAACGCGCACGCCTGGGTCGAGGCCTACCTGCCCGGCACCGGATGGCAGACCTTCGACCCGACGCCGCCGTCCGGCCGGCCGAGCAGCGAGCCGGAGAGCCTCGTCGGGTCGGTGCGCGAGGCGTGGGAGTTCGTCCTCTTCCGCTGGGACCGCTACGTCATCTCGTTCGATTTCGCCGACCAGGTCGGCATCTTCTTCCGTCTGCGGACGATCTGGGAGCGGTTCACCCACGATCTCTTCCGGGCGACTCGCGGCCCGCGCGGGCCGGCGCCGGCAGCGACCGCGCCCGAAGGTCCGGCGGCCCCCGCCGCCGCAGTCGCCGCCGAGGCCACGCCGCTGTGGCGCGACCCGCGGCTCTGGGCGGTCGCCGGAGCTCTGCTCGTCGCCGCCGTCGGGATCTTCCTCCTGCTGCGGCGCAAGGAGGCATGGAGTGCCACCCGCGCCTATCTCGCCCTGCGGGCGACGCTCGCGGGCGCCGGACTCGGGCTGCCGTCCTGGCTCGGTCCGCTCGCCCTGGCCGAGTTCGCGCGGCGCCGCTTGCCGGAGGCCGCGCCGGCAGCGGCAAGGGTGGTGACGAGCTACGTCCGCGAGAGCTTCGCCGGCGAGGTCCTCGGCGAAGAGTCGCTCGCCACCCTGCGCGAAGATCTGGCGTCCGTCGAGCGCGCGGCGCAGGCCGAGATCGCCCGGCGTCGACGCGAGAAGCGGGCGCGAAAATAGGCTGGACGCCGGATCGCGCTCCGGCTGGGCCGCGTCCGGGCGATGTGGAATACTTTGGCGACAATCATTCCAGGAAGGGAATCGAGATGAGCACGATCGACCGCATCCAGTCGCAGCTCGGCGCCGACGCCGAGAGCCTTCTGTCGTTCACCTGCAAGGGCGTGCCGAAGGAGCGCATCCGCATTCCGGCTCCCGACCATGTCTCGGCGAGCTTCGGCGACTCGGACCGCAATGCCCAGGTCCTGGTCAACCTGGAGCGCATTCACTCGACGGGGCGCCTGGCGAGGACGGGCTATCTGTCGATCCTGCCGGTGGACCAGGGGATCGAGCACTCGGGCGCCGCATCGTTCGCTCCCAATCCCGACTACTTCGACCCGCAGAAGATCGTCGAGCTGGCGATCGAAGGCGGCTGCAACGCCGTCGCCTGCACGCTCGGCGGGCTGGGACTCGTGGCGCGCAAGTACGCGCACAGGATTCCGTTCATCCTCAAGATCAACCACAATCAGCTGCTGACCTATCCGAACGGCGCCCGACAGACGATGTTCGCCCGCGTCGAGCAGGCCTGGGACATGGGCTGCGCGGCGGTCGGCGCGACGATCTACTTCGGCTCCGACGATGCCGACCGCGAGATCGAAGAGGTCGGCGAGGCCTTCGCCGCCGCGCACGAGATGGGCATGGCGACGATCCTCTGGTGCTACCTGCGCAATCCCGCCTTCGCCAAGGATGGCGTCGATCACCACACCTCCGCCGACCTCACGGCGCAGGCGAACCACCTGGGTGTGACGCTCTCGGCCGACATCATCAAACAGAAGCTGCCGACGTTGAACGGCGGCTACAACTTCCTGCCGAAGTACGGCAAGACCCACAAGAAAGTCTACGGCGAGCTGGTGAGCGATCATCCGGTCGACTACGTGCGCTGGCAGGTGGCGAACTGCTACATGGGGAAGATCGGCCTGATCAACTCCGGCGGCGCCTCGGCCGGCGAGAGCGACCTCGCGGAGGCGGTGCGCACCGCGGTCGTCAACAAGCGCGGCGGCGGCATGGGCCTCATCTCCGGCCGCAAGGCTTTCCAGCGGCCACGCAAGGAGGGCGTCGCGCTCTTGAACGCCATCCAGGACGTCTATCTCTGCCCGGAAGTCACCGTCGCCTGACCCTGAGCGGTGCGACGCCGCGCCAGGAGCGGCAAACTCCGGGCGGGGCTGTCACGTAGAACAGCAGGGGTATGGATCCACCGGACCCTCCGCTTCCAGGGAGATTGGCGATGCGACGACGGAATCTGGCTTCGGTTCTGGGTCTCTTGGCGACGGTGGCAGGGGCTTCGTCAGCGCCGGCGGCCGATGCCGCCGCCGAGCGCGCGGCGCGCATCGAGCAGGTGCGGGCGGTGGAGATCGCTTTCGCCAAGGCGGTGATGGACGACAAGCCCGAAGCCTTCGCCGCCCTCCTCGACGAGGGGACGGTCTTCGTCAGCGGCAAGAACGTGACGCGCGGCAAGGCGGCCGTCGTCGCCGGCTGGAAGGACTTCTTCGGCCCGGAGCGGCCCTACTTCGAGTGGCACCCCGAGGTCGTCGAGCTCTCGGCCGACGGCAATCTCGGCCTGTCGCGCGGGCCGTGGGTGATCCGCACCAAGGACAAGGAAGGCAAGGAGGTCGAGGTGAAGGGCCTCTACAACTCGATCTGGCAGCGCCAGACCGACGGCAGCTGGCGAATCATCTTCGACGCCGGCTGTTCGCCCTGCCCGGCCTGCGGCTGAGCCGGCCCGGGATCACGGGGGGGCGGGATCCCGTACAATCCTGCTCATGCCCCCTCCGAGCGCTCCTCCTCCCGATCCGCAGAAGGTGCGCGATCGGCAGCAGAAGGAGGCGACGGCGCACTTCTATCGCGAGTGGCTGAAGAAGCCGATGTCGGTCGCGGCGGTGAGTCCGAGCAGCAAGCGCCTGGCAGAGGCGGTGGCCGCCGCCGTCGGCAACGCGCAGTCGGTCGTCGAGCTCGGCGGCGGGACCGGGGCGCTCACCGCCGCCCTGGTCGCGAAGGGCATTCCCAGGCTGGTCGTCATCGAGGCCGTGCCGGCGTTCTGCGAGCTCCTTCGCCGGCGTTTTCCCGCCGTTCAGGTGATCGAGGGGGATGCCACCCACGCGGCCGAGCTGCTCGCCGGCTCCCGCGTGCCGGCCGGCACTGCTGACGTGGTGGTCTCCGGCCTCGGCATGCTCACCCGTCCGCGCGAGGAGCAGCAGCTGCTGCTCGAGGCGATGCTCGCGTTGCTCAGGCCCGGCGGCCACATCGTGCAGTTCACCTACTCGCTGTTCTTTCCCGCGGCCCGCGGCCTCCTGGCGGAGATGGGCCTCGAATCCCACCGCGAGAGCATGACCTGGATCAACCTGCCGCCGGCGTCGGTTTTCGTCGTCCGCCGGGCGGCGGGCGAAGCCGTCGCCTGACAGCCCCCTAGCCGTCGACGAAGTCGAGCAGCTCGTCACCGCGCGCGGCGGCGTCTTTCTCGCCGAGCTCGATCAGGCGCTCGAGGTACTCGGGTACGAACATCACCAGCGACAGGAAGTCGCCGCCTTCGCCCTCGCGGGTACCGAGCCCGCCGACCAGGAAGCGGAAGGCGCGCGGCAGCTCGTGCTGGTAGCGGGAGGCGAGCGCTCCCAGATCGGCGGTCGGCCGCAGCAGCATGCCGCGCACCGGGTGATTCCCTTCGCGTTCGGCCGGAGGAATCTTCTCCAGCAGGCGGCGGCGCAGCTCGAGACGGGCGAAGTCGTCGTCGAGGACGTCGAGGAAGATGGCGTTCGACAGCACGCCGAGGATCTGCGCCAGCGGCGGGTAACGCTTGCGGCCGAAGATCGGCGCGCCGGCGGCGGTGGGCGCCGGTCGGGTCGAGACGGCGAGAATCCGCCCGGCGCCCAGGGCCTGCGCCGGCCAGAGCGGGTCGGACTCGCGGATGCCGCCGTCGCCGTACCAGGAGCCGTGCAGGCGGATCGCCGGAAACAGGATCGGCAGCGAGGCGGAGGCCATGACGTGCTCGACCGTGATCGGGCCGCCTTCGGTGCGCCGGTAAGGCGCCTTGAGCGCCGTCTGATGCCTGCCGGCGACCCAGTCGACGGTCTCGCCCGTGCTCCAGTCGATGGCCGTCAGGGCGAACGAGGTGAGGCGTCCGGCGCGCAGGTTGGCTTCGAGTCCTTCGAGCGCGCCGTCGACGCGTCCGAGGTGGAGCTCGAGGAACCGCCGC
The DNA here is from genome assembly GCA_964595975.1 of uncultured Thermoanaerobaculia bacterium. GTDB lineage: Bacteria > Acidobacteriota > Thermoanaerobaculia > Multivoradales > JAGPDF01 > JAGPDF01. Next base: position 5,645 of record CAZQTL010000003.1, on the reverse strand, counting down.
AGCGGCTGGGTGTCGACGAGCCCCTCCTCCCTGGGGGCGAAGCGGGCGCCGCCGGACGACAGGCGGAGGCCCCAGCGACCGACCTTTCCGGCCAGCGCCAGCGCACCCGTGCGCAGCAGGTTGTCGAGCTCCATGTCGAGCCAGAGCTCGGCGAGGCGTTGCGCCGCGGCGGAGAAGCTCCCCTTGTGCGAGGCCAGGAAAGCGGCGTTGATCGAACCGGCCGAAACACCGGTGAGGATCGGCACCCGGAGATCCGGGCGGCGCTCGGCGAGGAATCGCAGGACGCCGACCTGATAGGCGGCGCGCGCGCCGCCGCCGGTCAGGACCAGGGCCAGATCGCGACTCATGCAGCGACCTTAGCAAAGGGGCGATTGGATAAGCTCCAGCGAATGAGCGCGATCGACCTGGGGAGGTTCCGTCTGCACGTCGTGTCGGACGGCAGGTTCAAGCTGGATGGCGGCGCGATGTTCGGCGTCATTCCGAAGAAGATGTGGCAGAAGGCGAAGGCCGCCGACGCCGAGAACCGCATCGACATGGGGACCAACTGCCTGCTCATCGAGGCCGGACGCGACCTGGTGCTGGTCGATACCGGGCTCGGCGACAAGCAGGACGAGAAGTACCAGGGCATCTTCGCTTACGAGGCGGGCGCCAGGCGGCTGCCGGAGGCGATCCGCGCCGCCGGCTTCGCGGCGGAGCAGGTCACCCACGTCGTCCTCACCCACCTGCACTTCGACCACTGCGGCTGGAACACGCGGCTGGATCCGTCGGGCAAGCCGGTCGCGACCTTTCCGAACGCCCGCTACTACTTGAGTCGCGGCGAGGTCGAGCACGCTCGCCACCCGAACGAACGCGACGGGGCGAGCTACTTCCCCTGGAACTGGGAGCCGCTCATCGCCGCCGGCCTCGTCGAGCTGTTCGAAGACGGCTGCGAGGTCCTGCCGGGGATCCGGGCGGAGAAGGCGCCGGGGCACAACGCCGACATGTGCGTCGTCACCGTCATGGACGGCGACGCCCGGGCGATCTTTCTCGCCGACCTCGTTCCGACCTCCGCCCACGTGCCGATCCCCTGGACCATGAGCTACGACCTCTATCCCCTCGAGACGCTGGAGTCGAAACGGCGATGGCTGCCGCGGCTGGCGGCGGAGAACTGGCTGTGCGTCTTCGAGCACGATGCCGACCGGCCGCTCGGGCGGATCGTCGAGGAGAGGCCGGGGCGGTTCGCGGTAGCTCCGCTGTGAACTCTGTTCGAGTCCGTTTCCGCCGCGCCGGGGCAGGTGCGTGGAAGCGGGGAGGCCTCTTCCGGTAAAGTCTGCGGGCGGTTGGGCCCTCGCGAGAGCGCGGCGGGGAGCACGGCCCCCCTTAAACGACAAGGCCGCTGGCAGCTCGAGGGTGTGCGTCGAGCGGACGCGAGCCACCGAAGCCGGCAGTCGAAGACAGAATCCTCGCCCTCCGGGCGCAAACGGGAGTCGCAATGGCCACCGAAGTCGTGATGCCGCAGATGGGCGAGTCGATCGCCGAGGGGACGATCACCAAGTGGCTGGTGAAGGTCGGCGAGAAGGTGGAGCGCGACCAGCCGCTGTTCGAGATCTCGACCGACAAGGTGGACGCGGAGATTCCGTCGCCCGCCGCCGGGGTGCTGCTGGCGATCCACAACGCCGCCGGCGAGACGGTGCCGGTCAACAAGGTCGTCGGACTGATCGGCGCGGCGGGAGAGTCGGCCGGCGCCGCTCCGGCTGCTGCACCCGCCCCGGCCCCGGCCGTCGCAGCGCCCCCCGCACCCATGCCGGCTCCGGCGGCTCCGGCGACGCCATCGCCTGCCGCTCCGGTTGCCGCTCCGGTCTCGGCCGCTGCTGCCCCGGCAAGTGCGCCGGCGCCCGCAGCGCCGCAGGGGGAGTTCGACTACGACCTGGTCATTGTCGGCAGCGGTCCCGGCGGCTACGTCGCGGCGATCCGCGCCGGCCAGCTCGGGATGAAGGTCGCCTGCGTCGAGAAGGACCCGAAGTTCGGCGGCACCTGCACGCACCGCGGCTGCATCCCGACCAAGGCGCTGCTGCACTCGGCCGAGCTCGTGGACCAGATCCGCCACGCTGGCGACTTCGGCATCGCGGTCGGCGAGCCGGCGATCGAGATCGAGAAGGTGCACGCCTACAAGCGCGGCATCGTCGACAAGAGCGCCTCGGGCATCGAGTCGCTGTTCAAGAAGTACAAGGTCGAAGGGGTGCGCGGCTACGGGCGCCTGAACGGCCCGCACTCGGTCGAAGTGACGGCGGCGGACGGCAGCCGCCGGACCCTGACCACCCGCTACGTGATGATCGCGACCGGCTCGGTGCCGCGCGACATCCGGGTGGCGCCGGCGAACGGCACGACGATCCTCAACTCGGATCACATCCTCGAGATGGAGCGCATCCCGAAGTCGATCGTCGTCCTCGGCGCCGGCGCGGTCGGCACCGAGTTCGCCTCGGTCTTCCGTTCGTTCGGGGCGGAAGTCACTCTCGTCGAGATGCTGCCGCGCATCCTGCCGATCGAGGACGAGGAGGTCTCGAAGGAGCTCGAGCGCCAGCTGAAGAAGCGCGGCATGAAGGTGATGACGGCCACGCAGCTGACCCAGGCGGAGCCGCATGAGGGCGGCGTCAAGGTGACCTTGAAGCAGGGTGAGAAGGAGTCGGAGATCGACGCCGAGATCCTGCTCGTCGCCGTCGGCCGCGCGCCGGTGACCGAGGACATCGGCCTCGACAAGGTCGGGCTCACCACCGAAAAGGGCTACCTGCAGGTGAACGGCGTCATGCAGACTTCGGTGCCGAACATCTACGCGCTCGGTGACGTGGTACCGACGCCGTGGCTGGCGCACATCGCCTCGGCCGAGGGGATCCTCTCCGTCGAGCACATGAAGGGGATGCCGGTGCATCCGCTGAACTACGACCGGACTCCTTCGTGCACCTACTGTGAGCCCGAAGTCGGCAGCGTCGGCCTGACCGAGGCCAAGGCGAAGGAGCGCGGCTACGACGTCGGGGTCGGCAAGTTCAGCTTCATGGCGAGCGGCAAGGCGCGCATCCTCGGCAAGGCGCAGGGCTTCGTCAAGATCGTGCGCGACAAGAAGTACGACGAGATCCTGGGGGTCCACATCATCGGCCCGCATGCGACCGATCTCATCGCCGAAGCGTGCGTCGCCCTGCAGGCCGAGATGACCACCGAGGAGCTGATGCACACCATCCATGCCCACCCGACGCTGTCCGAAGCGGTGATGGAAGCCGCCCACGCCACGCTCGGACCGGCGATTCACTCGTGAGTCTGGGGCCGCTGCATCCGGCTTCGCCCGAGCCGCAGGACCGGCTGGCGAAGAGTGCGCTTCCGCGCGAGCGTCAGCTCGAGCTCTACCGCCTGCTCAAGCTCAACCGGCTGGTCGAGGATCGGCTGATCAATCTCTATCGCCAGGGCAAGGTCGTCGGCGGTCTCTATGGCAGCCGCGGCCAGGAGGCGATCTCGATCGGCACCGCCTACGCGCTCGGGCCCGACGACGTCGTTGCGCCGCTGATCCGGAATCTGGGCGCCATGCTGGTCCGCGGCGTCTCGCCGCGCGAGGTCTTCACCCAGTACATGGCGCGCGGCGGCAGCCCGACCGGCGGCAAGGACTGCAACCTGCATTTCGGCGATCTGAAGCGCGGCCTGATCTCGCCGATCTCGATGCTCGGCGCGCTGGTGCCGGTGATGGCGGGAGTGGGTCTCGCGGCGAAGCTGCAGAAGAAGAGCTACGTCGCGATGACCTACATCGGCGACGGCGGCACCTCGACCGGCGACTTCCACGAGGGGATGAACGTCGCCGCGGTCCTGGGCGTCCCGCTGGTCGTCGTCGCCGAGCACAACGGCTACGCCTACTCGACGCCGACGGCCCGCCAGATGAAGATCAAGGACCTGGCGCAGCGCGCCGCCGCCTACGGCGTGCCGGCGCGCATCGTCGACGGCAACGACGTGCTGGCGGTCTACGAGGCGTCGCGGGCGATGATCGAAGCGGCGCGCGCCGGCTCCGGCCCGCAGCTCCTCGAGGTCAAGACCTTCCGCATGAAGGGCCACGCGGAACACGACGACGCCTCCTACGTGCCGAAGGAGCTCTTCGACAAGTGGCAGGCCAAGGACCCGATCGACCGCTTCGAGCGACACCTGCTCGGCAACGGACTCGCGACGGCGGAGGAGCTCGGGGCGATCGTCGGCCGCATCCAGTCCGAGCTCGACGCCGAGGTCGATTTCGCCCTCGCCTCGCCGATGCCTCCGCCGGAGCGCGCGCACGAGGGCGTTTACGCCGAAGGAGGCCGGGCGTGAGCGGCGAAGCGAAGGAAGTCACCTTTCTCGACGCCATCCGTCAGGGCCTGTGGGACGAGATGAAGGCCGATCCGACGGTGTTTCTGATCGGCGAGGACATCGGCGTCTATGGCGGCGCCTTCAAGCTGACGGCGGGTCTGCTCGACGAGTTCGGGCCGGAGCGCGTCATCGACACGCCGATCGCCGAGTCGGGCTTCGTCGGCGCCGCGATCGGCTCGGCGATGATGGGGATGCGGCCTGTGGTCGAGTTCCAGTTCATCGACTTCATCGCCAACGCCTTCGACATGATCGTCAACTTCGCCGGCACCAATCACTACCGCTGGGGCCAGAAGGTGCCGATGGTGATGCGCGGCCCTTCGGGCGGCCGGGTCTCCGGCTCGGCATTCCACTCGGCGAATCCCGAGGCCTACTTCAACCGCGCTCCCGGGCTGAAGATCGTCTATCCCGGCACGGTCGAGGACGCCTACGGCCTGATCCGTTCGGCGATCCGCGACGACAATCCGGTGTTGTTCTTCGAGCACAAGTACCTCTATCGCCGGATCAAGGGGACGATCCGGCCTGACGCCGCGCCGATTCCGCTCGGCAAGGCGCGTCTCGCCCGACCCGGCCGGGATCTCTCGATCATCACCTACGCGGCGATGCTGCACGTCGCGCTCGAGGCTGCCGAACGCCTGGCGACGGAGGGCATCGAGATCGAAGTCCTCGATCTCCGGACGCTCAAGCCGCTCGACGAAGAGGCGGTGCTCGCCACCGCGCAGAAGACCGGCCGGGTCGTCGTGCTGACCGAGGAGCCGCAGACCGGCTCCTTCGCCGGCGAGATTGCGGCGCGGGTGGCGGAGAAGGCCTTCTGGCATCTCGACGCCCCGGTGGCCCGCGTCTGCTGCCTCGACACCCCGGTGCCCTACTCGCCGCCGCTCGAAGACGAGTACCTGCCGAATGCCGATAAACTCATCGCCCGCGTCCGCGAACTGCTTCGCGCCTGACGGGATCGACGGATCGCTTCAACGGAGAGAGCAATGGCAACCGAAGTCGTGATGCCGCAGATGGGCGAGTCGATCGCCGAGGGGACGATCACCCGCTGGCTGGTGAAGGTCGGTGAGAAGGTCGAGCGCGACCAGCCGCTGTTCGAGATCTCGACCGACAAGGTCGACGCCGAGATTCCGAGCCCGGCGGCCGGCGTGCTGCTCGAGATCCGGAACCAGGAGGGGGAGACGGTACCGGTGAACCAGGTCGTGGCGATGATCGGCGAGGCCGGCTCCGCCGTCGCTGCCGCTCCGGCTGCCGCCGCTTCGCCCGCCGCCGCGCCTGCGGCAGCTCCTGTCGCCGCGGCC
>CAZQTL010000002.1:0-84462 GCA_964595975.1 uncultured Thermoanaerobaculia bacterium | reverse complement strand
ATGAGGATCTGCTGGGTGAGGCCGAGCACTCGCTGTGGCTGAGCACCTACGCGTTCTTCGACGGCCCCAAGGCGTTCGAGATCCTGGCGAAGCGAATGGACCAGCGCGCGGAGCTGCAGGTGACCCTCCTGCTGAACATCCAGCGCAAGAAGGGCGACACCACCGCCCCCGACGCGCTCGTCCGCAGGTTCGCCGACCGCTTCTGGGGTACCGACTGGCCAGGAACCTCCCGGCCGAAAATCTTCTTCGACCCAAGAGCCCTCGAGCTCGACGGCCCGACAGGAGTCCTCCACGCCAAGGTTGTCGTCGGCGACGACGAGGCGGTTTTCATGACCTCGGCGAATCTGACCGCAGCAGCCTTCGACCGCAACATTGAAATGGGGCTGCTCGTTCGCGACCGCGCCCTGGCCGCGAGTGTGGTGAGTCACTTTCGCGTCTTGATCGAGCAGGGCCTCCTGAAGCCACTGCCCCTAGCTTGATCAAGTAGACACAGGGGCACTTCGAGGATCGGAGAGTCTCTTGCGCTGGGAGAACGTAACGATGCGGACCATACTTTTCGACAAGTCGGCACTTCAGGCGCTGAGCCTGGACGAGATGACGCGCCTCGGGAAGAGGGCGCAAGTCCTGGCAACGGAGGCGCTGGTGCTGGAACTCGTCGCTGACATTCGCTACGGTGATGAGCGGTCCAAGCAGCTTGCGAAGAAACTGCGGTTCGCTGGCGCCGTCGTGAACGCTGAGTACGACGGCCTCTGTGTCGCGGAGCTCTATGGAAAAAGGGTCCCAATGACTCGAAGGCCCCTGCTCGTCGGGGACGAAGTAGTCGGGCGAGGCGGCGAGATAGGAGTCGTTGCGCGCGAAACCTATAGTGATGAGATTCTGGCTAGGTGCGCTGCTGGCAAGCCTAGTGAAGAGGATGCCGAGCTGGCGCGAACCTGGACTGAGGCAATGAGACAGTTCGACATAGGTTCACTGGAACGCGATTTTCGCAAGGCAATACCTCGAAGTCGTTACCCAAAGTCCCTGGAGGAGAGCTTGGAGTTGGTTGACGCTTTGCTCGCAGACGCTTCCAAGCAAGCGGCGCACCTAGAGATGCTTCTGACTCTCCTGCCGAAGTACAAGTCGTCTCACCAGGAAGTGACCGAAATCTGGACTCTCGACCCATCCAAAGTCCTGCGCAGCATGGCGCCATACTCGATGCATTGCCTGCGAGTTTCGCTCGCGCTGGTCCTGGCGGTTGCTACGGGGCTAATTGGGACGCGGGACACCAATTTCGTGGATGCGCACTACCTACACTACCTGCCATTCGCTTCGGAGTTTGCCTCGCGAGACGCTGATCAGCGCCGGCTCTGCGTTCCGCTGCTTGGGCCGGGCCAAGTGCTTGTGTCGCCTGAGGAATTGAAGACCGAGCTTTCTGCGGGAACGTAAGCCCAGGCGGGACCGAGCCGGGGTGGGGGTTGCAGTGATCTTGATCGAAGAGAAGCCCATCCTGGGCTTGGCGCTCCTGGGAACTAGTCCGTTGCTACGCCACACGCAGGCCGGATCAAGGTTGACCGAACTGAAGCGCGCATATTGGAAGTTCCTTGGGCATTGATCTCCGACCTCCGGAAAGCCGCTTGGGCGAAGGCGTCCTGGGAGGCGGGAGGTGAGTTTCTCGACCGTTGGACTTTGAAGGGAGACCTAGTGGGGCTATTTGGCAAGAGCAAGATTTCCGAAGCTGATGCCGTAGGAAGGGTGCTCACTTCTACTTTGGAACACACGGCGAAGAACTGGGCTGCACTTCTTAGAGCTTATGGGGGCGAGAACCCAGCGAAGATTTTTCCGGGTTACCCCGAGTCCTTCAGAAAACAGGGCATCTCAATGTTCTTTGGGATAACAGTGCTCGTCGCCGAATCTAGGGCAATTCCCAACTTGTTTCCCGCTGATCAGGCAGCGAGACTAAGGAGTCGCACCTTGGCGCTTTTGCAGGCACTTGAGAAGCACTCTGGAATTGACTTGCACAGCACCGAGTATTTCGATGCCGTCGATAGGGTTTGGAATGAAGCCATCAGACGTAACACTAGTCTCGTCGATGGTCTTGGCGAAGTCTTGTTCGATGTTTGCCAACTCGAAAGGACCTTTGAGTTCGGCGGAGAACGGCATCGCGATCCACTTACCGTGAAGGCGCTCGGGGGCATTTGCATCGACTTGGCGGCGGGTCGCTGGAAGGATCTGGCTTCAAACTTCCGGGTTATATAGCGCCGGAGTGCACGCGGTTCCAGGAAGAGCTGGGTGCGGCAGGGGCGAGAGCTGGACTGCTGACCGCAGCAGCGTTGCTAACTACGAGCACGAACGGAACGCATGCAAGTGCAAGTTTCCTTGGTGATGGTGCAGCGCTGACCGACGAATCGATGGGGGAGCGATGAAGATTCTCGACTGGTTGCGATTCAGGGGTCAATCGGACGACGAACCAGACTCGGAGCAGCTGGCTGAGGTAGCAGGACTTATCCCCTTGTGGCGAAGCCAGTTATCAGTCGACACGGCGGGGGCACTCGACAGGTTACTCGCATCGGACACCGATGAGGTTCCAGGAGCACACGGGCGTTTTGGTTTCGATGCTACGAATCCAATTCGAGCGAACGGACCGCGGGGTGAGGTCATCTACCTTGAGAGGTTGGTCGCACCTTCTGGCGGGAAAGTTCTCTATCACCGGCTTGGTGCGGTTGATACCCAGTCGATGCCTGGGCTGCCTGTCGATGTCTACGAGATTCTGCCGATCGGCGGACAGCAGAAACGAGTACTCCATTTCTCAATCTACAGCTCTCGCCGTTCTCGTGTAGGACCAAGTGGATTCTCCTTGAAGAGTTGGTCGAGGCTAACTCCGCTGGAACGGACCTTTGTGAAGCTTGGAGCATGTGGATCGACAGCGAAGGTGGACGCGTTTCCAGAGTCGCTTCCAGATGTGGTTGGGTCCCGCCTCTACAGCTCGGGTCTTCCGCAGCAGGTCGTGGAGTCGATCATCAGCACCTTGAGGCGCGCAGTTCCGGGCGGCGTGAGACCCGTCGATGCTAGCGCGATGAGCCCCGATGAGCAGTTTGAGCTTGGATGCAAGTATTCAAGGGGGGAGGGCGTCGCAAGGGACGATAGCCAAGCCTTCCTCTGGTACCGACTCGCAGCCGAACAGGGCCTGCCAGAAGCGCAATTCAACCTCGGAATCATGTACTCGAGGGGGCAGGGCGTCGCGAAGGACGACAGCCAGGCCGTTTTTTGGTACCGACTCGCTGCCGAACGGGGCCTGCCCAAAGCGCAGTTCAACTTGGGCGGAATGCACCTGCGCGGCGACGGCACGGTAGCGGACGCGCGAGAGGCTGTCTTCTGGTGGCGTCTCTCGGCTGAGCAGGGATTCGCCTCCGCCCAATATAACCTGGGCAAGGCTCTGAGTAGAGGCGAGGGTGTCAAGTTGGACAATGAGGAGTCTGTGCGGTGGCTGCGGCTCGCAGCTGAGCAGGGGCATGTCGAAGCTCAGTACGAACTGGGAGCAAAGCTTTTCCAGGGAGAGGGCGTCGCGAGGAATGCTGCAGAGTCCCTCAAGTGGTTTCGGGCAGCAGCGGAAGCTGGTGAGATGGAAGCTCAATGCATGGTGGGGTTGATGCATATGGAAGGGATCGGTGTGGCAGAGGATGCCCCTGAGGCCGCCCGATGGTTAGCGCTCGCTGCAGCGCAAGGGGACGCCCATGCGCAGCACTATTTGAGGGACCTGCGTCGGAAAGGCGGCGGTGTCGAGAACGGCGAGCGCGAAGGCGATCTTCCAAGATCTGGTGAAACTAGCAAGAAATAGCAGTGGCATCCGTGGCTGCTCTGAGACGCCTCAATCGACTTCTCGAGGTGTCGCAGCGGTCGGCCATTTCATTCATAGCGCTTTTCCTGGGCGGGGAAAGCGCGTGGACTTCGGCGATTGAGTCGGACGAGAGGATCCAGAACCAGATCAAGATCTACCTCGGTGAGGGGTATTTCAATGCTTCTCACAATCGGCGCTGTTCCCTGGAAATCGCCACGAAGGAATTCACCGGCCTCTCAGCGCGGCTAGTTTGTGAAATTTCCGGGATCAGCATGAAGCTCTATAAGTCATTCGAGTGCGAGCTGACCGGACTTGTATTCAACCCCGCTCGCGAACTAGTCAGGAGCCAGATGGCCAAAGAGAGTCTGAAACGGGACCTCGAGTTGGCCACAGGTCGTGGCGACGAGACTGAAACTAGGCGACTCAGATGGCTCTCGAAGAAGGGGAAACTCGAACTGGGCCCTATGTCCTATGTTCTGAAGGGGGTTTCAGGTCCTTGTGGAACGGAGGCGTTGATGCGCTTCCGCGAGGCGGTGAACTCCTTGGACAATCATGAGTTCCTGCTCTCATCGGACTTGCAGGAAATCTGCGGGGAGATTGCCAGGAAGTTCCGCAACGGCGGGGTCCACGAGAAGATCATTCCCTACGACGTGTGCAAAGAGGCGTTCCACAAGATTCTCGCGATGCCGGAGAGCTACCCGTCGCGCCTGATCGCGGTGAGCCCTTCGGCGAGGCGACTGCTTGGAGCTCGAGGGATGCGCGAGCCGATTCGCGGTTGGTGGAAGCGTCTTGCCTGAAGAGCCTGGGATGCTCAGGGGAGCTGGGCTCCAGGCAGGTGCGCAGCAAGACCGAACGAGAAGGGCCTGAATAGGCAGCGCATGTGAAGCGGAGCGGCAAGGAGGGCTGATCTTATGCTGAAGGTTCTTTCGTCTGGACTCTGGAAGGTAGTAGGGAAGAAGGCCAGACTGGCCGGGCAGCGGAGCGCTGCCATCGCGTATGTCACAGATCCAGGTCTGCTCAGGCTGAAGGGTGGGGATCGGTTGGTTGTAGATGCTTCCAACGCTTCCATTGCCGCTGGTCGGACAAGCGCGAAAGTGTTGAAGAGGTACTTCGACGACGGAGTCGAGATCTCTTGCCTTCCGGACCTGCACGCGAAGATCCTCGTCATCGACGATTGGGCGGTGATTGGCTCAGCCAACGCTTCGGCAAACTCAGAAGCGGTCTACTTCGAAGCGGCGGTGCTGTCCGACCGACCCGAGCTCGTTGGTCAAGCCGAGAAGTTGCTGACGTACTTGGAGAGCGCCGGTACGCCTGTCGACGAGGCGTTTATCGAGCGCATCCTCAGGATTCCCGTCAAGAAGTCGCCCAGGGTAAGCGCTCGCGTCCCTGCGAGACGGAAGAATCGCCCGTCCGAGAAGCAGAGGTTCTGGCTGGTAAGTCTCTTGGAAAACGCCCCGTACCCTGGGGATGAAGAGCTAGTTGACAAGATCACCGAAGAAGTCGAAAGCAAGCTCAGTTCAAGGGCCGGCTTCGTCGACTGGTTTTGGACCGGTAGAAACGGTCGACTTCCAGCCGAGGCGCGCGTCGGAGACATTGTGATTGAGTGTCTACGGCCCAAGCGGGGAATGACGACTACCAGAGGAATCCGGGTCTATGGCCACGGCAGGATCGCCCGGATTTTCCAGGAACGTGGCGCCAAGTGGAAGACCTACCATTGCATTTGGCGCGCCGACACGGGGCGTTCTGCGCTCTCCTGGGGCGAGTTCTCAAGGCTCCGGAAGCGAGCCGGAATAACCCGCAAGATCACTTTCATGAGCACTGTCGAGCTGTCCGAGCAACAGTCCTCGGCGTTGTTCGAACTGTGGCCGCGGTAGTTGGAAGGTGAGGCGGCGCCAGTAGTCGGTGCCCGAGTACCGGAAACGCAGTTAGGGGGCACCCCACGCGTCAGACGTACCCGCGCGACCGAGCCACGCCGACGAGTCCGGCGCTCTGAAGCAGATCCTGCAAGCGTGTCCAAGCACCTGAACCCTGGCAGCGATCACGGATGAGCAGCAGTGTCAGCTCCCTCCAGTCAGTCACCCCCTGAGGAGCACCACTCGCCCCGAAATCGTCGAGGAACGCGAATACCCCGGCTAGGTCCTTTCCGATCACGATTCCGCTTGGATGATCCGTCGGCGCTTTGCGTTCGGGCGTGGCCGCGAGCTCGATGCCGCGCTGAGCGCAGTACTCGAGAAATCCGTCCCAAGTGCGCCCAAATCGGTCGGCGACGAGCCACTGCAGCAAGGCAAGGTGGTCGGGGATGTCCATGCCGAAGCCCTCGTCGCTAGAGTCACTGTAGTCGCACCTTGCAGCGTGGAGAGTGCCGTCGTCGGTCCAAGTGACGACGACTTCGTAGTCCGCTGAGAGGAACTGATGATTCTTCTCCAGTAAGACTCGCAGGCGGTCAGGCAGCGCTGAATTGGTCATTGAGGTCGTTCCCCTCCCCGCCCCTCGCCGTAGCTGTGGGGCAACTGGGTGTGGCTCTGATACTCATCTCTTTCGGCTAGGGTGTTCTCGAGGTTCCCGCCAGATCGAGCCGGAATCTAGCGGCCCAAACCCCCGCGGGCCTCACGTCAAAGATTCTGGGCGCGTCCTCGATACCCCAGAATCAAGGTTGCCAGAGGCGCTCTCGCCGGACGGAGATGTTGATGGCCATCAGTACTTGTAAGTCTCTCTCACCCTGGCGATCTCTTCCGCAGTAGCCTTCCTGCCGGTAAGGCGTTCGTAGAACTCGATCAGGTCGTCGGCGGACGGCATTCCGTTCTTGTCGTTCTTGCCGCAGAGGATCCGGGTCGGTGCCTCCTCTTTTCTCTCATCCGGTGCCATGGGTACTTCCCTCCGATCCGTGAGTTCTCCTCGTTGCACTGAGACAGTGTAGAGCAGGGAGAACCTAGCGGGCGGCGCCATGGTCAAGCTAGAGTCCGTCATCCTCCAGGAACCCATTCAGAGTGCCCATGCGGTTGACCGTGAGGGGGCCAGCCTCACCGAGCGGCCAACGGTAGAACCATCCATCGATCCAGACGATGTCGTCGAGTTTTGCCCCGGAATCGAAGGCGCCGGGAGCGTAGGGCGGTTCGTGAAACTGTCCGTTTGCGCCAGCACTGCGAACAACGATGACGGTGCGGTTGAGGAGGTTGTCCATGTCTATTCTCACCTCAAGCGGTCTTCCCCAACCGTCCATTTCGGGAATCGAACCTAGAAAGGGTTTAGCCCCGGGTGGCTGCAGGAGCGCCCTCACCTGGGCTGGCTCCAGGCGCTGGGTCTCCCCCAGGTCACCCGGCAAAGGCCGCAAGTGCTCCAGCAACTGCGAGGGGGTCAGCGTGTCGGGGTCGACGTAGTCGCCCCTGGCGATCGCGGCCTTCTTGGCGGCGAGCTCTCGAACCTCTTCTTTCTCTGCCATCGCGGCACGCTCTTCCAGACTCCAGGCCTCCATGCGGGCCGTCTGCCAGAGGAGAAGGGCAGTGCCGAGCTGTCTGACGTCGCGGAGTGTCTGCCTTCCGGGCGTCCTCCCGGTCTCCTCGCCGGAAGCCACTGCTACACAACCCATGAGTACCAAACCGAGGCCTAGAGTTCGATTCACGCCTGTCTCCCAATAGTCATCGATAGCGTTGAGTTCATGCCTCTGCCAAATGCGACTGCTTCACAAGAACAGCTGCAGTGGCATATTGGACCAGCTCATCCGCGAGGGAGTCGGAAACCTAGGCTGGCCGATGGCCTTGGCACAAGGTGCTGCGCAGGTGGTGAGGCTCCGCATGTAGATGTTCTTCAGTGCGCCGGGCATCGTTTGGGGGGGAGCGCCTAAGGACTTGGAAGCGCCTCTGGAACGAAAAAATCAGCGACGACAGCGGAATGGTCGGAAGCGAGGGTCAGGCGCGCCTCGTGGTCGTGCCAGACGCGTTGGATACGGGGCGCTAGCGATGGGGACGCCCAGATGTAGTCGAGGCGAAATCCATTTCCGAAACTGCTATACCAAGTGTAGTCGCGTCCCATCGGATAGGCGGCACGCCAGGTGTCCACGAAGCCAAGTTCCTCCAGTGCTGCATGCTTGTCCTGACAATCCAAGCTCTCGCCCGCCTCGTCGATGAGTCGCTTTCCGGTATTGAAATCGCCTGCCAGGATTACGTCGCGATTCAGGAGCTCATTCGCATTGAGGAGCAGCCAGTCCCAGTAGAGCGCCTTGGCTTCCTTCAGGGGGAAGTAGAACCCGAACACACTAACGCCACCTACCTCTGCACCCATCGAACGCCAGGGGTCGGAAGTAGGCGGAATCGGAGGCTCGACCGCTCTAACCGGACGTCGCGAAGCGATGGCGGTACCCAGAATAAAGGGCGCCTGTGGATGACTCAGCAGGTAAGGGAAGCCCGCTTGAGCCAGTTGCGTTCTCAGCTCCTCCCCAAGCGCGCCGGACTTGGATTCAGTCAGCACGAGAAGATCGGCATCGAGCTTCGCGAGCCATGGTACCAATCGTTCAAGGCGGGGCTGGCCATCGCCCCCGGGCGCCGTTAGCTCGCCTCCCCAGTTCAGGTTCTGCGTTGCAATACGCATGCGGTGATCCCTCCCGCATTTTCCCTCAGAGCGTGGGCGTGTCTAAGACGACTAGAACTGGCGACGTAGTGGCAATCTCTCTCTGCCCGTCATTTCGATCCAGTCTGAGCCCCTTCCCAAAGGCCCCGCAGGTCGGTAGTTAACAGCCTTCCGGCAGCGCTGGTCTGCGCCAGAAGCGTCGGCAGTTAGTACACTCTCGATATGCCTTTGGAGATTACTAAGCCCATGGTCCGTCGTCTACTTGCAATGGCAGTCTTTTTCGCAGTCTCTGCTGTCGCGGTTCTGGCGCAGACGCTCGAGAAGGCTAGGCTTCTTTATACGAACGGGCTATACGAAGAGGCAAAGAAGGAAGCAGTGGCGATCGCGGTCTCGAGCGCGCCTGAGGGAGAGAGGGCGGCAGCCCTCAACCTCTTGGGTTCGATCGCGATAGAGGAGGGCAAGTATGAGGCGGCAATCGCCAACTGGTCAGAACTCGTTGCCAAGTACCCTGGCACCGCGGACGCGGCGGAGGCTGAGGCGAAGCTGCCTCTCGCGAGGCGTCTGGCTACTGTCCCTCCATCTCCCCTGCAGACGGTTGTGACACTCAAGTCAGCCCCAGCCGCTGAAGAGCGACTCGAGGAGGGCACGGTCCTGATAGCCGGATCTGCGCCGGAGGCCCCCGAATACGCTGACCAGGCGGTTCTGGAGTTCATGAACCTGCTCGCCTCGAAGGGCGTGAAGGTTCGGAACGCATTCACCGGACGCGCTGGCACTCCTGGCATGACTAGAGTCGAGGAATACAGTCTTCCAAACATCCTTGCTGACGCTGGGAAGATCGGGGCCACCAGCGTGCTCTACGTATTCATTCATTTCAAGGGCATGGAGAACATGCGAGTTGAGTGCTACTCCCCAGAGGGCAAGAAGCTCTGGTCCGAGAAGGTCTCGGCATCGATGGGTCTGGGTCCCTCAGGAATGACTGAGGGGTTCATCAAGCGTATGAGCCCGAAGATTGCCAAACGCGTCGGTCAGCAGGGCTTGCCGTCAGGCCGTCAGCGAGAGTAGCTTGGAGCATTCTCCCTCACGGCTACACGTCAGTATCGCGGCCAAGCAAGCCGGGCTTCACTCTTCACTGTTGCCTCGAGGCTTCCCTTGCCATTCGCCAGGGACCGTGGTCTCGGCGTGGGTAGAGGCCTGTCCAGCCGGACTTTCCCTGCGATCTCTCGGCTATGATTTCGCAGCGTCGAACGTTGCAAGATTGCTTCTCAGAGGCAGAAGGATGAGGCCAAGTTGATGACGATATCCCCTTGGGCGGTGCGCATGATCATCCCACTTGCAGTCGCTTCAGCGAGCCGTGCGATGCCCGAAAAGTCGGCGCTCGGTGTCCAAGATGCGACGCTGGAGGACGTTCGTTCATGCAGAGACCTTGGCCGGGTTCTGGGCGAAGCAGGCTTCTGCGCCAAGAGCAGCGCCAAGAGGGATGCGAGCGTTCAGGCGCTGGCGCTTCGCGCCACGCATATCGCCTGGGGGGATGTGAAATGCGTCGTGATGGTCGGCGAGAAGGCAATCGCCCGTGCCTTTGACTTCAACAAGAAGGTCCCGTCTCTGGACGATGCCTTCGAGGACTACCTGCCATCCAACCCGCCGCTAGCACTTCTGACCGTGGAGCGCGGCCAGATCGTGCCCGAACCTCGGGAGAGGTGCTGAGTGCAGAGCGCCGCTCGAGAGAAGTCCTATGAGTTTTCCTATGTCCTCAATCGGGGCAAGCTCTCTCGAATTCTCGAGATTCTCGAGGAGCATGGGGCCGCGGAGTCTAAGACACCTGAGGGGGATGAGGTTTTGCTCTCAGGGGGAAAGGTCAAGTACTCGTTTTCTGCGCCAAGGATCTACGAGCAGTCGATTGTGGTCCATTTTGCCCAAGGGCTGTCGCGAACAGGTCACTCAGGCACGGAGCTCTTCGCTCTCGATAACACAGCGAGGAACCCCATCCAGGGTCTTCGGATCCATGCAGAGAAGGCAGGGAGCTTTGAGGCCCGTCTTCACTTCGACTCGACCAAGCTGAGGTCACTGACCTTGGAAGTCTGGTCAGCAACACCTCAGCTTGCAGACACTCTCTTTGCGTCTCTCGATGAACAGATCGAGAGGACTGAAGAAAGGGCGCTTGGAGCTCGACTCAAGGCTATAGCCTGGGGACATGGCATGAGCTTTTTGGTGGCGCCGCTGATGGCAATCGCGGTCTTCTTGACCATGATCCAGGTCGCGGACAACGCCGGGGTCGCCAAGCTCAAGCTGTTGGAGCAGGCGCGGTCGGCTTCCACTGACAGCGAGCGCATCGCGTTCTTATTTGAACGTGAGCGCCAGGCTCTAGAGCAGTCTCTCTCCACAGAATCAACGTCGCTGAGTATCCAACTTCCATCCAGACGCGCTCTTGCGATCTTTTTGCCGGCCCTGATACTGCTGGGACTGGTTTGGTATCTCCTCAGTCGCTGTTACCCGAAAGCAGTCTTTGCCTGGGGCGATATGGAAGCGGTGCATGAGGCGCTCGTTTCGAAGCGAAGAAACATCTGGACTGGGGTGATCCTCGCTTTTTTTGTGAGTATCGTTGCTTCAATCTTTGTTCTGGGATTGTCCGGTGCCTAGTCGGGTAGCTCGACCTCTCGCAGCCCGCGCCGGTTCTTGCGGATCGGTGGCTCGCTGCGCCACTCTGTGGCGACGCCGAAGTGGAAGTTGCGCGTCGCTGTCTGGCATGCTTGGCCTCTCAGCCGTAGACCTGCGACCGCAGGTTTCTCCCCGGATTGTCGGAGCCGACCCCCCATGCGCAGCCAGCGGGGAGAGATTGACCAAATCGCTCCGAGCCAACGAGCGCCAACCTAGCTGGAACCACTCAGACACTTTCGACACGCGACCAGATCTCGTGTCGTCGTTTTCGGGCGAGAGTTTCCACAGGGGTTTCGGACGTGATCCTCGCGAGCGCCGGGTGCAAATTGGGTGCAATCGCGTCTAACAATCGCCTGCACTCGACAATCGGAGGCAATCAAGAGGATCAGCTCGAACGCCTGTCCCATGGGCGATCGAGGCTGAGCTGTGATTGCGGCTGATTGTGGCGGATAGTCGCCGGATCGACTTAAAATCCCCCGGCCGCAAGGTCATGCAGGTTCGAGCCCTGCCTCCGGCACCATGGTCTCCTGGTTTCCTTTTCGGGGACTCCCGTCCGGGCCGAAGCGATTCGCGCTTCGGTCCGCCAACAGATTCTCACTTCGCGGCCTGGGTTTCGGGCCGGAGGCTGGAGCGCGCGGATGCAGACGCCTCAGAATCACTTCCTGATTGCCGAGTGGCGGCGTCTGGGGGCGCAGGAGCAGAAGGAGCTCGCCCGGGACATAGCGCGCGCGGTCTTGCAGGGCGCCGTGGGTCGACCCGAGGAAGAGGAGTTGGCGCAGGCAATTCGGTTTCGGGCGGCTGCATTACGCCGATCTTCGGAGGAGAGCCTTTCGGCGGCAATACGTACGGGTCTGGTGAGGCTGGCAGCGCGTCCGTTCCTCGACCTCTTGGTGCAGGTCCACTTCAGCTCGCGCGCGGAGGTGTTGTCTCGCACCTACGATCTGTTGGGCGTCGAGCACGCTGGGGTCGAAGTCGAGGATCCGGTGTTGAATGCTCCCTTGGATGAAAACCAGGTGCGTGCCACCTTCTCCAGCGTCGCGTCGTCCCCGGAAGCCGTGCGACTGGAGCTGTGCCTGGTGGTGATGAGCCATCTGTGCTCGCCCGCCTGGCAGGCGGGAGTCGCCGCCGCCCTCGACGCCCTGCGCAACTCCGGCAACACCTCGAACTGAAAGATGAAGTCGTGAAATGTCCGGATCCGGCGATTCGAGCCTGCAGTTCGCAAAGCAGCTCTTCTACCATCGGAGCGAACGGATCCGGATCGACATCCGTCTGGGTTTCGAGGGCGAGAAGCTGAAGCTCGAGGGCTACGACATCGGCGAAACTGTTCGAGAGATCTGGGGCGACTCCGACTACGAGTACTTCATCACGGTCGCGGGCGAAGCGCTCGAGAAGCTCTATCGCCTCTCCGGGATCGAGGTGGGGCGGAAGCAGGAGCTCGTCGAGCACCTGGCCGGGAGCTTCAGTTCGAACGAAGCCTTTTCGAGCTTCAAGGAATTCCTGACCGCGAACGAAATTCAGTGCGGAGTCTTCACCTGGGCCTGAGGGTGCGGCGAGAGGCGTGGACCGGAAAAGTCGTCAGGCCGAAGAGGTTCCAGCCGAATTCCGATGGATCTCCGATGACTGGCAGATGGAACACGAGAGGTGGCGCGTTCCTCGACGGCTCGCGGCTTTTTCATTTCTGAGCGAGAGTCACTAGGATCAACTGCCTCGAAGGCCGGAGCGCTGCGGGGCCCCGAGACTCGAAACGTCTGACTTGACGACACCAAGGAGAACGACATGGGCGACAAGGGCGGCAAGAAGGACAAAGCGAAGAACGACAAGCAGAAGAAGAGCGGGCAGGACAGCAAGAAGAAGGACAAGAAGAAGTAGAGAGGGCTCGTGCTGGTCGAGCCAGCCGCCGCAGCCGCTGATGCAGCGGGCGTAAGGGATGCCTCGTCGCGTGAACCTCTGCGGACCAGCGGTGTTCCGACGGTTGCCCTGAGTGCGCAGACGTTTCCTGCCCGGCTGAACATGGCGCCAGTGAGTCGGAGGGAGCGAGCTTGCGCGTAGCGGTTACCGGGGCGTCGGGACACGTGGGGGGAAACCTCGTACGGGCGCTCGTCGCGCGGGGGGACTCGGTGCAGGTGTTGCTGCGCACCGACGATCGGGCGGTGCGCGGGTTGGCGGTCGAGAGGGTCGAGGGCGATCTGCTCGAACCGCCGGCGCTCGCGCGCCTCGTCGCCGGGGCCGAGGTCGTATTTCACGCGGCGGCGCAGGTTTCGATCTCCGGCGATCGCGATGGCGAGATCGAGCGGGTGAACGTGCTGGGCACGCGCCACGTTGCCGCGGCCTGCCTCACCGCGGGGGTGAGGCGGCTGGTGCACTTCAGCTCGATCCACGCGCTCGAGAGTCCGCGTGCGTTCCGGGCGATGGACGAGTCGGAGCCCCTCGTCGCCTCTTCCGGGGCGCCGGCGTACGACCGCTCCAAGGCGGACGGCGAGCGCGAAGTCCTGGCGGCCACGGCGCGCGGGCTCGAGGCGGTGATCCTCAATCCCACGGCGATCGTCGGTCCGTGCGACTTCAAGCCGTCGCACACCGGCAGGCTGATCGTCGCGCTGGCGCGTCGCCGGATGCCGGCGCTCGTCGCCGGCGGCTTCGACTGGGTGGATGTGCGTGACGTCGCCAGCGCCGCGCTCGCTGCCGCGGACCGCGGCCGGCCGGGAGAGCGCTACATGATCTCCGGTCACTGGCTGCCGATCGCGGACCTCGCCCGGGAAGTGGAGCACGCCACCGGCGTTCCGGCACCGCGCTTCGTCGCGCCGCTCTGGGCCGCGCGTCTGGGCGTGCCGTTGGTCGCCGGCCTGGCGAGGCTCTCGCGCCGTGAGGCGCTGTACACGGCGGAGTCGCTGCGGGCGATCCGCCTGAGCCGTCCGGTCGACGGCACCAGGGCACGACGGGAGCTGGGCCACGCGCCGCGCCCGTTCGTCGAGACGATCCGTGACAGCGTCGCCTGGCTGCGCGAGCAGGGCTACCTGTCCGTCCGCTGACGAGGCGAGAGGCGAGTGACGATGCCGAGAATCGATCCCGGAACCTTCGCCGTCTTCACCTGGGCCTGGATCGGCCTCGCGGTCGTGGTGTTCGTATCCCTCTTCTTCGTCACCGCGCCGTACGGGCGCCACCTGCGCGCCGGCTGGGGGCCGCTCGTGCCGGCGCGGTTCGGCTGGATGGCGATGGAGGCACCGGCGTTGCTGCTCCCGGGACTCGGCCTGGCGTTCGGCTCGCGGCCGCTCGACACCTACGCGATGCTCCTCGGTGCGATGTTCCTCGCCCACTACGTGAATCGGACGCTGATCTTTCCGCTGCGTCTGCCACGCGCCTCGCGGCCGATGCCGCTGTCGATCGTCCTTTCGGCGGTCTTCTTCAATCTGGTCAACGGTTCGCTGCAGGGTCTGTGGCTGGGGGAGCTCGCTCCGCAGCCGGAGGCGCTGCCGCTCGCCACGCCGCGGGTCGCCCTGGGCCTCGGATTGTTCGTCGCCGGCGCGGCGATCAACCTGCACTCCGACGCCATCCTGCGCCGGCTGCGGGAGGCGAGGTCGGCGACCGGCGGCTACGGCGTTCCCGAAGGGGGCCTGTTCCGCTTCGTCTCCTGTCCCAACTACTTCGGCGAGATCGTCGAATGGAGCGGCTTCGCGCTGGTGATGGCGGCGCTCCCGGGCACAGCTTTTCTGGCCTGGACGCTGGCCAATCTGGTGCCGCGCGCGATCGAGCACCATCGCTGGTACCGCGCGACCTTCCCGGACTATCCGCCACAGCGCCGGGCGCTGCTGCCGTTTCTCCTCTAGCGTTTCAGCGCCCGGCGGCCGCGGCCCGGCTCGCCTGGTCGATCCACTCGCCGGCGTCGGGGTCGCCAGCCGCGAGGCGTTGGCGGGCGAGGGCCTCGGCCTGGTTCCACGCCACGAGCGCCTCGTCCGCCTTGCCGGTGGCGGCGAGCGCTTCCGCGAGCGCCAGCAGGTTCGGCGGATAGGCGGGGGAGAGCCGCAGGGCCTCGCGCGCGTGCTCGAGGCCCTGCTCGGGATCTCCGGGTCCGATCGGCCAGGCGGGCGCCCGCAGCAGCACGAGCGCGAGAACGCGGTGCCCCCCGGCCTCGTCGAGCTCCGGCGCGCCGGCGACGACCTTGCCCAACAGGGCGGTGATTCTGGGCAGCGCGTCGGCCGCGGTCGCCGGGCGCTCTCGCGCCTGCTGGCCGAGGGCGAGCGCCAGACGATAGTCGCAGTCGATGCGCTCCGGAGCCCGCTCGCGACACCACTGCGCGAGCTGGACCCCCTCGGTCGCGAGGGCTGCGCGGCGCGACCCGTCGCTCGAGTGCTCGATCAGCCAGGCACCCGTGACGGCGGCGCCGAGGAGCCCCTCGACGCGGCTCTCGTCGGCACGGGCGGCGGCAAGAGCGAGCTCGCGAGCCTGCTCGACGGCCGCGGTGTCGGGTCGGCGCGCGAAGAGCGCCGCCGAGCGAGCCAGCAGGACGGAGACGTCGCCGGGTTGCGGTGTTGACGTCGAAGAGAGGCCGGCGCCGCTCGTCCCGGTGCCGATCGCCGAGACTGGCGGCGGCGTCCGCAGCGACGAGACGCATCCGGCGCAGAGCAGCATGCTGGTCACGGCCAGGGTGGCGAGGAGCGACCGCACTTCAGTTCCGGACGCGGTCGTAGGCGTCACCGGCGGCGGCGAGCGCTGCGGCGTCCGCCGGCACGAAGCGGGCGAGGCGGACGCCGGCCAGAGCGGAGGCCCCCGCCGGCGTGTCCGCCAGCTTGGGGACACCGGCGATGAGCGCACGGAGCCGCGACGCGGGCAGGCGGTCGGCGATCGTGCAGAGAACGGAGCCGGGAAGCGGCGGCGAGCGCGTGACGATCTCCAGCTGCGGGGCCGAGGGAAGGGTGGCGAGGGCAGCACTCTGGGCGCGGTCCAGCAGCAGCGCGACCTTTTCGCCGGCCGCCGCGCGCCGCAAACCCGAGAGCACGGCCCCCGAGAAGACGATCCTGAGGTCCGGCGGCAGCTGGCCCCAGCCGCCGAGCGCCGGACCGCGCACGAAGCGCGGCGTGTTGCCCGCCAGGCTGACGAGCTCGAAGCCGGCGAGGCTCGCCGGACCCGTCACTACTCCCTTTCCCGCCACCAGGCTCCACGATTCGGCGGGCTCGCCGCCCTGCGCGACGGCCTGCAGACGGGGGACGAGCTTCAGCCGGTCGCGATGCTCCAGCCAGAAGTTCAAGGGCACGAGCGCGAGCGTCGCCTCCGGCGCAGCCAGACGCGCGACCCCGGCCGCCTCGTTCTCGAAATAGACGCCCGCGAGCTCTGTCGGCCCGAAGCCGGTCGCCGCGGCGATCGCCGCCGCGAGTCCGTCCATCGCCGGCTGCGCTTCCAGGGTCGAGCCGGGGTAGCCCGGAGCGCAGACGACGAGAAGGCTTGGTGCAACTGGCGGCGACGCGAGGACCGCCGCGGCGCACGGGCCGAGGACGAGCAGAGCCAGGGCCGCTGCCCTGCCGTGGAGTCTCCCAGCTGTGGCTCCCGTCCTCGACCCGAGCTGCGGCTCCCGCATGGCGTTCTCCTGCCCGTTAAGATGCCCCACGATGATGACACCAACCTCCGGATCACGGCTCGAGTCGCTCTTCGCGCGCCTTCTGCGCTGGCGCTGGGCGATCGTCGCCGGCTACGCCCTGCTGCTCCCGGGCGCCATCGTTCTGACGCTGCGAATCCCGCGCGACAACGCCGTCGAGCGCATGGTCGTCGCCTCGAATCCCGACGTCCTGGCGACGCGCGAGTTTCAGCGGCTCTTTCCCGAGAAGCCACTGGCGATTCTCGTCGCCCGGTCCGAGGATCCTTACTCCGCCGCAGCGGTTGCCGGGCTCGCTGCGCTGCAGAGGAACCTCGCGGCGGTGCCGAGGGTGGCGCCGTATTCGGTGCTCAGCGTCTGGGAGCGGCTGCACCCCGGCGCCTCCGAGCGGGCGGAGACGCCCGCCGATCTGCGGCGATTCACCACCGGCACCGACTTCTTCCGCAACCAGGGGCTCGTCGGCGACGATTTCTGGGCGGTCGTCGTGGCCCTCGACGTCGCCGGTCCGGCGGAGCGCGACGCCACGCTCGCCAGCATCGATGCCGCGATCGCAGCGACGCTCTCCGCGACGGCGGATGGCTCGCCGCTTGCGGCCGATCCGGGTCGGATCACCGCCGTCGGCCGGGTCGGGGCGCCCTGGCTGGACTCCTGGCTGGAGCGGGAGACGGCCGCGGCGACGGTGCGCTACTTTCCGCTCTTCGGCGCCTTCGTCGTGCTGCTGGTTCTCGGCCTCTACCGCTCGTGGCGGGCGCTGGCGGCGATCCTCCTCAGCCTCGCCATGGCCGTGCTGCTCGGAGTCGCCTTCGGTGGCCTTGCCGGCTTCGGCTTCACGATCGTCTCGTCGCTCGTGCCGCTGGCTTTGATGGTCACCGCCACCGCCAGTCTGGTCTACCTCCACTCGCGCTTCGTCGATCAGAGCCCGGGGCGATCGCTCGCAGAACACCGCGTCTTCGCGCTGCGCAACAAGCTGCTCGCCGTTTCGGCTTCGGTTTTCGCGGCGGCGGTCGGCTTCGCGGCCCTCGCCGTCTCGGAGATCCGTCCGATTCGCGAGCTCGGCATCTGGACCGCGGCCGGTCTGGTCCTCGGCTGGGTCGTCTGTTTCACCCTCTATCCGTCGCTGCAGGTCCTCCTGCGGACGCCGACGCGCCGGGAGCGCGCGGTCTCGGGAGGATGGGTGGAGCGCGCTGCCGGGCTGCTTCCCCGGTGGTCCTATGCCCGGCGCTGGCCGATTCTCACTGCCGCCCTCGGTCTGGCCCTCGCCGGCGTGATCGCCGTCGCAGGACTGCCCGGCGTGATCGCTCCGATGCGCCTGCAGGTGGACGCCCTGGACTACGTCGACCCCCGTCTGCCCGCCGCGCGCGACACCCGCGCCTACACGGATCAGGTCCTGGGGTTGACCTCGGTAGCGCTGCTGGTGACCACACCGCCCGACGCTGTGCTCGAGCCGCAGGTCCTTTCGGCGCTCGACACCCTGAGCCGCGAGCTTGCCGCGGAGCCGGCGGTCGGCTCGGTCGTCGGCCTGCCGGCGGTATTGCGGCTGCGGCGCTACGCCGCCGGCCTCGGCGACGCCCTGCCTAGCGACGACGCCGGACTGGCGGCGGTCGCGGCCGACCTCGAACAGCTGCTGCTGGTCGAGCCGGCCTTGCGCCAATGGGTGGACACGGCAGGCCTGCAGGCGACGCACCTCACGGTGACGGCCCGCGCCGGATCCGGCGGGGGGCTCGCCGCCCTGCGCGCCGGAGTGGACGCAGCCTGGAAGCGGACTGCAGCAGCATCGCCGCGCCTGCGCGATTGCAGCTACCGCCTCGTCGGCAGCGGCGTGCTGCAGGCGACGATCGCGGCCCACCTGGTGCCTACCCTGGTGCAGAGCTTCGCGATCACCTTCGCGATCATCTTCGTCACTTTCCTGCTCGTGTTCCGGAGCGGCCCGGCGCGGTTGACCGCCATGCTGCCGTCGCTGTTCGCCATTCTGGTCATGTTTCTCTTCATGCGGCTGACCGGCATCCCCCTCAACGTCGCGACGATCCTCATCGCCACGACGGTGCTCGGCGCCACGGAGAACGACCAGATCCACTTCTTCTACCACTTTCAGGAGAACCGCGAAGAATCCACCACGGAGCGGAGGCTGTCGCACGCCATCCGTGTCGCCGGTCACCCGATCCTCTTCGCCACACTCATCAACGCCGGCGGTTTTCTCGCCCTGGTGCTGTCGAACCTGCCGCCAATGCGACAGTTCGGCGCGGTGACCTCGGCGGCATTCGTCCTCGCCATGCTGGCCGACTTCACCATCCTGCCGGCCGCCCTCTGGCTGCTCTTCCGGGAGCGCCCGGAGACCCGAATTCAGTGACGCTCGCCACCCAGGAGCCAGTGCGCAACCAGGGGGTACTCGACCAGCGGATGGTCGTCCGTGATGACGTAGCCGGTGGAGCTCCAGTCGAGCCGGGGCGAATCGAATCCCTGGAGAATCCAGTCGAGTCCGACCAGCTCGACATCGCCGGAAACGGGATCCGAGGGGAGCAGTCTCGACCGGAAGGCCTCTTTGCTGATGCGGATGGGCGAATCGGAGGCCACCAGGAAGTAGCCTTCGCCGAAGCTCTCGCAGTACCTGAAAACGGAGCTCACCGTCTTGCGAACCAGCAGCGCCTGCTCCGGGTTGCCGCGCGCGTTGCTGTAGATGCCGGCGATGCCGCCGGGCTTCAAACGGCTGTGAAGCAGCTCGAGGTATTCGCGCGAGAGGAGAAAGCTGCTGCCCGCCTGACTGAGGTAGAGGGGCGACTGAGTGATGATGTCGTAGGACTTGTTGCGCGTGATCAGTCCGTTGCGCGCATCCTCCCAGTAGACGTGCAGCTTCTCGAGGTTGGCGGAGCCGAGAGTCTCCTCCGGGTAGAGGTCGAGGACCCGTTGCAGCGTCTTCACGATCTCGTAGGCATCCACTTCGGCGATCCTGGCGGACTTCGCGAGCGTGCGCGCCGTTGCGCCGGTCCCCATGCCGATGTTGAGAGCCGTCTTGGGGCCGTCGCCGTCGAGAGCGAGGAGCGGGAGCAGGGCGATGAGCATCTTGCGCCGGACGTTCTCGCTCTTCTTGGCGGCCACGGACTCGTCGCGAAAGAGCACGGAGTGCCAGAGTCCGCCGATGAAAACGCGTCCATCGGGCGTGATCTCGACGACGCCATCGCGGCCGTAGAACTCCTGTCGCTGCGCCGACACGACGGGGCCCGAGCGCAGCACGCCAGCGAGGAGCACGAACAGCAGCAGTCCCGCGATCGCCAGGGAAGCCGGCCGGCTTCGCTTCAGGTGTCCTTCGCGCATGCCGTGAAACGGAACGAAGGCCAGCAGCCCGGCGCCGAGGATCCAGGCGACGACGGCGTTGTCGCGCTCGAACAGCAGCAGCGTCATGACGAGAATCCCGATGACGCTGCCGGCCGTGTTGAACGCGGTGAAGACGCCGACATCGTGCCCCCAGGCGCGAGCGTAGCGGCCGATGGTCGTGCCGAAGAGCGCGCCGAAGCCCAGCGCCGGCAGGAAGTAGACCAGTCCACCGCCCCAGATCGCGAGCTCGACGCCGTGCGAGCGTTGCGCGGAAAGCACGAGTGGCAAGAGCACCATCGTCAGTGCCGTCAGGGCAAGGGCGGCTGTGGTTGAGACGGCCCAGCGGCCGGAGACGTAGACGCCGGCGGACCAGAACAGAAGGAACATGAAGAGGACGAACGAGAAAATCCACGGCAGGGGCGTGTAGGCCAGGGCGAGGATGCGGAAGAGGTACATCTCGTATCCCAGGGACAGAGCGCCGAGAACGAAGGCCAGGATCACTTCCTCCCGGACGCTCCATCCGGTGCGCCGGGGAGCCGGAGCCGGCGGTGCCGCTCCGGCGGTCGCTGCCGGGGCCGGCGAGCGGCCCGCGAGGACCAGCAGGAGGCATCCGGCGAAGAGGTTCCCTCCCGCCGCGACCGTCAGCGAGGCCGCCTGCCCGAAGACCGGCATCAGCAGGAAGCCGCAGCCGACCGTCCCCAGCACGGCGCCGAGCGTATTCACCGCGAAGAACTCGCCCACCGCCTTCGACCGCGAGGTGAGGAGCTGGCGCTGAGCGGCCTCCGCCGCCACGGGAATGGTCAGGCCCATGAGGAAGCAGGGAATGAAGAGCACGGCAAAGGAGAAGGCGGCGTAGATCACCGTGGACGAGACGCCGGCGGCGATGGCCGCGGCCTGCATCGTTCGAGCGGTGCTCCGCAGACTCTCGCCGAAGGCGAGGAGCAGCGCGGCATTCACCGCACCGAGGGAGAGCTCGATGAGCCCCAGGACCCGCAGAGGATTGCGCAGCCGCGGGCTGTAGGACGCCGCAGCCATCGAACCGGCCCCCAGACCGAGCATGAAGACCAGGACGACGATCATGGAGCTGAGCGTCTCGCTGTTGGAGAGGTAGATCTTGACGGCTCGCTGCCATGCGATCTGATTGACCAGGCCGCTCGATCCGGAGATGAGGAGCGCTGCAAGGAGGATCCGGTAGCGCGCCGCCGGCGCCTGCTGGGACGCCATCATGACGACGGCTCCGGCCCTCGCCCGGCGGGCTGTGCCGATCCGAACCGGTGCCGGATCATCCTTCTGCCGCCATCTCCCTGCGGATCGCGGCGACGAACTCGTCGACGTCGGCCGCGCTCGTCGCCCAGCTGGTCATCCAGCGCACCTCGCGTGGCGAGTGATTCCAGTAGTCGAAGTGAAACTCCCGCTGCAGGCGCGCGGTGACGGAGGGGGGCAGGGTGGCGAAGACGGCGCTGGCTTCGACCTGCTGGGTGATCTCGACCCCGGGGATCCCGCGCACGCCAGCCGCGAGGCGCTGCGCCATGGCGTTCGAGTTGCGGGCGTTCTCGAGCCACAGGTCGCCCTCGGCCAGGGCGAGGAACTGCGCCGAGAGGAAGCGCATCTTCGAGGCGAGCTGCGTCGACTGCTTGCGCAGGAAGGGCATTTCGGCGGCGAGCGCCGGATCGAAGACGACCACGGCCTCGGCGCCCACGGCGCCGTTCTTCGTGCCGCCGAAGGAGAGGACATCGACGCCGGCGTCGCGGGTGAACGCGCGCAGCGGCAGTCCCAGAGCGGCGGCGGCGTTGGCGATGCGGGCGCCATCCATATGAACTCTCAGCCCCAGCTCGCGCGCCGTGCCGCACAGCGCCACCAGCTCGTCGCGCGTGTACACGGTGCCGTACTCGGTCACCTGGGTGAGCGACACCACCGCCGGCTGCACATGGTGGAAGTCGCCGCGCCCGTGCATCGCCTCCCGCAGCAGCGCCGGCGTGAGTTTGGCGTCGGCGGTGGGAAGGTCGATCAGCTTGCAGCCGGAGAGCAGCTCCGTCGCGCCGCACTCGTCCGCCTGGATGTGTGCCTGCGCCGTGCAGACGACCGCCTGCCAGGGGCGGGTGAGGGCGCGCAGCGCGAGGACGTTGGCGCCGGTGCCGTTCCACACCGGAAAGGCCGCGGTCCCGGGGCCGAACTGCTCGCGGAACCAGTCGGCGGCGCGGGCCGTCCAGGGATCGCCGCCATAGGCGTGACTCGGCCCGTGGTTCGCGGCGGCGAGCGCTTCGAGAACCGCGGGATGGGCGGGGGCGGTGTTGTCGCTGGCGAACTCGCGGGGCAGGCTCATCGGGGCTCGGGCTCAGTCCAGCCGGCCCGCCGGGACCTTCTCGGCGAACTGCCAGCCGGCGGCGCCGTGGACCATCCTGACCAGGAAGAGCCACCTCGCGCCGGGATAGAGCTCGCCCTCGACCTCGAGGATCGCCGCGTCGCCGCGCAACTCGCCGCCCGTGACTTTGTGCTTCTTCGGCAGCCAGAAGTCGCCGAGCATCTCGACGGCCTCCTTGAGGTTCTCCTCGGGCGTGTTGTAGTCGTGCTCGAGCGAGCTCATGCTCTCCGGCGTGACCCCGGCCCGGATACCCGCCATGTCCTTCTTGCCGACCGCCCGGTAGAGCGCGTCGAGCGCCTTCCCGGCCTCGCCGCCGTCCGCGGGAAGGCTGGTCCCCGGCGCGGGGCGGACGATGTCGGCGGCGAACCGGACGTCCACCGTCCAGCTGTCGCCGGACATCGGCTTCACCGGCTTGGTCGACCACACTCGGCCCGCGATGCGCTGCGGCGTGCGCTCCGTCCATTCGACCTGGAGCCCGCCGCGCGTGTCGTCGATGAACTGCGACATGGTCTCGGCGAAGGTGGCGTTCATCGCGGCGCTGCCGTCGGCATTCGCCCAGATCAGGATGTAGTTGCTCTTCGCCGCTTCGGAGTTGATCGCCAGGACATGCGGGTCGAGAGCGCCGGCGAGCTGCGCCGGATCGAGCGCCGACCCGGCCAGCAGAATCTCGACCGAGCGCTTCCGCCCGTCGGCCTGGTCGCGGACTTCGTACGCCGTCGCGACCTTGGGCGCGATGATCTCCTTGCCGGCGCTGAACTTGCCGGAGGCCTCGCCGGCGAGCAGGGGAGCCGCGAGTGTCGTGCAGAGAGTCGCGAAGGCGGCGAGACGGACGGCGTGCATGGGACCTCCCGGAGGCGGAATCGGCTCGGGAAGTATAGCCGCCGGCTGCGCCCGTCCGTGGCGCCCGGAGCGCTCGAATCTTGTAAGGTACCGGCGAGAGCGAGGCGAGCGGAGCGCGATGGTCGATCGAGCGACGGCGGGAGCGGGGTCGGGTTCGGGCGGCGAGACGCCGTCGTCGCGCCTGCGGCGCATCCTGGCGGTGGGTCTGGAGCCCGAGCTCTACGGCCGGATCGAGGCGCTGCTCAATCGCTCCTACTTCGAGGTCGACCGGGTACCGCGCGGGGGGAGCGGCAGGCTGCTCTGTGCCGAAATCGCTTTCGACCTCATCCTGGTGCGTTTTCCCCTGCCCGACATGGAGGCGGGCGAGCTCCTGGCCGCGGTGCGAAGGGGGGGCTCTCCCTGTGCAGGGAGTCAGATCCTCCTCCTGCCCGACGAAGCCCGGCTCGCCGAAGCCGCCCTTCTCGTCGGTCACGGCGCCGACCTCGTGCGCGCGGCGGACCGGACGGGCGAGGTGCTTAGCGCGATCGCCGCCGGACTGCTTCACGTCGCGCCGCGCCTCGCCTCGCGCCGGATGGTGCGCCTGCAGGCGCGGCTGGGCGATGGCGACGGCCAGTCGCTCTGCCAGACTGCCGACCTGTCCATCAGCGGCATGTTCGTGCGCACCGAGGCGCGCTATCCCCTCGGTACGATGCTGACTTTCGAGCTTCTGCTGCCCGGAGAGCGTGAGGCCGTCGCCGGTTCCGCCGAGGTCGTACGCCACGTCCCCGGAGGCCCCGGTCTCGAGGAGGGAATCGGTCTGCGCTATGTCGATCTGCGCCCCGGCAGCGAGGCCCGCCTGCGTGGATTCCTCTCCCGCGCCGCCGCTCCGGGCTAGCGGGTTCGGGTGCCGCGGCCGCCCCGGCAGAAAGAGCACCGGAGGCGGTCCGGAGGCGATTCTGGGTCGGGCCGATTCGGTCTAGGATAGCTGCCGCATGCTCGAGTTGCTCAAGCCGCCCAAGTCGATGCCGCAGAGCGAAGAGTCGGAGCGCGCCGTCCTGGCCGCGGTGCTGCTCGACCCGCGCCTCCTGCCGTCGGTCTCCGGACGGCTCAAGGCGGAGGATTTTCACACCGAGCGGCACCGCCTGATTTACGCCACCATGCTCGACCTGCAGGACAGCCAGGTCTCGATCGACCTGCGGACCGTGCAGGCGAAGCTGGAGCAGAAGGCGGCGCTCGAGAGTGCCGGCGGTCTCGCCTACCTCGCGGGCCTGGATGTCGACCTGCCCGACCTCGGCCGCTTCGAGCACTACGTCGAGATCGTCAAGGAACGCTCGGTCCGCCGGCGGCTCATCGATGTCTGCCGCGAGATCACCCGCGACTGCCTCGATGGCGGCGTCGACGCGCAGAAGGCGCTCGAC
Organism: uncultured Thermoanaerobaculia bacterium; assembly: GCA_964595975.1. Lineage (GTDB taxonomy): Bacteria > Acidobacteriota > Thermoanaerobaculia > Multivoradales > JAGPDF01 > JAGPDF01. The sequence goes on along the minus strand of CAZQTL010000002.1, from coordinate 59,941 downwards.
CGCGCCGAGTCGGCGGTCATGGCGCTCGGCGAGGAGGCGGTCCGGCGCGGCTTCGTGCCGTTCGACCGCATCATCGAAGAGACCCTCGAGATGCTCGAGGAGAACCCCGGCGCCGCGCTCACCGGCGTCCCTTCGGGCTTCATCGACTACGACCGCATGACCCACGGCCTCGGCAAGGGAACGCTGATCATCATCGGCGGCCGCCCCGGCATGGGCAAGACCAGCTTCGCGCTCAATATCGCCTCGCATGTCGCGATCCGCGAGAAGAAGACGGTCGGCATCTTCTCGCTCGAGATGGGGCAGCAGGAGCTCGCGCTGCGCATCCTCTGCGCCGAGGCGGATGTCTTCTTCTCGCGCATCCGCTCGGGCCACCTGTCGCAGCAGCAGTGGGTGAAGGTGGTGCAGAAGATGGGCGAGATCGGCAAGGCGCCCTTGTTCATCGACGACTCCGCCTCGCCGACGCTGCTCGAGGTGGCCTCGAAGGCGCGCCGGCTGAAAGCCGAAAAGGGGCTCGAAGTCCTCGTCGTCGACTACCTGCAGCTCATGCAGGCCGGCGGCCGCTTCGAGAACCGCAACCTAGAGATCTCGGCGATCACGCGTGCGTTCAAGCAGCTCGCCAAGGAGCTCGACATTCCGATCATCCTGCTGTCGCAGCTTTCGCGCGCCTCCGAGAAGCGCGGCGGCGACCACCGGCCGGTGCTGTCGGACCTGCGCGAGTCGGGCTCGATCGAGCAGGACGCCGACCTCGTCGCCTTCATCTACCGCGACGAGGTCTACAACAAGGAGGACCCGTCGGTGCGGGGCCTCGCCGAGCTCATCATCGCCAAGCACCGCAACGGCGAGACCGGCACGGTCCAGCTGGTCTTCAAGGGCGAGACGACCCGCTTCCACAGCTACGACGCGAGCCACGCCGGGAGTGACGTTGGTTGAGGCGGAGGGCGGCGCGCACTTCCTGCGCAGAGCGTGGGTCGAGATCGATCTGGCGGCCCTCCGGCGCAACTTCCGCCGCCTCGCCGGGCGCGTCGAGCCGGCCAGGATCCTCGCCGTCGTCAAGGCCGACGCCTACGGCCACGGCGCCGTCGCCGTAGCCCGCGCGCTCGAGGCCGAAGGCGGCGAGCACCTGGCCGGCTTCGCCGTGGCCACCGCCGAAGAGGCGATCGAGCTGCGAGACGCCGGGGTCTCCTCGCAGATCGTCGTGCTCTCACCGCTCCCTCCCGAGGCGGCTCCGGTGCTCCAGCGGTTCCGGCTGACCCCGGTCATCTCCAGCCTCGAGAGTCTTCAGGCAATCAAGGCTTTCAGTAAGGGGAATGGGTGGATTGCGCCACTTCACCTCAAGTTCGATACCGGTATGACGCGCCTGGGCATCGATGACCGGGAGGCAGCTACCTTGTTCGAGCTCTTGAGGACCTCTCCGGAGGTGCGACTGGAAGGCGTCATGTCGCACCTTGCCGAGGCCGAAACTCCGGATTCGGAGTCGAACCGGATGCAGCAGGAGCGCTTTGCGGCAGTCGTCTCGCTGCTCCCGCCCGCGGAGCGGGCCGCGATGACGGTGCACTTGGCCAACAGCGCGGGCGCGCTGCATCTGCCGGCGGCGCGCTTCGACTGGGTGCGGCTGGGCATCGCGCTCTACGGCTACGACTCGGCGGGACGGCTCTCGGCGGACCTGGAGCCGGTCCTCTCGGTGGAAGCGGAGATCGTTCAGGTCAAGTCGATCGCGGCGGGGACCCGGGTCGGTTACGGCGGGCGGTGGGTCGCCGAGCGCCCGAGCCGGATCGGGATCGTGCCGGTGGGCTACGCCGATGGCTATTCGTGGCGGCTGGGGAATCGGGCCGAGGTCCTCGTCGGAGGGCAGCGGGTGCCGGTGGTCGGCTCGGTGAGCATGGATCTCCTGGCGGTCGATGTCACCGGCGTCGCAGCCGAGGTCGGCTCGCGCGCCACGCTCCTGGGCCGCCAGGGGGCCGAGAGGATCTCCGCGGTGGAGCTCGCCGCAGACGTCGGCACCATTCCTTACCAGCTCCTCTGTCTCTTCGGGCTGCGCTTGCCGCGTCGGACCGTCGAAAGCACAGTCCACCTGGCCCCGGCACGGGGCATGTCGCCGATGGTCGAATCGATTCCATGACCAACCGCGTCGTGCCGCTCGAGGGTTATTTCACCGAGATGGGGAGGTTCTTCCAGATCCTCGGGCGGACCTTCGCCTGGACGTTCCGTCCGCCGTACGACGTCAAGGAGCTGGTGCGGCAGATGGTGCGGATCGGCGTCGACTCGCTGCCGGTCGTTCTGCTGACCTCGCTCTTCACCGGCATGGTGATGGCGCTGCAGACCTTCTCGACGCTCAAGCGCTTCAACGCCGAAAGCTATGTCGGCTCGCTGGTGGCGATCTCGATGGTGCGCGAGCTCGCGCCGGTCATCTCGTCGCTGCTCCTCGCCGGGCGCTGCGGCTCGGCGATGGGGGCGGAGCTCGGGACGATGCGCGTCACCGAGCAGATCGACGCCCTCGAAGTGCTGGCGACCGACCCTGTGCACTTCCTCGTCGTGCCGCGGGTCTGGGCAACGGTGTTGATGCTGCCCCTGCTCATCGTGGTCGCGGACGTCATCGGCATCGCCGGCGGCTACCTCGTTTCGGTGGTCTACTTCGGCGCCAATCCGGTGACCTACATGGAGAACACCTTCATCTTCATGGACCTGGCCGACGTCAACTCCGGACTGATCAAGGCGGCGGTCTTCGGCCTGATCATCTCGGTGGTCGGCTGCCAGAAGGGCTTCTTCACCCGCGGCGGCGCCGAAGGGGTCGGCCGGGCGACGACGCGGGCGGTGGTGCTCGCTTCGATCGCGATCCTGATCTCCGATTTCTTCCTGACCAAGATCCTGTTCTGAGAACCGGAATGCCCCCGTCCTCTTCCACACCCGGGTCCCCGTCTTGAGCATGGCGACCGCGAGCGCGTTGCCGCCGGTCAAGATCGACCTGCAGAAGGTGTCGAAGTCGTTCGGCGAGAAGATGGTCCTCGACGAGCTCGACCTGGCGATCTACGAGGGCGAGTCGGTAGTCATTCTCGGCGGATCGGGGAGCGGCAAGAGCGTCCTCCTCAAGCACATGATCGGCCTCCTGCGCCCCGATGCCGGCCGCATCGTGGTGGACGGCGTCGACATCGCGACCCTCGACGAGCGCGCCATCACCGGCTTTCGCCGCCGATTCGGAATGTCGTTCCAGGAAGGGGCGCTGTTCGACTCCATGACGGTCTGGGAGAACGTCGCGTTCGCGCTGCGGCGGGCCAACCGGCCCAGGGAAGAGATCGCCGCGCGGGTCGCCGCATGCCTGGAGATGGTCCATCTCGAAGGGGCCGACCAGAAGATGCCGGCGGAGCTCTCCGGTGGCATGCGCCGGCGGGTCGGCTTCGCCCGCGCCATCGCGCTGGAGCCCAAGATCCTGCTGTTCGACGAACCGACGACGGGGCTCGATCCGGTGATGAAGGCGGTGATCGACGAGTTGATCCTCGAGCTGCAGGCGAAACTGGGATCGACGGCGGTCTCGATCACCCATGACATGGACAGCGCCTTCCGGATCGCCGAGCGGATCGCGATGCTGCATCAGGGACGGATCATCGCCTACGCACCGCCCGCGGAATTCCGCGCCTCGCCGGATCCGCGGGTGCAGCAGTTCATCCAGGGACTCGCCTCCGGTCCACTTACCGATTGAGCCGCGGACCGGCGGCGGCGAAGGAGCCAGCGATGTCGAGCACCCCTCAGGTAGTCAAGGTCGGAATCTTCATGACGGTCTGCCTCGTGCTGCTCGGCTGGCTGATCCTGCGCGTCGAGGACTGGAAGCTGTGGGGACCCAAGGGCGTGCGCGTCGACGCCGTCTTCGACTCGGTCGTCGGGCTCGACGACAAGGCGGCGGTGCGCCTGGCCGGCGTGCGCGTCGGTCGCGTCGACGGTATCCGGCTCGAGGGGCGCAAGGCCCGGGTCTCGCTGCTCCTCGACCAGCCGATCGACTTCGTCGAGGGCAGCTCGGCGCGGATCGCCAACCAGGGGCTGCTCGGCGACAAGTTCGTCGAGCTGCGCCTCGGACCGGAGGGCGCGGCGCTGCTGCCGCCGGGCGCGGTGCTCCCCGGCACGACGCCGGTGTCGTTCGACGACGCGATGGCGAAGATCGAGGAGATCGGCAGCACGGTGCAGGACTTCCTCGGCGGCAAGGGCGGCAAGGGGGGCGCGGGAGCTGGCGGTGGCTTTTCGACCCTGATCGACTCGATCCAGGCGACCTCGGATGAGCTGCGCGCGCTGATCGCCGAGAATCGCTCGAACCTCTCCGGAACGGTGGCGAACTTCGAGCGTTTCAGCGAGACCCTCGCCCGCGAGCTGCCGCGCATCACCGAGCAGATCGCGCGCGTCCTCGAGCAGGTCGACGCCGTGCTGGCGGAGAACCGTGGCAACCTCAAGGACTCGATGGCCAACATCAAGGAGCTCACCACGCAGGTGCAGACTTCGGTCGACAACCTCAACGCGATCACCACCAAGATCGCCAGCGGCGAGGGAACGATCGGCAAGCTGGTCAACAGCCCGGAGGCGCACGACCAGCTGATGAGCGCCCTCGGCAGCGTCGAGAAGGGCGTGGACGCCCTGGGCTCGACGCTCAACCGGGTCAACGAGCTCAAGCTCGATCTCGGACTCGGCGGGGCCTATCTGTCGGAGGTCGAGGACTGGCGTTCGGCCTTCCGCCTCGACCTGCTGCCGCACGGCGACGAGAGCGAGCGCTACTACCGCGTCGAGCTCGTCTCGGATCCGCGCGGACGCATCTCGCAGAAGCGCGAGATCGTCACCGTCACGCTGCCCGACGGCTCGACGGCGACGACGACGACCGACCGGCTGACCAGCGAGACGCGGCGCAACAACTGGTCGGCGCTCTTCGGATTCCCGTTCGCCGAGAAGCGCGGCTCGCTCTGGGTCGGCATCCTCGAGAACACCGCCGGCGTGCAGGTCGACTACAGCTTCTTCGACAAGCGCGCGATGCTGTCGTTCGAAGCGTTCGACTTCGGCCGCGAGCTCGAGCTCGATCCGCACCTCCGCCTCACCGGCCAGTGGAACTTCCTGCGCCATCTCTACGTCCAGGGCGGCTACGACGATCCGCTGGTGGAGCAGTTCCGGTCGCCCTTCGTCGGCGTCGGCATCCGCTGGAGCGACGACGACCTCAAGTACCTCATGGGCGCGGTTCCGAAGCTCTGACGATGGCGGCTCCGCGCACTCTCTACGCCTGCCAGAGCTGCGGCTACCAGTCGACGAAATGGCTGGGGCGCTGCCCCGAGTGCGGCACCTGGTCGTCGTTCGTCGAGGAGGTCCGCGAGGCGCCGAAGCGCGGCGGCAGGGTCGGCGAGAGCGCGGCGAACGCGCCGGTGGCTCTGTCGGAGATCGACCAGGAGCAGGTCCTCCGCACGCCCTCCGGCATTCCCGCCCTCGACCGCGTGCTGGGCGGCGGTGTGGTCGCGGGCGGCGCGGTGCTGCTCGCCGGCGAGCCCGGCATCGGCAAGTCGACCCTCCTGCTGCAGCTCGCCGCGCGTCTCGCCGGCCTCGAGCGCAAGGTGCTCTACGCCAGCGCGGAGGAGTCTCCGCGCCAGCTCCGCCTGCGCGCGGAACGGTTGGGCTGCGCTTCGAGCGACGTCCTGGTGGTGGGGGAGACGCGCCTCGAGTCGGTGCTTGACGCCGCGCGGTCGGCGGAACCCGCGGCGCTGCTGGTCGACTCGATCCAGGCGATCGCCAGCGACGAGCTCGAGAGCCCGCCGGGGTCGATCGGGCAGGTGCGTCACTGCGCCAACCGGCTGGTGGATTTCGCCAAGCGCTCGGAGTCGACGCTCTTCCTCGTCGGCCACGTGACCAAGGAGGGAACGATCGCCGGACCGAAATCGCTCGAGCACCTGGTCGACACGGTGCTCAACTTCGAGGGCGAGCGCGAGTCGGACTACCGCATCCTGCGCGCAGCGAAGAACCGCTTCGGCCCGACTGGCGAGATCGCCATGTTCGAGATGCGCGAGTCGGGGCTCGAGCCGGTGCTCGATCCGTCGCAGGTGCTGCTCGCGCGGCGCCGCCGCGGCGCGCCGGGGTCGGCGGTCCTGCCGACGCTCTCGGGGGCGCGGCCGCTGCTCGTCGAGACGCAGGCGCTGGTCAATCCGACCAACTTCCCCTCGCCGCGGCGGATGCGCGTCGGACTCGACGGCAACCGGGTCATTCTCCTGGTCGCGGTGCTCGAGCGCTTCGCGAAGCTCGGCCTCGCCGACCGCGACGTCTTCCTGAACGTCGTCGGCGGCCTGGCGCTGAAGGAGCCGGCCGCCGACCTCGCGGTCGCCGCGGCGCTGATCTCCGCCTATCGCGGCGTGGCGCTGCCGCCCGACGCCGTCTTCTTCGGCGAGATCGGTCTGCTCGGCGAGGTCCGCCCGGTAAGCCAGGCCGAAGCCCGCCTGCGCGAAGCGGCGGCGCACGGCTTCAAGCAGGCCTACGTCCCGCGCGTCGAAGGCCTCGCCAGACGCATCGACATGCAGCTCCTCCCCATCTCCACCCTCGAAGAGCTAGCCGACCAGTTGCCCGGCTGAGCAATCGGCGGATCGTCCTAGCGCGAGGTTCCCGGCCAGATGAGGTCGGGGGCGGGGCAGGCGGGGCGGCCCAGGAGGTAGCCCTGGGCGTAGTCGACGCCGGCCTCGACGGCGGCGTAGAACTCCGTGGGGGTCTCGATCCCCTCGGCGATCGTCTTGGCGTTCATCTCCTTGCACAGGTTGACGATCGAGCACAGGAGCTTGAACGGGCGATTGCCCGGCGCGCAGCCGAGGATGAGCTCGCGGTCGAGCTTGACGATCTCGGGCTGCAGGTCGGCGATGTACTTCAAGTTCGAGAAGCCGGCGCCGAGGTCGTCGATGGCGAGCGACATCCCTTTCTGGCGGATCTCCGCCAGCACGCTGTGGCATTGCGTGAAGTACTTGATCGGCACCGACTCGGTGATCTCCACCGTGATCTGGTGGCGATGGCGGAAGAGCGGGTCGTCCGGGCGCACCAGCCAGCCGTAGTCGAACTCGTGCGGGTCGATGTTGATGAACAGCGGGTAGTGCGGGCAGAGCCGGATGGCCTGATCGCGGTGCAGGCGCCCGAGCTCGGCCACCCGGCCGGCCTGCACCGCGGCGCCGAACATCTCCGGCGTGTTCTTGAACAGCGGATTCGAGTTTCGCGCCAGCGCTTCGTAGGCGAGGATGCGCCGTTTGTGGATGTCGGCGATCGGCTGGAAAACGATGCCGACATGCGCGGAATCGACCAGCTCGTGGATCGCGCGGATCTTCTCGGCGGTCAGCATTTCGGGGAGATGTCCGTCCTGAATCATCGAGGGGGTCGGAGGTAGCCCCTCAGAGCCGCGGCTCGCGTCCGGTAAGGCGGCGGAAGGCCTCGATGTAGCGCTCGCGGGTTCCCGCGACGACATCGCCGGGCAGCTCTGGCGGAGTCGACTCGTGATCCCAGCCGGAGGCATCGAGCCAGTTGCGGACGAACTGCTTGTCGAACGATGCCGGCTCGGTGCCGGGCCGCCAGACGGCAGCCTCCCAGTAGCGCGAGGAGTCCGGGGTGAGCGCCTCGTCGATCAGCACGATCGCGCCGTCGATCACTCCGAACTCGAACTTGGTGTCGGCGAGCAGCAGGCCCATCGACTCGGCATGAGCCGCGCCGGCGCGGTAGAGATCGAGCGTCAGCTGGCGCAGCCGGCTCGCGGTCGCCGCGCCGACGCCGGCCTCGAGGGTCGCGAAATCGACGTTCTCGTCGTGGCCGGACTCGGCTTTCGTCGCCGGGGTGAAGATCGGGGCGGCGAGGCGGCTCGCGCGCTCGAGCCCCGCGGGCAGTGGGATGCCGCAGGCGGTTCCCGACGCTTTGTACTCCTTGAAGGCGCTGCCGGCGAGGAAGCCGCGCGCGACGCACTCGAATGGCACGACCGCGGCCTTCCTCACCAGCACCGAGCGCCCCTCCAGCTGGTCCGAGTGGCGTCGCAGCGCGGCTGGAAAATCGCTGACCTCCGTGGCCAGGAGGTGATTCGGCACGACGTCGCCGAGTCGTTCCATCCAGAAGTTGGTGAGCTGGGTGAGGATCTTTCCCTTGCCGGGAATCGCCGGCCGCAGGATGTGGTCATAGGCCGAGAGCCGGTCCGTCGCCACCAGCAGGACGGTGTCGCCCAGGTCGTAGATGTCGCGGACCTTGCCGCGCCGCGGGGCCGGCAGGCCGGGGAGGTCGGTCTGCCAGACGGATTCGTTGCTGCTTCTTTCGCTCGTCATGACGCTCGTCGGTCTCCTCGATTCTGCATGGGTCAGGTGCTCAGGGCGGAATTGAATTCGCGTTCGATCAGCTCCATCAGGCCGCCGCGCAGCTCGACCAGGGTGTTGTCGCCCCAGAGCGAAGCGTCGACGATCTCATAGACCGGCAGGCGGTCGAGTCCCTTGAGGTGGGCGACGCCGAGCTTGCGGATGCCGACGAGAAGGCTGCCCCCGGGGGTGTCGATCTTGACCGCGACGTAGGTGCGTTCGCCGTCGAGCAGGCGGAAGATCCGGCTGGACACCGCCTCCTTCTCCAGGCGCTGGATGAAGTCGAGCGTCGCGACGATGCCCTCGTTGACCAGCGAGCCGTTCGGGTTGATGTAGGAGTAGAAGCCGCGGGACTCCTCGAGCTTGTTCACGACGTCCAGATTCTGGCGCGTCATCGGCGCGAAGAAACGATTCACCACCGCTTCCGGATAGCCGAGCGTGATGAGCAGCGTCTTGATCTCGTCGATCTCGCGCGATGCCTTGCCCGAGGTCAGGCGGGTGAGCTCGACCACCCCGTGGCCGAAGAACTCGTAGCGGTCGCCGCCCTCTTCCTTGCCGCCGATCTGGATCGGCAGCAGCCGGTACTGGCCGTGATTGAGGGCGATGCGCAGGCCGTTCGAGAACGGAAAGCCGCGCGCCAGGGCTTCGCGGTAGGCGCGCTGGATGTGCATCGCGAGGACGAGCAGATGATGCGCCTCGCGGCTGGAGTAGAAGGCGCCGTCGCCCAGGTACTTCTCGAGCTTCGCCTTGTGCTGGAAAGCGAGCCGGTTCACCTTGCGCTGGAAGCGGAACATCATGCGGAACGAGCGGTCCTGCTCGAGGGCCCCCGAACGGCGCAGCAACGACACCGTCTCGGTGAAGTCGGAGATGTCGTAGATCAGCCCGAAACGGGCCACCAGCGGATCGACCACCCAGGGGGCCATGAAGTCGAGCGGCCGCGTGCTCGAGGAGAGGCGCAGCGGCGTCGTCGTGCTGCCGATTCCGACCCGGGTCGAGAAGCGCTCGCGACCGAGCACGTGGTCGCCGTCGCGCTCGACGGCGACGATACTGCGGCGCAGGGCGTTGAACAGCTCGAACTCCTTGAGCTTGACCAGCAGGCTCTCCCACACCTGGATTCCGGCCGGCGGCAGCAGCCGCGCGGGATCGTAGGTCGGCCGGCCGGCGAGGAAGGTGAGGTAGCCGGAACGATTCAGGTGCAGCCGTGGATCCTTGCCGGGTTCCTCGCCGAGCAGCCGCGAGAGCTGGACGAGCTCGCCGTCGCGGCGCAGGAGCTCGGAATACCACTCGTGGACCTGCATCAGGCGGAGGCGGAAGTCGCGCCCGTCGAGCTTGAGGCAGCCGGAGAAATAGCCGGAGAGCTCGGCCAGGTTGGGGCTGATGTGGTCCTCGGTGAAGATGAGGATGTTGTCCTTCATCCGGGTGAGCAGGGTCGGGAAGAGCTGTTGCTCGACCTCTTCGGTGTCGGTGGAGAGGCGGTTCACCAGGTCGTAGGTGAGGTTCGACAACCGGTCGAGCGCGCGGTGATAGACGCGGTAGCGAAACTCGTCGCCGTTCTGCTTGCCCCATGCCATGTCGCGCCGCAGGAGCCTCCTGGTGGTCTCCTTGAAGCCGCGGGCGATGGCACCCGAGTGGTAGAGCCAGAAGATGGCCGGGAAGCTCCGGCCGTAGCTGGCGGTGATCGAGTTCTCGGTGGCGCGGGTGAGCAGCAGGCGGTAGCGCTCCCAGGCGCCGGCAAAAGCCGACGAGTCGAAGGCGATGCGCTGCAGCGTGGCGTACTCGACCTCCTCCTCCTGGGCGAGGTATCCCTCGAACGCGCGATCGAGGGCCGCGAGCTCCGGGGTCATCAGGACCGGGTAGCCGAACAGCGGCGTCGCCGATTCGTCCTCCTGGAAGATCTTCAGCTGCGCGGGCAGGATCTGGTCGGCGTCCGGCAGGAGGCGACGCAGCTCTTCCGGACTCCTGCCGAGAAAGTTGAACGGGCCGGTCAGGGCTTGCGGAGCGGGGATCATCTCGAGGTTGCTACAATATCGCGGCTGCCCCCCGGGCGGCTCATCCATGAACCCCCTGTCACCCTCTCCCTCCGAGCCCCGATCCGCCGGCTCACCGGCCCTCGACTGTTCGGTGCTGGTGCCGGTCCTCGACGAGGCCGGGACGGTGCTCGATCTCGCCCGCCGCGTGCGCGAAGCCATCGCGCCGATGGGCCTGTCGTACGAGATTATCTTCGTCGACGACGGCTCGCGCGATGCCACCTGCGACCGCGTCCGCGAGGCGAGGTCGCTCGACGCCAACGTCAAGCTCGTCCGGTTGCGGCGCAACTTCGGCAAGGCGGCGGCGCTGACTGCAGGGTTCGACATCGCCTCCGGGCGGCTGATCGTCACCCTGGACGGCGATCTGCAGGACGACCCCGACGAGATCCCGCGCATGATCCAGACGTTGGAGTCGGGCGGCTTCGATCTGGTCTCCGGGTGGAAGCACGAACGCAAGGATCCGCTGTCGAAGACGCTGCCGTCGCTGTTGTTCAACTGGGCGACCCGCAAGGTCGCGCAGGTGGACCTGCACGACTTCAACTGCGGATTCAAGGTCTACCGGCGCGAGGTGCTCGAGGAGGTTCCGGTCTATGGCGAGCTGCATCGTTATATCCCGGTGCTCGCGAGCCGCCGCGGCTTCGCCGTCGGCGAGCTCGCGGTGCGGCACCACCCGCGCCGCCACGGGGTCAGCAAGTACGGCTGGGATCGCTTCTACAAGGGGCTGCTCGATCTGCTGACGGTGCTGTTCATCACCAAGTACACCCGGCGTCCTCTACACCTGTTCGGGGCGCTCGGGCTCGCCGGCCTGGGCTCGGGCCTGCTGATCAACCTCTATCTCGCCATCCGCTGGTTCCTCGGCGACTCGCTGTCGAACCGCCCGCTGCTGCTGCTCGGTTCGCTGCTGATGATGATCGGCCTGCAGGTTCTGATGACCGGGCTGCTCGCCGAGATGATGACCCACAAGACGTTCCGCCGCAGCGACAGCTACTCGGTCAAGGAGCTGCTCGATTAGCTCGTTGGGCATCCTTTTCCTCACCCAGACGTACCCGCGGCGGGCGCACGACAGCGCCGGGCCGTTCATTCGCGACCTGGCGCGTGCCCTGGTGCGGGGCGGCGACCGCGTGCGGGTGTTGGCGCCGCACGCCGCCGGCCTCGCTGCGGCCTGGAGCGAAGAGGGCGTCGAAGTGCGGACGTTCCGCTACGCACCCGAGCGCTGGGAACTGCTCGGATACGGCCGCTCGCTGCACGCCGACGAGCGGATGGCGGGCGCGGCGGCGGCGGTCGCTCCGCTCTACCTCCTGGGCGCCCGGCGCGCCCTGCGCCGCGCGATCGGCGAAGGCGGCTGGGACGTCGTGCAGGCGCACTGGGTCGTCCCGAACCTCTTCCCGGCGGCCTGGCGGGGGCAGCGCCTGCCGCTCCTCGTCGGCCTTCACGGCAGCGACGTCTTCATGGCGGAGAAGGGACCGGTGCGCCCGCTTGTCCGGCGGGCGCTGCGTCGTGTGCAGGGCCTGACGAGCTGTTCTCCCGAGCTCGCGAAGCGCGTCCAGGCGATCGGCTTTCCCGCTGCGCACTCGCACGTCATCCCCTATGGGGTCGACAGCGAACTTTTCGCCCCCGACCCCGCTCGGCGCGCGATCTGGCGCGAACGGCTCGGCATTCCGGCGTCCGCTCCCATGCTGCTCGGGGTCGGGCGGATGGCGACCAAGAAGGGCTTCCATCTCCTGATCGACGCCCTGCCGGCGCTGCTCGACGCCCTTCCCGAGGCTCACCTGGTGCTCGCGGGAGGAGGAGACCGCCTCGAGGAGTTTCGCCGCGGCGCGGCCCCGTTCGCCGGCCGCGTCCACTTTCCCGGTGCCGTGCTGCACGACACACTGCCGGACCTCTACCGTGCCGCCGACCTGTTCGTCCTGCCTGCGGTCCACGACGCGAAGGGCAACGTCGACGGCCTGCCGAACGTCATCCTGGAGGCGATGGCCACCGGTCTGCCGGTGGTCGGTTCACGCGTTTCCGGCCTGCCGACCGCCATCGGCGAGGGGATCAACGGCTGGCTGGTCGACGAGGGGAGCGTGGCCGACCTCATCCGCGTCTTCCCCCAGGCCTTCTCCGACCGCGGTCGCCTGCGCGAGCTCGGCGCGGCCTCGCGCGACCGGGCGCGGCGCGAGTTCTCGTGGGAGAGCGTCGCGGCGCGCTACCGCGCCGCTTACGTCGCGGCCGCCGAACGGTGTCGCGCCTGAAGGCGGGCTGAAGCCGACGAGCCGTTGGCTCGGTTCCACTAAGGGTGGAGGATGATCTCGACCGGTTTTCCCGCGCGCAGCACCGAGAGCTGGATCGAGATGCCGGGCGAGCTTTCGACCATCGCCTGGATGCCCGAGGCCAGGGTCACCGGACGGCCGCCGACCCGCAGGACGAGGTCGTCGACGAGGAGGCCGGCCCTGTCGGCAACGCCGCCGGGCACGACCGCCTCGACCAGCAGGCCGCGAATGCCGAGCGGCGCGTAGTCGACGGCCTTGAGGGTGGCGCCGAGCTGGGGCTTCGGCGGTCTGGCCGGGGGCGGGGCGGCTGCAGCTCTGGGTTGCGCCGGCCGCTTTCCGGAAGCCTTCGAGGTGGCTTCGCTCGCACGCTGCGCTTCCAGCCGCGCGAGGGCGCCGGCGGACTCGGTCGCCGCCGGATCCAGCGCCACGGCCCGGCGGAACGAGGCCTCGGCCTCCGCATAGCGCCGCTGCGCCAGGTAGATGGTGCCGAGGTTGTGCGCGATGTCGGCACGCCCGGGCGCGACGGCGGCGGCCCTCTCGAGCGCGAGCGCCGCCTCCGGCAGCCGTCCCGCGGCCTGGTGCGCCAGACCGAGCAGCGCCCAGGCGCTGCCCTCCTCGGGACGCAGGCGGGTCGCCGTCTCGGCGGCAGTCGTCGCCCGGCCGAAGTTCTTCGCCGTGAGTGACGTCTGGGCGAGCTCCATCGCGGCGCGGAAACCCGCCCCCTGGGCGTTCGCCGGATCGAGCTCGATCGCCTTGCCGAGGCTCGTCGCCATTCCCTCGAGGTTGCCCAGGCCGCGCTGCGCCAGCCCGAATTCCAGCCACAGAGGGGCGCGATCGGGATGGAGCTGCGTCGCCTCGAGCAGGACGGCGACGGCGTCCATGAAACGGCCGGCGGCGCTGTAGGCCCGGCCGAGCTCGAGAGCGATTTCGGCGTCACGCCGGTCCAGCTCGTGGGCGGTGCGCAAGGCCTCGAGTCCGGGGACGGCGAGGCCGAGCTTCTGGCGGGCCAGACCGAGGTTGAACCAGATGCGAGGGTCACGAGTGTCGAGGCTCGAAGCGTCTTCGAAAGCGTGCGCCGAGTCCTCGAACTGTCCGCGCTGAAAATAGATGAAGCCGACATTGAGGAGCGCCTGCGCCTTGAGCGCGCGCGGCGGGCGATCGGGCGCGCTGCGCTCGAGCGCGAGGACGCGCTCGAAGCCGGCGAGGGCCGGGTCGGCGTGGCCTTCGGCGAGGTCGACCTGCGCCAGGGCGAAAATCGCCCGCAGCGCCGCCGGCGAGAGCTCCAGACTCTTCACGATGCGGTCCCGTGCCGTCGCCGTGTCGCCGGCGGTGAGCGCGTCGATCCCCTCCTTGAGCAGCCTGGCGGCCTGGCGGTCGCGCTCGGCGGCGGCATCGCGCTGGGCATTCTGAAAGAGAGCGAGGAAATCGGGGCTGTAGATCTCCGCTCGGGGCTGGAACGACGGGTCCTCGACCAGCGCGCCGGTGAGCTCGCGGCCGGCCCCCTCGGCGTTGCCGAGCTGGTACTCGAGCCAGGCCGCGGTCACCCGCAGACGCGTGCGCTCGGGCGGGGCGGGCGTGCGCGCGGCGAGCTCGCGGTAGAGGCCGAGGGCACGCGACAGATCGCCGTCCATGAAGGCCTGCTCGGCTGCACGCTCGCCTTCGGTCCGCGGATCGCTGGGGGCGGCGGCAGTCGGCTGCGCCTCGTCGAGCAGGTCTTCGCTGGTCACCGCTCCGGGCGGCGCAGTCTGGCCGGCCAGCGGTCCCGACAGTGCGGCGAAGTGGAGGAGGAATCCGGCGAGGATCGACGGCGAGCGCATCGGCAAGGGAATCCTCGCCGACTCTAGCAGAGGCGCGCGCCCTAGTTGGGGACGATCGGCTTCTCGGCGAGCCGCTGCGGGCTGCGATCGTCGAGGTCGAAGGTGAGAATCGACTCGTTCTCGCTGCGAATCTCGATCTGCTCCTGACGCAGTACCGGCGCCGCCGGATCCTGGCTGGCGACGATCTCGACCCGATGCGGTCCGGGGGCGAGCCAGCGGCCGCGCAGCGGCGTCGGGACGGCGGGCGCTCCGTCGAGGCGCACGAACGCCTGGCGGGCATTGATGTGCGGCTGCACGGTCAGCTTGCCGGGGCGTTCGATCGGCGACACGAGCTGCCGCTTCTCGCCTTCCTTGAGACGCACCGTGGTCTCCGCGCTGTGCGCATAGACGGGAGTGTCGATGGCGAATCTGAGCTTGTAGCTCCCCGGCGCGAGCTCGAGGCGACGCTCGCGGTCGAGCGTCCAGATCTTGCCGCCGAGCCGCAGCGTCATCGCCGAGTCCCAGGCGGCGGCGACGGTCAGGACGGCCGGTTGAGGCGGCGGCGGGGGCGGCGGGACTTCAGCGGTCGGGGGAGCGGCTGCGGCCGTTGCTGCCTGGGTGTCCGGTGGGACGACGGACGGTCGACTCTCCTGGGCTGCCGGAGTCGATGACACGGCGGGAGCCGACGGCGAGCTCGAAGTGCGCGGCGGCTCCGGCGCCGCGACCCTGGCCGCCGTCGAGGGCGCCACGGGGATCGCTCTGGACTCCTCCCGGTAGCGCCAGGCACCCCATCCGGCAGCGGCGACCACGAGCAGACCGAGAGCTCCGCCCGCAATCCACCGGCCGATTCCGGTCCGGCGCTCGAAGGCGACCGTCGCCGGTCCTTCCGGATGCACAGAGGGGGGAGCCGTGCGTGCATCGAGAACGATCTCGCCCAGACTCAGCGGCCTGGCGGCAACGGCTGGCGTGCGGGTGGCGGCGGGCGCACTGGCGGCGGGCGCGGAAACCGGGCTGCCCTGGGCGGCGGCGAGCGTTCTGCCGCCGACGATCGCCGCCGTCGCGAGGTCGGAAGCCCCCTCGCGCGGACGGCTGTGAGCGAGCGCCTCGATGTCGGCCAGGAGCTCGGAGCAGCCGGGATAGCGGTTCGCCGGGTCCTTCTCGAGGCAGCGCTGAACGATGCGCTCGAGCTCCACCGGGCAGTCGGAGGCGCGCTCGCGCAGCGGCGGCGCAGACTCGTTGAGGATCTTGTAGAAGACCGCCGAGATCTCCGCCCCCTGGAAAGGGCGCTCGAGCGCGAAGAGCTCGTAGGCCAGGATGCCAAAGGAGAAGAGGTCGGTCCGGGCGTCGAAGGCTCCGCCGCGGATCTGTTCGGGAGCGAGGTAGGCGGCCGTCCCGAGGGTGATCCCGGCCTGGGTGAGCGCCTGCTCGTGGTGGGCGAGCTTGGCGATGCCGAAATCCATGATCTTCGCCGTGTCGTCTTCCAGAATGCGGATGTTCGCCGGCTTGATGTCGCGATGTACGACGCCGCGCGAATGCGCGTACTGCAGTCCGCGGACAATCTGCACCAGATAGAGGAGCTTCTCCGGCAGGCTCAGGAACTCCCGGCGTTTGATCTTGCGGTCGAGATCCTCGCCCGAAAGGTACTCCTGCACGAGGTACGGGACGCCGTCCTTGAAGCCGAAGTCGTAGACCGTGACGATGTTGCGGTGATGGAGGTTGCCGGCGATCTCGGCTTCGCGCATGAAACGCTCGCGCGTCTCGCTGTCCTCGGCCGTGCAGGTCTTGATCGCCACCGCCCGCTTGATGAACGGATCGTAAGCCTTGTAGACGACGCCGAAACCGCCAACGCCTATCTTTTCAAGGACTTGATACTTGTCCAGAGTCTGCATGACCGGGGAGAAATGCTAGCACGGCGGACGTCCGCTCAGGGCGGCGTGCCGAGGCTCGGAGCGAGGAACTCCCACAGCGCAGCGAGCGTTGCCGCCGCCCCGGCCGTCGCCTCCGGGTCGTCGGCGAGGAACAGGCGCCGGCCGGAGAGATCGGCCGGCAGCAGCATTCGCGCGCGATCGCGCCGAACGACGTCGCTCGCGGGATCCCCGAGACGGGTGAGCCACCAGGTGTGCGGCGGCTCGGGAAGGGCGGCAAGGGTATCGAGCCCGCGCAGGGGGTCCGGATCGCCGCCGAGGTCGGCGGCGGCGGCGAAGCTCCCGGGTCTCGCGGTCTGCGCCGCTGCGGCGAGCGCTCCCGCCCAGGGGCCCTGACCCGCGAGCGCGATGCGCTGCGGGTCGACGCCGCGGCGGGCGAGCTCGGCCCGCGCGGCGTCGATGTCCTCGAAACCGGCGTCGACCAGGCGGCCGTCCGCGGCGTGACGAAAACGCCTGCCGAACCCTTGCGAGCCGCGCAGGCGCAGACGCAGCACGGCGACACCGCGATTAGCGAGGAACTGAAAGAAGGGGTGGAACTCGAACCAGGCGGGGGGCGCGACGTCGTTCTCCAGCCAGATGAGCGCCGCCGGCGGAGCGGGTGGGCGCCGCGGCCACCAGAGCTCGGACGGCACCGGCGGAGCGCCGGCGATCGCCAGCGCGACGGCAGTCGGATCGACCAGATCCTCCGCGGTGATCAGGGGAGAGAGGCCGAAGGACAAGGGCCGCACGCGGGCATCCGAGTCGAGGCGGTCGCCGAAGAGGAGATCGCGCGGAGCGCGCGCGCTGGCGACTTCGTAGATCACCCCGCCCGCCGCGCCCGCCGGAAGGACGCGGGCCGCACGCGTACCGATCGGCAGCGGCAGGGGCCCTCGCTCGGCGCCGGTCGCGCTGTCGAAGAGGGCGGCCTGTACCTTGCCGGAGCAGCTCCATTGCAGGGCGTAGACGGCGCCGTCGGGACTGCTGTCGAACCGCAGCGCTTCGCAGCCAGGACGGTTCCGGCGCTGCCGCGCGCCGGTATCGGGCTCGAGCACCTCGAGCTGCAGCGTGTCGTCGGCCTCGTCCGAAAAGAGGAAGAGGCGCTCCCCGTCGGCGGAGAAGTGCTGGGGCAGAAATCTCGCGTCCCGGTCGACCGGCAGGAGAAGGCGAGTCTCGCCTCTGGAGCGGTCGTAGAGAAGGACCTCTGTCGAGTCGGGGTCGATGTCGCGCACGAGGGCGACTCGCTCGCCACGCGGAGCCACCGCGGCGACGAGGAAGCCGGCCGGAGCCGCGGCGAGGACCGGCGGTGGCGGCGCGGGCGGGTCGGGACTCCAGATCAGCCCTTGCGCCGCCGCCAGACGGGGGACGTCTGGCGAATCGACGCCGGTCGGCCGGCTGGCGAGAAAGTCGGCGAGCTCGAAATGCCGCGGTGCAAGTTCCGGCGCGGCGTGCGCCGGGGGAGCGGGCGCGTCCTGCCGCCGGCCGCAGCCGGCGAGCACCGGCAGGATCGCGGCGACCAGCAGGACAGCCGGGCGTACGGAGCGGCAGGCGGCCTGTCGATATACTCGCCTCATGAGCGATCGCAAGTACAAACAGAGCGGATATCAGGACTCCGGGTCATCGCGGAGCGACTCCGGACGCCCGCAAGGCGAACGCTCTTCCGCTCCGCGGGCGCCACACGCGCCGCGCGATCCGCGCGACGCGCCGCGCGGGCGCGGCCTGGGAGCACCGACGGCGAGCGCCTTCCGCTGCGCCAGTTGCGGCGAGCTGCAGAGCGTCGGCGCCGCCGCCGGTCTCACGGCGCGTTGCACCGCCTGCGGCGCCGATCTTCACACCTGCACGAACTGCGCGCACTTCGATCCCGGCGCGCCGGCGCAGTGCCGTCAGCCGCAGGTGGCGCTCGTCATGAAGAAGTCGAAGGCGAACGAGTGCGTCCACTTCGAGCCGCGGGAGCGGCAGGAGTTCGCCGCCGAGAAGCCGGCGCCTTCGGCGAAGGATCCGCGCGCCGCCTTCGATGCGCTGTTCAAGTAAGCCTCGCAACGCCGCGCTCAACCTCCGATGTACGACATCTCGACCCGGTGGGGAAGCCCGGCGGTCGCCTGCGATCGCAGCTCCGAATAGCGGTCGGAGCGCCCCTTCCAGATCGCCGCGACCGCATCGGCGAGCTCCGCGTCGCTCGCTCCGGAGCGCAGCGGCGATTTGATGTCGCTGCCCCGGGCGGCGAACAGGCAGGTGAAGATCTTGCCGTCGGCCGACAGCCGGGCGCGGACGCAGTCGCCGCAGAACGGCTGGGATACCGAAGAGATGATGCCGATCTCTCCCGATCCGTCGCGATAGCGGTACCGCGTCGCCACCTCGCCGCGCGCTTCGCGGGCAACGGGCTCGATGGTGGTGTCGGGAGCGGCGGCGGCCACCCGCTGCAGGATCTCGGCCGCCGGCACGACGTCCTGCAGCTGCCAGCCATTCGACTCGCCGACGTCCATGTACTCGATGAACCGCAGGACGTGCGCGCTGCCGCGGAACCGCCGCACGAGATCGGCGACGCTGTCTTCGTTGACGCCACGGCGCACGACGGCGTTGACCTTGAGCGAGGAGAATCCGGCCGCTTCCGCGGCTGCGATACCGGCGAGAACGTCGTCGGGCCCGAAGTCGGCGTCGTTCATGCGGCGAAAGGTCGCCGGATCGAGCGTATCGAGGCTGACCGTGAGCCGGGTGAGGCCGGCGCTGCGCAGCGCCGCCGCCTGCAGGCGCAGCAGCGAGCCGTTGGTCGTCAGGGCGATCGGTGCCCCCAGCGGCACCAGGCGGCGGATGAGCTCGGACAGGTTGCGCCGCAGCAGGGGCTCGCCGCCGGTGAGGCGCAACTTGCGCACGCCGAGGCCGACGAACACTCGCGCCAGGCGCTCGATCTCCTCGAACGTCAGCAGCTCCGCGCGGGCGAGGAACGGATGGTCCGGTCCGTAGACCTCCCGAGGCATGCAGTAGGCGCAGCGGAAGTTGCAGCGGTCGGTGACCGAGATGCGGAGATCGCCCAGCGGGCGCCCCAGCCGGTCGGAGACCGGGCGGTCGACCACGGGCAATCGCGGAGCGAGGCTCACGCCGGAGATTCTATGCTTTGCGCCGCTGCGGCCTCATCCGGCCCAGAGGTTGAGCGAATGGCGGAAATAGAGCCAGAACTGAAGTCCCACGGAGAGTGCGAGCAGGCTCCAGCGCAGGATCGCGCGGCCCGGCGCGAGCGCTGCCGAGGCGGCGGCCCAGAAGACCGGGAAGAGGACCAGCGCGAAGCGGTTGAAGGCCATCAGGCGCAGCGAGAACGCCGGAACGAGGGTCATCGGCAGGGCGTACCAGAAGAGGATCCGGTCGCGGCGGTAGAGCCAGGGGAGAGCGGCGACCGCGAGCAGGAAGAGAACGCGGTCGAGGAGCGACCCGGTCACCGAATGCAGGGCATCGACCGTGACGGCGGCGCGCAGGAAGCCGGCGAGGTCGAGGAGCTGGCCGAGGGACTGGCCGCTGACGAAGCGCCCGCGGACGGCGAACGCGCCGAGCGCTTCGCCGGTGGTCAGGAGATGAATCGCGAAGTAGGCGGTGGCGCCGGCGACCGGCGCGAGCAGCAGGAGAGACAGGAGGGCCCGCGGCGCGACGCGTCCGGTCGCGTCGGGCGGGCGGCGGATCTCGCGCCGCGCGAAAGCGAGGAGCGGCAACAGGATGAAGAGGCCCACCGGACGCGCGAGCGGCAGCGCGCAGGCGGCGAGCGCCGCCCAGCCGTAACGGCGGCGGTCGAGAGCCAGGAAGAGTGCGATCGCGAGCGCCAGGAAGAGCGCCTCGGAGTAAGGCAGAGCGAGAAAGAAGGCGGACGGGAAGGCGAGCAGGAACGCCACCGTCCAGTCCGCGGTGCGCCGGTCGTCCTCGGCGCAGCGGGCGCGGACGAGATGCCAGAGGCCGATCGCCGCGCCGATTGCCAGCAGATTCGCCAGGGCGAGCGCTGCCGCG
Source organism: uncultured Thermoanaerobaculia bacterium (assembly GCA_964595975.1). Lineage (GTDB taxonomy): Bacteria > Acidobacteriota > Thermoanaerobaculia > Multivoradales > JAGPDF01 > JAGPDF01. The sequence goes on along the minus strand of CAZQTL010000002.1, from coordinate 39,666 downwards.
AGGGCGGGAGCGCCCGTGGCCCTCGTGGCGAAGCCGATGAGGAGCGGCCAGAGGGGCCAGAAGGCGCTCGACACGTGCCCGGCGATGTAGCCGTGCTCGGCGATGAAGAGGTAGTGCTGGGCGTCCCAGGTCGCCCACCGGGTGGCGAAGACGGGCGCCTTTTCGAGGGCGCCGTGGAAGTTCGCGGCGTAGTTGGCGGCGGCGAACGGCGCGAGCTGCAGCACGGCGAAGAGTGCCGGCAGCAGGAGGAGCAGCAGACGCCAGCCGAAGAGGCCCAGGAGATCGGCGCGCAGGCGCTGCCGGGTGGTCGTCACGAGCCCGAGCTCGCCGCGCCCTGGGCGGGCGGGAGTCGCGCCGTGGCGGCCGCGAGGTCGCGCATCCGGGCGGGCAGATCCGCCGGAACGTCGGTATGTCGCACCCGCCAGGTCCAGTTGCCGCCGCTTCTGCCGGGAGTATTCATGCGCGCTGCGCTCGACAGTTCGAGCACGTCCTGCAGCGGCAGGATGGCGAGCTCGGCGACCGAAGAATAGGCGGCGCGGATCATCGCCGCCGCGATCGTCTCGGGCGTCGCCCCGAGATAGGTGAGCGCGCGGCGGCGCTCGTCGTCGCCGGCGGTGGCGAACCAGCCGCGAGAGGTGTCGTTGTCGTGGGTTCCGGTATAGACCGCGGAGCGCTGCTCGTGGCGATGCGGACTGTGGTCGCTGTCGACGGCTCCGAAACCGAACTGCAGAACTCTCATTCCGGGCAGATCGAGACGTCGCCGCAAGTCGTGCACGCGGGCGTCGATCTGGCCCAGATCCTCGGCGAGCAGCGGCAGGCCGCCCAGGCCCTCGCGGAGGGCCCGGAAGAGAGCTTCGCCGGGTCCCTTGACCCACTTGCCGCGGCGGGCGGTCGTGTCGCGCTGCGGGATTCGCCAGTAGGCGACGAAGCCGCGGAAGTGATCGAGCCGCAGGCTGTGCGCGATCTCGAGCTGCGCCCGCAGCCGGGCGATCCACCAGCCGAATCCCTCGGCGCGCAGCACCTCCCAGCGGTAGAGCGGGTTCCCCCAGCGCTGGCCGTCGGCACTGAAGTAGTCGGGCGGAACGCCGGCCACCGCGCGCGGGCGTCCCTCCGGAGTGAGGTCGAAGAGGCGGGAGTTCGCCCAGGTGTCGGCGCTGTCGGGGGCGACATAGATCGGCACGTCGCCGAGAATGCGGATGCCACGGCTCTCGGCCGCACGGCGCACCGCTGCCCATTGCCGGAAGAAGAGGAACTGGCAGAAGACGGCAAAGCGGATCTCGCCGGCGAGGGCGGCCCGCCGCCTTTCCAGCGCTTCGGGCCGGCGCCGCCGGAGGTCCGGTTCCCAGTCGAGCCAGGCGGACCCGCCGTGTTCGCGTTTGAGACTGGCATAGAGCGCCCAATCATCGAGCCAGGCGGCGCGGCGCTCGCGGCTCGCGAAGCGTTGCAGCTCGCCGGCGAGCTCGCGGAACTCCCCCGACTCGAAGCGCAGGAACGCCTGTCGCAGCAGGGCCTCCTTGCAGGTCGCGGCCGCCGCGAAGTCGACCGCCGGGCTTTCCGAGATCTCCCAGGGACGGAGCATCTCGGGATCCAGCAGGCCGTCCTGCACCAGCGCCTCGGGCGAGATCAGGAGAGGGTTTCCGGCAAAGGCGGAGAGCGCGTTGTAGGGCGAGTCCCCCATGCCGGTCGGACCGAGCGGCAGAACCTGCCAGACGGTGAAGCCGGCGCTCACCATCCAGTCGAGCATCGCCAGCGCCGGCGGACCGAGGTCGCCGATCGGGAAGCGCCCCGGGAGGCTCGTCGGATGCAGGAGCAGGCCGGCGGCGCGCGCCCGGTGCGCGGCGGCTCCGGCCTGTCCCCGTCCGTTCACTCGTGCTCGAGGTAGGTGTAGCCCGAGAGCCCCTGCTCGTAGACCCGCAGGAGGTTGCGCGACTCCTCGAGCGTGATGCGCTTCGCCCGCAGCGCGATCTCGGAGAATCGCCGGACGTTCGCCACCAGATCGTCGCGATCGTAGCTCACGTACTTGAGGACATCCGCCACGGTATCGCCGGCGAGCACATGGTCGATGTGGTAACCGCCCTCTTCGCCGAGCGAGACGTGCAGGGTGTTGGTGTCGCCGAAGAGGTTGTGCAGGTCGCCGAGGATCTCCTGATAGGCCCCGACCAGGAAGACGCCGAGGAGGTAGACGTCGTCGCCGACCTCGTGCATCTCGAGCACGTCCTTGACGTCGCGGCGATCGATGAAGTGGTCGATCTTGCCGTCGGAGTCGCAGGTGATATCGGCCAGGACGCCGCGTCGCGTCGGCTCCTCGTTCAGGCGGTGGATCGGCACCACCGGGAAGAGCTGGTCGATCGCCCACGAGTCGGGCAGCGACTGAAAGATCGAGAAGTTGCAGAAGTAGGTGTCGGCGAGAGCCCGTTCGAGCCCGGCGAGCTCTTCCGGCACCTCGGGGAGCTCGCGCACCATGCGCAGGATCTTGAGCGCCAGGGCCCAGAAGATGTCTTCGGCGAGGACGCGCTGCGCCAGCGTCACGTGATTGAGGTTGAAGAGACTGAGCACCTCGTCGCGGTAACCCGCGGCGTCGTGATACGACTCGAGAAAGTTCTTGCGCGACACCTCGCGATAGGTATCGAGGAGGTAGCGCACCGGCGCCGGGGTGCCTTCGGGGAGCACCTCGGGCAGCTGCCCGACGGTGAACTCGCCGACCCCGAGCACGTCGACGATCAGGGCGGCGTGGTGAGCGACCAGCGCCCGGCCCGACTCCGAGACCAGCGTCGGGTGGGGCACGTTGTCGGCGTCGCACAGCTCCATCGTGCCGAAGACGATGTCGTTGGCGTACTCCTGCAGGGTGTAGTTCATCGACGACGTGAAGTTGGTCTGCGACCCGTCGTAATCGATGCCGAGGCCGCCGCCGACGTCGAGGTAGCGCAGCGGCGCGCCGAGCTTCGACAGCTCGACATAGGTCCTGCCGGCCTCGCGCAGAGCCTCCTTGACGTTGCGGATCGAGGAGATCTGGCTGCCGAGATGGAAGTGGAGAAGCTCGAGGCAGTCGAGCAGGTCGTTGTCGCGCAGGAACTTCATCGCCTGGAAGAGGCCGCGCGCGCCGAGGCCGAACTTCGAGCGGTCGCCCGCCGAGGCCTCCCAGTGGCCGGCGCCCTTGGCCGACAGGCGGGCGCGCACGCCGATGGCGGGGCGGACGCCGGTGCGCTTCGCCACCTCGGCGATGAGCTGGAGCTCGGAGAACTTCTCCACCACCAGGATCACGTGCCGGCCGAGCTTCGAGCCGAGCAGAGCGGTCTCGATGTACTCCTCGTCCTTGTAGCCGTTGCAGATCACCAGCGCCTCTTCGTCCTCGAGCATGCCGAGCACCGCCAGCAGCTCGGGCTTCGAGCCGGCCTCGAGGCCGAAGTGATACGCCCGGCCGGCCTCGATCAGGCGCTCGACGACGTACTTCTCCTGGTTCACCTTGATCGGGAAGACGCCGCGGTAGGTGCCCTGGTAGCCGTACTCGGAGATCGCGCGCAGGAAGGCCTCGTTGAGCTCGACGACGCGGGCCTTGAGGATCTGCGAGAAACGGATGAGCATGGGGGCGCCGATGCCGCGCTGGCGGACCTCGTCCACGAGGTCCTTCATGTCGACCGCCGGCGCGCCGGTGCCACCGGGCTGGACGACGAGATTGCCCTTCTCGTTGGCCGAGAAGTAGCCATTGCCCCACTGCCGGATGTTGTAGAGATCGAGCGAGTCCTCGATCGTCCATTTGCGATGATTCAGAGTGGTCAAATTCCCTTCTCCCTCGCTCACCAGGAGCATCCATCCGGCCGGATGGCCGCGGAAACTTTAGCATCTTCTTTTCGCTGTCCGGCGGGCGACAGCCGCCGCGCGCGGGCGCTTCAGGGCTGCGTCGTCGCGGTGAGGACGCGCACCTGCCCGGAGGCCGGGCCGGTGACCAGTGCCGCGGCGGAGAAGCGGATGGCGGCGGGCCGAAAGGTCGCCTTGAAGGGCGCCTGGCGCTGGACGAGATCGCGGAAGAGGTCGGAGAGCGCCCGCAGGCGCGCCGAATTCGCGCCGAGCTCGAGCACGCCGGAACCGATGTAACCCCCGAGGGCGTCGACCAGGTCGAAGCTCACTGTTCCTCGCGCCCCGTCGAGATTGGCGATGTCGAGGGTCGGGACGGTCGCCGGACCGAACGGGATGGCGAGAATCTCCTTGCCGGCGCTCGTCCAGGCGTCCGACTGCACGCTGGTCACGGTTGCGCCATGAGCTCCCGCGGGATCGCCGGCGGAGCGCACGAGGGCGTTCGCCTGCAGATCGTCCAGCGAGCCGCCGGGAAGGGCGTAGAACGTGATCCTCAGCGCGCCGCGGCCGGCGCCGATGCCGAAGGCGGTAGCGAGGACCTCGGGGATCGCGGCCGTCTCTTGCGGTGCGACGACGAAGCGCCGCACCGGCGGCGCGACGTCATAGGAGATCTCGGGGACGAAGGCGGCTTCGACGACGCCGAAGTCGCCGCCGGAATTCGTCAGCCGGAGGTCGGAGACGACCTGGCCGTCGGCGGACTCGACGAGCAGGGGAATCTCGGCCGACGCGCTCACCCACGCGGGCTCGGTGCCGGCGACGACCACGACGGCCGAGTCTTCCGCCACGGCGCCGGCGGCTGTCGAGCCGCGCACGGTGACGGTATAGGTGCCGGGGTGGAGGTAGATGTAGAAGGTCGTGAGGTCGGCCGGCGGCGGCGTGGTGGCATAGCCGCCGTCGCCGAAGTCCCAGTCGACGCGCACGAACTGCTCGACGGCGTTGCCCTCGATGCCGAAGGCGGAGAGCGCCCCCACCGTCAACGGGTTGGGTGGCGGGACGATGGCGATGGCCGGCGTGTCGAGCAGCGGCAGGAGGGTCTCGAGGAACAGACCGCCGATCTCGATGTAGCCGTCGGTGTTCGGGTGGCCCACTGGATCGACGATCTCGGTCGTGTAGTAGTAATAGTTGTCGAAGACGTCCGGCAGCCCCTCGAAGAGCGTGAAATTGTCGACCACGGCGCGGTGGGTCTCCTCGCCCAGGTTGCGGATCGCCAGGGCGAGCGCCGAGGTCGCCGAATTGTCGGCATCGACCGGCGCGGTGGGAATCCGCGGGATCACGGTGGCATGGACGGCGATCATTCCGAGTGCCTCGGCGCGGCTCGCCATCTCGTCGAGGTTGAAGCGGATCGACTCGATGCCGACGCGTTGCGAGATGTCGTTGGTGCCTTCCATCAGCAGCAGGTAGTCGCCGCCGTTTTCGAGCACCGAGTCCAGACGCGAGAGTCCGGCGGAGGTCGTCTCGCCGCCGACGCCGTAGGTCTCGACCGCCGCGTTGTAGCCCCGCTGCCGCAGCCAGCGCTGCAGGCGAGGGGGGTAGCCTCCTCCCGGATTCGAAGTGTCGCCGTAGCCCTGGGTGACGCTGTCGCCGAAGGCCAGGAAGGTGATCGGCGGAGAGGTCGCCGCCGTCGACGCGGGGAGGCCCACGGCCAGGGTGAGAAGGGAGGCGGAGAGCAGGCGCAGGTGCATGGGGGGGTGCCCGCGGTCGAGGGCGCACAAGTCTAGGGATCCGCGCCGATGCCTGTCAACGTGGATTCCCCAGGCGCGGTAGAATCCCGGTTCCGTGAGCTCATCGCAGCGCAACGACCTGCCGCCCGGTATCACCGCCGCCGAAGCCGAGGCGATTCGTGCCGCCGTAGCCGACGCCGAGAGCCGGACGGGCGGGGAGATCGTCGCGCTGGCCCTGGCGGAGGCCGACGCCTACCAGGTCGCCTACTGGAAGGGGGCGGCGTTCGCCGCCCTCGCGACGGCCGCGGCCGCTGCGGCCTTCGATCAGCTGCGGCCGCTGTGGATCGCACGCCCGACCTGGATGCTGCTCTATGTAGCCTGCGGTCTCCTGGCCGGCGGCCTCGCGGCGCGCCTCTTTCCGCCGCTGCGGCGCTGGCTCTGCGGCCCGGCGCTCCTCGACCGGCGCCTCGAACAACGCGCGCGGGAGGCGTTCCTGGCGCACTCGGTCTTCGGCACCCGCGACCGCACCGGCATCCTGGTCGCCGTCGCGGCTTTCGAGCGCCGGGTGACCATCCTCGCCGACGAAGGCATCCATGCCGTGGTTCCCGCCGGGACCTGGGAGCAGCTGGCGCGCGAAACCGCCGCGACGGTGCGAACTTCGGGGCCGGGTGCCGGTCTCCTGCAGGCGGTGCGGCGGGCCGGCGAGCTGCTGGACGCTCACGGACTCGCGCGCCGCAGTGACGACCGCAACGAGCTCGCCGACGGCGTGCGCGGGTAGGCCGGCGTGCTAATCTGATTTTTCGATCTGTAAATCCTGGCAAGGAGCCGAAGAAATGAACCAGCCTCTCACTCCGGAAGTGGCCCCGAAGAAGGGCATGTCCACCGTCGTCAAGGTTCTCCTCGGTTGCGGAGTTCTGCTGTTCCTGCTGGTCGGTAGCTGCGTTGTCGTCGGCGGCTACTTCGCGAAGAAGACCATCGGGGGCCTCTCCGATTTCGCCAAGGAGGTGGAATCCAATCCTGATGCCGCCACGGTGCGGGCGGCAGCGATGGCCCTTCGTCTGAATCCTGAGGTCGAAGTGCTCTCCTCCGATCCGGCCGCCGGCACGATCACGGTGCGCGAGAAGAAGACCGGCAAGGAGGTGACGTTCAACCTCGAGGACATCAAGGCCGGCAAGTTCTCGATCACGGCGGATGGCGAGAAGACCAACATCGACATCGACGCGACAGGGGAGAACGGCGGCCAGATGAAGGTGGTCACCGATCAGGGCACGGCGGTCTTCGGTGCCGGTGGCGGCAAGACGCCGGAGTGGATTCCGTCTTATCCCGGTGGTCGCACCGAGGGACTGGCGAACATCGAGGCCAAGGGAGAGAAGTCGGGCACCTACACTCTGCGCACCGCCGACGCGCCGGATGCCGTCACGGCCTTCTTCGAGACGCAGCTCAAGGCTGCCGGCTTCGAGGTGCAGAAGGCCAGCATGTCCTTCAACGGCGCGCCGAGCGGAACGCTCACCGCCACGGCCGAGGAAGGCAAGCGGCAGCTGTCGATCACCGCCGCCGCCCAGGATGGCGAAACCCAGGCTCTCGTGACGTACAGCGAGAAGCCCTGAGCCGCCGGCCCTGAGCTTCTTCGCCCGGCAGACCAGCGGCTCGGTCGTCTGCGCCTCGTGCGGACGACTGGTCGGCGTCAAGGACGAGCGCTGCTTCCATTGCGGCGCGCGCAATCCCTCTCTGTGGGGGTTCGCGCCGCTCCTGCGCCGCCTCGGCGCCGACCTCGGTTTCGTTCAGCTGCTCATCGGCGGCTGCTCGATCCTCTATATCGTGAGCGTGCTGATGTCGCCGGGGGCGTTGCGCCCGAGCGGCGGACTGATGCAGCTCTTCGCTCCCGACACGCGCACCCTCTTCCTGCTGGGCGCCAGCGGCGCCCTGCCGGTGTACGGCCTCGGCCATGTCTGGACGTTGCTCAGCGCTTCCTGGTTGCACGGCGGGCTGCTGCACATCTTCTTCAACATGATGTGGGTGAGGCAGCTCGCCGGCCCCGTCGCCGAGCTCTACGGCGCCGGCCGGATGATCCTGGTCTGGACGGCCGCCTCGATCGTCGGCTTCGGCATGAGCTCGACTGCGAGCGCTTTCCTGCCGGCGATCCCGATCCTCGGCTCGCACGCCCCGTTCACCGTCGGCGCTTCGGCGTCGATCTTCGGCCTGCTGGGAGCGCTCGTCTGTTACGGGCGACGAACCGGGCAGCGAGCCATGCACCAGCAGGTGTGGACCTGGGCCGTCGTGATGTTCCTATTCGGCGCGATCATGCCGGGAGTGGACAACTGGGCGCACGCCGGCGGCTTCCTCGGCGGCTTCGCCGTCGCCCGTGCCCTCGACCCGCTGAAACCCGAACGCACCGTTCACATGGCCTGGGCGCTCGTCTGCCTGTTGCTGACGGCCGTATCCATCGTACTTTCGATCGTGACCGGCGCGCAGATCCTGCGCGCCATCGAGGGTGCATGAGCGAGAAGACCCCGGAGACGAAAAAGCCCAAGCTGAAGCTCGAGTCGGTGTGGCGCGAGGCCAAGACGCTGGTCTGGCAGCAGCGCCGCCGGCTCGGCTGGGCGCTCCTGCTGATGCTGATCGGGCGCCTCGCCGGGCTGGTGCTGCCGGCGTCGTCGAAGTACCTGATCGACGACGTTCTCGGCAAGGGCGACCGCGGACTGCTGCTGCCGCTGGCGCTCGCCGCCGGCGCCGCCACGCTGGTGCAGGCGGCAACCGGATGGGGCCTGGCCCAGCTGCTCGGCATCGCCGCCCAGAAGCAGATCGCCGAGATGCGCAAGCGGCTGCACGCTCATGTCCTGCGCCTGCCGACGAGCTATTTCGACGGCACCAAGAGCGGCGAGCTCATCTCCCGCGTCATGACCGACGCCGAAGGCATCCGCAACCTCGTCGGCACCGGCCTGGTCCAGCTGGTGGGCGGACTGGTCACTGCGGTGCTGGCGCTCGGCGTGCTCTTCTGGCTGAACTGGCGGCTCACCGCCGCCATCCTCGGCGTGCTGCTGCTGTTCGCCGGCATGCTCTCCTACGCCTTCCGCCGCCTCCGCCCGATCTTCCGCGAGCGCAACAAGATCCAGGCCGAGATCACCGGCCGGCTGGCCGAGTCGCTGGGCGGCGTCCGGGTCGTCAAGGCGTATACCGCGGAGAAGTTCGAGGAAGAGGTCTTCGGCGGCGGCATCGACAAGCTCTTCGGCAACATTCGCAGCACGATGAGCGGCATCGCCGGCGTTACCAGCGCCTCCACGGCGCTGCTGGGCGTCGTCGGCGTGATCATGATGCTGGTCGGTGGGCACTCGATACTCGCCGGCACCATGACGCTGGGCGATTTCATCATGTACATCTTCTTCAGCGGTCTCCTGGTCGCGCCGGTGGCGGAGATCGCCGCGATCGGCACCCAGCTGACCGAGGCTTTCGCCGGCCTCGACCGCATCCGCGAGATCTTCGGCAAGGTCACCGAAGACGACGAAGACGCGGCGCGGAAGCCGGTGGAGAAGCTGCGTGGCGAGGTCGAATTCGACGACGTCTGGTTCGAGTACCAGGCCGACACGCCGGTGCTGCGCGGGATCTCGTTCCGGGCGGCGGCCGGCTCGACGACGGCGCTCGTCGGCTCTTCGGGCTCCGGCAAGAGCACCCTCATCGGGCTGGTCATGGCCTTCCACCGGCCGACTCGCGGACGCATTCGCGTCGACGGCGAAGACCTCGCGAACCTCCGGCTGCGCGACTATCGCTCCCATCTCGGAGCTGTGTTCCAGGACAATTTCCTCTTCGATGGCTCGATCGCCGACAACATCGCCTACTCGCGCCCCCATGCGACGCGCGAGGAGATTCTCGCCGCGGCGAAGGTCGCTCATTGCGACGAGTTCGTGGCGGGCTTCGACAACGGCTACGAGACCATCGTCGGCGAACGCGGCGTCAAGCTCTCGGGCGGCCAGCGCCAGCGGGTGGCGATCGCCCGCGCCGTGCTCGCCAATCCGACGATCCTGATCCTCGACGAGGCGACGTCGAGCCTCGACAGCGAGAGCGAAGCGATGATCCAGGACGGACTCGCGAAGTTGCGCGCCGGCCGCACCACGTTCGTGATCGCTCACCGCCTGTCGACCATCCGCGCTGCCGACCAGATCCTGGTGATCGAGGAGGGCGAGGTGGTCGAGCACGGCACGCACCGCGAGCTGATCGCCCGCGACGGGCGCTACAAGCAGCTGCACGACCGCCAGTACCGGCTCGAGACCGACCGGTTCATCAATCCGGGAGAGGATTTCACCCCGCCGGCCGAAGGCGATGCGGCCGCAGCGCTCAAGGTCACACCGACCGCCAGGCTCTGATCGGACCAGGGGCGCGGCGGCTGGGTTAGGATCGGAGAACATGATGCGCAAGTCAGCTTTGTTCCTGGCGGCTCTGCTGCTGCCGGCCGCGGCCGGCGCGCAGGAGTGGCGTGGACCGGCGGCGATCGAGGTGCAGGTCGAGGACGCCAAGGGCAAGAACCTCGCCGGTGCCGAAGTCCTGCTGGTCTATCTCTCCCCGGACGGCGGCGGCAGCCTGCCGTCGGTGCTCACGGACGCCTCCGGCAAGGCGAACATCGGCGGCCTCGCCGCCGGCCGCTGGAGCGCAGAGATCCGCCACTCCGGCCACATGAGCTACCGCGCCGAGCTGGCTCTCTCCGCCGACGGCAAGCCGGTCGTGCAGTCGGCCTCGCACGTCATGGCTCCGGGCGCCGTGTCGACGATGAAGGTCAAGTTCTCGCGCGGACGCGGCGGTGCCCCCGCGCCGGCTGCGCCGGTGGAAGCGCCCGCAGCGCCAGCTCCGGCGCCGGTGGCCGCTGCGCCGACAGAGAGAGGCCCGGTGAAGGCCGTGCCTCCTGCCGCGCCGGTGGCACCTGCACCTGCACCTGCACCGCTGCCGGCTCCGGTGGCGGCCAAGCCGCCCGTCAGGGAGCTGCCTCCGGTTCCGGCGGTGGCTCCCGCGCCCGCGCCGATGCCCGTTGCGGCAGGAGAAAAGGCTCCGGCAGAGCCGCTGACTCCGACTCCTTCAGCGGCCCCTGCGCCGGCGGTGGTGCAGGCACCGGCGGTACCGGCGAAGCCGGCCTCCGTGCCGCCCGCCCCTTCGCCAGCTGCCGTTGCGCCCGCGGCGCCCTCGCCTGCCGTAGCTCCTCCTGCGCCTGCAGCCGTGCCGCCGGCTCCGGTCACTGCACCGGTCGCGGTGGCGCCGTCGACCCCGGCGGCGCCGGCGGCGCCGGCGCGGGCGCGGCTGTGCGTCGAGTGCCCGCCGGGAGAGAGTGCTGCGTGGGGTGAGGTCGCCATCGCCGGAGGGGCAGCGGCCGGGTGTCCGGCGGATCTCGCGGCGCGCTTGAAGAGCGTCGAGCTCGACGCCGTCGCCCAGCTCTCCGCCGAGCTCGCGGCGTCCGGGGCCGGCTGCCGGGTCATCGCCGTCGAGCTTCCCGCGGGGGCGCGGTTTACCGGCTTCCGCTACGAGGCGCAGAGCGCCGGCGTCGCGGCCGACTGTCTGCCCGGGCGCGGCTGTCCGGCGGGCGACTGCCGCTTTCCGAACGATCCGGTGTTGCGTCAGGTGGGCAACCGGACGGTCCTGCTCGTCGCCTTCGAGAGCACCGCCGCCGATCTTCGCCGCGCGGTCGTCGCCGGCTATTCGACCTACAACAAGCGTTGAGCCCGCTCAGGCGGGCGTGACCTCGACCCGGGCGTCGTTGAAGCAGGCGCCGTCGCCGAGATCGGTGACGGTGTCGGGCGCCAGCGCGCAGGCGGTGTAGCCGTTGTCGGTGTTGTGCGCCCACAGGCCCTTCGGCAGCTCGACCACACCCGGCCGCTGGTCGTGCGACAGGCGCAGGCGGCAGAGGACTTCGCCGTAGGCATTCGACACCTTCACCCGCTGGCCGTCGGCGAGGCCGCGCGCCGTGGCGTCGGACGGGTGCATTTCGAGGGCGACCGGACCCTTGCGGAGCTGGCCGAGCGTCGAGCTGATGGTGCGGTTGGTCGCCGGCGAAATGAGCACGAGCGGAGTCTGCGCGGTCGCCGGATCCTCCTGGTAGGTGTAGAGCCCCTCCCGCGCCTCGGCGTCGAGCGCCACCGGAACGAGGTGGATCTTGCGGTCGTCGGTCCGCGGGAAGACATCGACGAACTGCACCGGGCGATCTCCCGCGGCGGGGCGCGCGAAACCCTTCTCAGCGAGCTCCGCCTGCAGATCGGCGCCGCGTCCGCTCGAGTCGAGGATCAACTCGATCGCGTGCGTTTCGGTCGGGATCTCGTCGGGCGATGCGACCCCGGTGCGCACGGCGAGATCGGCGAAGACGCTGTAGTTCGAGCGCGCCTGGCCGACCGCTGGAACGACCGGAGCGATCTGCTGCAGCACGAAGGAGCCGTAGCCGCGAGCGAGCTCGTGATGCTCGAGAAACGTGGTCGCGGGCAGGACGAGATCGGCGTATCGCGCCGTGTCGGTGAGCACCTGGTCGAAGACGATGGTGAAGAGGTCCTCGCGCTCGAGCCCGCGACGGACGAGCGTCTGGTGGGGCGTCGTCATCAGGGCGTTCGAGTTGTAGACGAAAAGCAGGTGAATCGGCCTCTCCTTGGTCGTCGTGAGGGTCGCTCCGAGGCGGTTCATGTTGATGATCCGCGTCGGAGCCTCCGGCCCCGAGATCGCCTGCGCGTTCATCTTCCAGGCGGCGGAGTTGGAGAGCGTGTAGCCGCCGCCGCGCACGCCAAACTTGCCGGCGACGGCGGGCAGGGCGAGCACGGCAGCCACCGCCGAGCCACCGTTGCGATTGCGCTCGAGTCCCCAGCCGCAACGCACGACGGCCGGCGAGAGGGCGGCATAGAGCTCGACGAAGCGCTCCAGGTCGGCGAGCGGAATACCGGCGACTCCGGCGGCGCGCGCCAGGGTCCAGGGGGCAGACCGGCGCTCGAGCTCGTCGGCGCGGGCGGCGTGGCGGTCGAGGAACTCGCGGTCCGCGCGCCCGGTGGCGAACAGCTCGCGGATCACCGCCAGCGCGACGGCGAGGTCGGTGCCTGGCCGGATCGCCAGGTGGAGGTGGGCCTGCTTGGCGATCGGCGTGGCGCGGGGATCGATGACGACGAGCTTCGCGCCGGCGTCGCAGGCCGCCTGGATCGGCGGCACCAGGTGAATGCCGGACGAGCTCGGATTCGCTCCCCAGACGACGACGAGCCTGGCCGACGGGTAGTCGGAGATGGCGACGCCTTCCATCTTGCCGTATAGCCCCATCGCCGCTCGTCCCGTCGCCGCGGCGCAGACCGTGCGCGCCAGCCGGGAGGCGCCGAGACGATGGAAGAGCAGGGCGTCGGTGGTGTCCTGCGACAGGTAGCCGTTCGAGCCGCCGTAGCAGTAGGGCAAGATCGCTTCGCCGCCGTAGCGGTCGCGGGTCTCGACCAGGCGCTTGGCGGCGAGCGACAGCGCCTGCTGCCAGGAGAGCGGCTCGAAGACGCCCTCCCCCTTCTGGCCGACGCGCAACATCGGCTCGAGGATGCGCTCCTTGCCGTAGAGCTGCTCCGGAAACTTCCGCACCTTGGCGCAGATGTAGCCCTCGGTGACGGGGTTGCGGTCGCGGGCGCCGTCGAGCTTGGTGACGCGGCCGTTCTCGACCGTGACTTCGAGGCTGCAGGCGTCCGGGCAGTCGAGCGGACAGGCCGATGCGACTCTCACAGGAAGAAGTCCGCGATCAGAGGCTGCGTCGGGTCCACGGCGTAGCGGTCGAGATCGGTGACGCCGGCGCGCGCCAGCACTTCGTCGTCGATGAAGAAGTTGCCGCTGCACTCGCGCGCCGGCTGGGTGAGGATCCAGTGGGCGGCGTCGGCGAGGATCTCCGGTTTGCGGCTGTTAGCTGCCGAGACGAATCCGCCGAGCATGGCCAGCGCGGCGGTGTCGATCGCCGTGCGCGGCCACAGGGCGTTGACCGCGACGCCGTCGGGCTTCAGCTCCTCGGCCATGCCGAGGACGCACATGCTCATGCCGTACTTGGCCATGGTGTAGGCGACGTGGCCGGCGAACCACTTCTTGTCCATGTTGAGCGGCGGCGAGAGATTGAGGATGTGCGGATTGGCCGCGCGCTTGAGCTCCGGCAGGCAGGCCTGGGAGCACAGGAACGTGCCCCTGACGTTCACCGAGAACATGAGGTCGAAGCGCTTCATCGGCGTGTCCAGGGTCGGCGTCAGGCTGATGGCGGAGGCGTTGTTGACCAGGATGTCGATGCCGCCGAAACGCGCCCGCACGGACTCGACGGCGGCCTTGACCTGAGTCTCCTCGCGGATGTCGCAGGCGATGGGGAGCGCCTTCCCGCCGGCGGCCTCGATCTCTTCGGCCGCGGTGTAGATCGTCCCCGGCAGGCGCGGATGCGGCTCGGTGGTCTTGGCGAGGATGGCGACGTTGGCGCCGTCGCGGGCCGCGCGCAGGCCGATGGCGAGTCCGATGCCGCGCGAAGCGCCGGTGATCAAGAGGGTCTTTCCTGCGAGAGTGTTCATGGCAACATCCTTCCCGGGGCTCTCCCCTTGGCCAATCTTACTGCCGGAACGGCCCCGTCCCCCGGCGCGCGGTCGGCTAAGCTTCGCGGCGTGAGCCTGGAGCGTTTCGATCCCCGGATCCGCGGCTGGTTCGAGCAGCGCTTCGGCGCGCCGACCGAGGTCCAGCGGCTGGCCTGGGGTCCGATCGCCGACGGCCGCCACGTCCTGCTCACCGCCCCGACCGGCAGCGGCAAGACGCTGACCGCATTCCTCTGGGCACTGCAGCAGCTCGCGACCGGCGCCTGGGAGGACGGGACGACGCGAGTGCTCTACGTCTCGCCGCTCAAGGCGCTGAATTCCGACATCGAGCGCAACCTGGCGGAGCCGTTGGCGGGCATCGCCGCCGCATTCGCCGCCGCGGGGGGAGACCTGCCGCGCATCCGCGTGGCGACACGGAGCGGCGACACGCTGCCGGCAGAGCGCCAGAGGATCGTCCGTCAGCGGCCGGAGATCCTGATCACCACGCCGGAGAGCCTCAATCTGCTGGTGCACTCCAAAGCCGGCCCGGCGCTCTTCGCCGGCCTGCGAACGGTCATTCTCGACGAGATCCACGCCGTCGCGGCGACGAAGCGGGGGACGCATCTCATCACCGCCGTCGACCGGCTGGTCCTCTTCGCCGGCGAATTTCAGCGCATCGCCCTTTCGGCGACAGTGCGGCCTCTCGAACGCATCGCCGCCTGGGCGGGGGGCTATCGCATGGAGCGAGGCGCCGGTGACCAGGCGCTCTACGTGCGCCGCGCGATGACGATCGTCGAGTCGCGCCAACCCAAGAGCTACGACGTCGCGGTGCGATTCCCGCCGCCACTCGCCGCTCTTCCGGCGGAGCAGCGCTCGGGCGACATTCAGTGGGCGGCGCTCGCCGGCGAGCTTCGCGAGCGCATCGGCGAGGCGCGTTCGACGCTGGTGTTCACCAACAGCCGGCGGCTCGCCGAGAAGATCACCCGGATGATCAACGACGGCGGACCGCGCGAGATCGCCTGGTCGCATCACGGCTCGCTGTCGCGCGAGCTGCGGGGGGCGATCGAGCAGCGGCTCAAGGCCGGCGACCTGCCGGCGCTCGTGGCGACGAGCTCGCTCGAGCTCGGCATCGACATCGGCGCGCTCGACCAGGTTCTGCTGGTGCAGGCGCCGCGCTCTCTGGCTTCGGCGGCGCAGCGGATCGGCCGCGCCGGCCATGCGGTCGGGGCGATCAGCCGGGCGCGGCTCTATCCGACGCATGCGCGCGACTTTCTCGAGTGCGCCGTGGCCGCCCGCGCGGTCCTCGACGGCGAGATCGAGCCGATCCAGCCGGTGCGGGCTCCGCTCGACCTGCTGGCGCAGTGGATCGTCGGCATGGTGGCGCACGAGAGCTGGCGGGCCGACGAGCTCTACGCCTTCCTGCGCACCAGCGAGCCTTACCACGACCTCACGCGCCGTCAGTTCGACCTGGTGATCGAGATGCTCGCCGGCCGCTACGCCGACGCCCGCATCGCCGAGCTCCGGCCGCGCATCGCCTTCGATCGTCTGGATGGCAGCGTCGCGGCGCGGCCGGGAGCGGCTCGCCTGGTCGCCCAGTCGGGCGGGACGATCCCCGACCGCGGCTACTTTCAGCTGCGCATCGAAGAGTCCAACGCCCGCCTCGGCGAGCTCGACGAGGAGTTCGTGTGGGAGCGTTCGCTCGGCGACACTTTCCTGCTCGGGACGCAGTCCTGGCGGATCCATCGCATCACCTCGAACGAGGTCTTCGTCGCTCCGGCGCGCGGCGGCGCGATGCTGGCGCCTTTCTGGCGGGCGGATGCACGTGATCGCGGCGCGCTCTTCTCGGAGCGCATTGGCCACCTGCTCGAGCGCGCCGACGCCGAGCTCGAGCTGCCGCAGTTCGCCGCCGCTCTGGCGCGGGAGTACGCCCTCGACGCCGCCGCCGCGGGTGAGCTCGTCCGCCTGTTGCGCGAGGCCCGGGGAGCGCTGGGTGGCGCCCTGCCGCACCGCCATCGGCTGATCTTCGAGGAGAGTCGCGAGACCGGCTCCGGCGGTCCGGCGAATGCGGAGGACGGGCGGCGCCAGGTGGTGATCTACACCTTCTGGGGCGGAACGCTCAATCGGCCGCTCGCGCTGGCGCTCGCCGCAGCCTGGGAGGAGGGCGAAGGATCTTCGATCGAAACGCTCGCCGACGACGACGCCGTGCTGCTCGTGCTGCCGCCGGGCGCGGACGCGCGATCCCTCTTCGCGCGGGTGACGCCCGAACGCCTGGAGAGTCTGCTGCGCGCGCGCCTCGAGTCCTCGGGGTTCTTCGGCGCCCAGTTCCGGCAGAATGCGCAGCGGGCGCTGCTCCTGCCGCGAGCCGGCCCGCGCCGCCGCACGCCGCTGTGGGTATCGCGGGAGAACGCCAAGAAGCTTCTCGAGGCCGTGGCGCGCTACGACGACTTCCCGGTCACCCTCGAAACCTGGCGCAGCTCGCTGCACGACGAATTCGACCTCGAGTCGCTGCGCCGGCGGCTCGAGGAAGTCGAGCGCGGCGAGATCGAGGTCCGCAGCGTGAGCAGCGACCGCCCGTCGCCGCTCGCCGCCGGGCTGGTCTGGCGCCGCACGAACGAGCTCATGTACGAGGACGACGTCCCCGGGGCGCGGCGGGGCAGCGCCCTGCGCGGCGATCTGCTGCGCGAGGTGGCGCTCGGCGGGGAGCGCCCGCGCATCCCAGCGCGGCTGGCGGAAGAGCTGCGGCGGAAGCTGCAGCGCCTCGTTCCCGGCTACGCACCGCAGAGCGCGACCGAGCTGCTCGAATGGGCGAAAGAGAGGCTGCTGCTGCCGCCGGCCGAGTGGCAGGAGCTGCTGGCGGCGATCGAGCGCGATCGCCCGGGGGGCGTGGCGGAGATGCTCGCCGAGCTCGGTGCCGGCGAGAAGCTCGCGACGCTCGCGTTCGCCGGGGACGGCGGCGAGACGATGGTCGCGCGCGAGAACCTGCCGCGGCTGGCCGGCGCGCGCCGCGACCCCGAGAACCTGACGCCGCTGCTCGAAGAGTGGCTGCGCTACCAGCCGCCGCTCCCGATCGAACGGGTCGCCGCGGCGTGGGGGCTGACGCTCGCCGAAACCGAGGCCCGGCTGGCTCCGCTCGCCGCCGCCGAGCGGGTGATCGTCGGGGAGCTGCTCGAGTCTCCGGGCGGGAGTGCCGAGCGGCAGGTGGCGACCGTCGGTATCGTCGAGACCCTGCTGCGCTGGCGGCGCACGGCGGCGCGCCCGACGTTCTCGCCGCTGCCGCTCGCGGAGCTGCCGCTCTTCCTCGCCACCTGGCAGGGGCTTACCGAGCGCGGCAGCGGCGGGGAGGGTCTGCAGTCGGCGCTCGAACGACTCTTTGGCTATCCGGCCCCGGCCGCGCTGTGGGAGACCGACCTCCTTCCGGCCCGGCTCGAACCGTACTTTCCGGCGTGGCTCGACGGCCTCGTCGAGGCGAGCGAGCTCGTCTGGTTCGGCACCGGCAGGGAGCGGATCGCCTACGCTTTCCGGCCCGACCTCGATCTCTTCCAGTCACCGCCGAGCGAGGCCGACTGGACCGGCCTCGATCCAACGGCGCGCACCGTGCACGACCTGTTGATGCAGTCCCCGCGCGGCTGCGAGGTCAGCGAGATCGCCGAGCGGACCGGTCTCCCGCTCTCCGGCGTCACCGAAGCGCTGTGGAGCCTCGCCTGGCGGGGCGTCGTGACCTGCAGCTCGCTGCGGGTCCTGCGGCAGGCGATGCAGAACGGATTCCGCGTCGAGGCGCCGGGCCAGGAGGCGCCCGCCGGGACGGCAGCGGGCGGGCGCACCAGCCGGCGTGGGCTGTTCCGGCGCTGGCAGGGGAGCCAGCCGCTCGCCGGGCGCTGGCGGACGCTCTCCGCGCCTCGTCACGACCCCGGCGCCCCGGTCGATCCGTTCGTCGAGGAGGAGCGCAGCCGAGAACGGGCGCGACTCCTGCTCGACCGCTACGGGGTGCTCTTTCGCGAGCTGCTGGCGGCCGAGCTGCCGGCGCTCTCCTGGAGCCGGGTGGCGCGCGCGCTGCGCGGCCTGGAGCTTTCGGGCGAGGTTGTCGCCGGACGGTTCTTCGACGATCTTCCGGGGGCGCAGTTCGCGCTGCCGGGAGCGCTGCGACGGTTGCGCGACGGTCTGCCCGGCGGCGCCGTCTGGTGGTGTTCGGCGCTCGATCCGGTCTCGCCCTGCGGGCTCGAGCTGCCCGGGCTGCAGGGCAGTCTGCCGCGGCGCGCCGCCGCGACGCGACTCGCCTACCGGGGGAGTCGCCTGGCGGCCGTCTTCGCCCGCGGCGGACGCGAGATCCGTTTCGCCCTGCCGCCGGACGATCCCGGACTGCCGGAGCTCCTCGCACCGCTGCGTGCCGCCCTGACTCGCGCGGTCGCCCCGGAGCGCAGCCTCGACGTCGAGCAGATCAACGGCGAAGCGGCCGGCTCGAGTCCGTACTTCGGCGCCTTCGCCGCCTTCGATCGGACTCGCGACGGCGGCCTGCTGCGCCTGCGGCGCCGCTACGCCGGACGGGAGAGTGGCGCGGAGTGAGGCGGGGCGCTGCGGCAGAGGGCACAACCCGGGCAGGCCGCTTGTTGGTAGTCTCGCCCGGCCGCAGGCAGGACGCTGCGGTCCACTGCCATCGAACCGGAAAGGACCGAAGAGCGATGAAGAGAATCTTGCGTTGGACCTGCGTGCTGGCCGTGCTCGCGGCCGGACTGGAGGCGCCCGCCGCGGCGGGGGAGCACCGTATCGGTGGCGGGCTGCATTACTGGCAGAGCCTCGACCGCCTGGATGACGACTTCCCGGACTTCGAGGTCCAGGACGACGGCCTCTCCGAGGTGGTCTCCTACCAGTACCTCGCCGGCTTCCTGCGCTTCGAGGCTGCGGCCGAGTACTTCGACAAGGGCTTCCAGGGCTCGCACGATTGGGCGATCTCGCCGCAGGTCTACGTTCTCGCCGGACGCGGGATCTACGGTGGTCTCGGCGTCGGCGTGACCTACTCCGACTTCGCCCACGGCAGCTGGTCCGATCCGTTCTACATCGCCAAGGCCGGGGTCGACTTCCTGCTGCTGCCGAAGCTGCATCTCGACATCAACGCCGACTACCGCTTCCTCGAGTGGAAGGACCTGGACGACTACGACTCCGATACCATTACCTTCGGCGCGACGGTTCGCGTCGGCTTCTGAGAGAGGAAAGAACATGGCCATTCGCAAGGCGAACGCCGTCTGGAACGGCGGACTGCAGGACGGCAACGGATCGATCAAGTTGGGCAGCGGCGCGTTCGAGGGGCGCTACTCCTTCTCGTCGCGCTTCGAAGAGGGCACCGGAACCAACCCCGAGGAGCTGCTGGGCGCGGCGCACGCCGGTTGCTTCGCGATGGCGCTCGCCGCGGGCCTCGGCCGGGCGGGCTTCTCGCCCAAGCGCGTGGCGAGCGAGGCGCGTGTCCAGTTGCTCAAGAACGAAGCCGGACTGGCCATCACCCGCATCGAGCTCGACTGCGAGGCGGAAGTTCCGGGGATCGACGCCGCGACCTTCGCCCAGCAGGCCGAAGGCGCCAAGGCCAACTGCATCATCTCGAAGGCACTGTCGTCGAACATCGAGATCGTTCTCAACGCCCGGCTCGTCTGACCGGACGGGGAATCGAGGGGTGACGGCGGGCGGTCGAGGTCGCCAGTGAGGCCGGCGGTCGTCCGGTGGGTCGCCGTCGTCGCCCTGATCGCGGGGCTCGTCGTCGTCGTCCGCTGGTGGACCAGCGACCGCCGGCGAGTCCTGTCCCGGTTCGAGGCGCTACAGAGCGCGGTCGAAAAAGGCGGCTCCGAGGGGGCGCTCGACCGTCTGGCCCACGCGCGCGAGGTCTCGCAGATCTTCGCCGACGGCTTCGTGATCCTCGCCCAGCCCTACGAGGGGACCATCACGGACCGCCAGCAGCTCATGGGGATCGTCGACCGCTATCGCGCGAGCGCCGAGACGATCGCGGTCTCGGACTCGGAGGTCGAGCTCGACCTGCGGCCGAACGCCACGGCCGAGATGACCGCCGTGCTGGAGGCGGTCGGGCTCCGCCCGGGCGGGCCCGGACGCGAGCGCCTGCGGCTGCGCATCGCCTGGCGCCAGGACGACGGTCTCTGGCGGATCCAGGAGCTCGAGGTGCTCGAGGTTCTCGATACCTCCGGTCTCTTCTTCTGACGAAGGAGCGGGCTCAAAGCCACCAGGCGAGGGCGAAGAGACCCACCATGAGGCAGAGAACCGCCAGTTTGCCCACCGCCGCGAGAAGCATGCCGAGCCAGGTCGCGAATCCGACCTTGCCCGCCTGACGCAGATTCCGCCGCGCGATCCATTCGCCGGCGAGCGCGCCGGCGAACGGTCCCAACAGCAGACCCGGCAGGCCGAAGGCGAGACCGACCAGCGAGCCGACGAGCGCGCCGGCGATCGCCAGCTTGCTGGCCCCGGCGCGCTGCGCGCCGAGAGCGGTCGCCGCGATGTCGATGCCGAAAGTCAGGCAGGTGAGCAGGAACAGGACCGTCAGGGTCCCCCAGCCGACGCGCTCGAAGCCGTCCGCCGCCGCTCCGGCGACGAGGCCGGCGAAGACCAGCGGCGGGCCGGGGATCGCCGGCAGCACGGCGCCGGCGAAGCCGACGACGACGCAGAGCACGCAGACGACCCAGAGCAGCTCCATCAGTCCGCTCCTCCGCCGGCGCTCCTCGCCGCCGGAGACGCTGCCGCGCTGAGCGTCGCGGCGAGCACGATCAGGCGCCCGCCCTGCGGCAGCTGAAGCTCCGACCCTGCAGGCGACACAGGCAGCTCGACGGTGAAGAACTGAATCGGCGCGCAGGGGTCGATCCTGCCGCGGCGATCGTGGCGGTGCGGCAGGGCCAGAGCCAGCGGCTCCCGGCGGAAGAAACCGGTCACGACACCGCCAGTCGGCCGGCCGAAGAAGCCGCGCTCGAGCTCGTCGAAGCGTCCGAGCGGCGAGAAACCGCCGGCGACCCGCCGCGGAGCGGCCACGCCGTCGACGACGAACTCGATCGCCGCCGCCTCCGGAAAGGCCGCTGCCAGGAGAACCAACCGGCAGTATCCGGGGGCGAGCACGACCTTCTGTGCCGAGCAGAGTAGCGCCGAAGGTGAATCCGCGCGATGCGCGTGCGCCAGGTCGAGCTCGACACCGCAGCGGCGCAGCGCGCGCGGCAGGAGCTGGCGCGGGATCGCGCGGCCCTGTCCGTCGAGTCCGCCGTCGCGCGCCCGCTCGCCCGGCGAGGTGACGGCCGTGCAGTTCCAGGGCAGGGCCAGGGCCAGTGTTCGCGGCGGCCGGGGCGAAAGGACCGGTAAAGGGGGATCGAGCTGCAGAGCGATCGCGGCGAGTCCGAAGCCGGCGACCGAAGTACGGGTGGCGCTCCTCTCCCTTACTGGAGTTTTTCGCGTCGGGTCCGTCGGCAGCGCCGTGGCCTCGAGCGGCCGCTCGCAGCCATCGATGTTGCGGACGTTCGCGATCGGCAGATAGGAATCGAGGTCGACTTCCCGGGCTTGGCCGGTGGTTTCGCGCAGGCGCAGGACGACTTCGTCCCCGTCTTCGGCCAGCTTCAGAGCCTGAACGGCCACCTCCTGCTGGTCGAGCGCCAGAAAGGAGATGCTGCCGGGCTTGCCGGTGTCGGGAGCGTGCTCGGCCGCCGGCGAGGCCAGCGGCAGGAACGGCTGGGGCGGCTGGCAGATGCGCTCCGCGAGACGCACGGTGGGGGCGAGGGAGTCGCCGGCGCGGATCGGCGCGATCGCCACCCGCACGTGGTGATGGCCGAAATCCTGCTTCGCCTGGTAGCGGAAGCGCCGGCCGATGCGCGGCGTGTGCAGGAGCGTCAGGCGCAAGGTGTCGGCGCTCGGATGGTCCCAGCCGTACTTGCAGTCGTTGGCGATGGCGGCGCCGGCCCCCGTTTCTCCGGGCCCCTCGCGCAGCGCCGCCCAGCGGTGCGCCGGCACCTCGTAGAGCTGCGCGGAGGCCACCGGACGGCGGGCGACGCCGACTCCCTGGTCGAAGAGCGCCTGCTCGGCCGCAG
The DNA here is from genome assembly GCA_964595975.1 of uncultured Thermoanaerobaculia bacterium. Lineage (GTDB taxonomy): Bacteria > Acidobacteriota > Thermoanaerobaculia > Multivoradales > JAGPDF01 > JAGPDF01. Next base: position 17,586 of record CAZQTL010000002.1, on the reverse strand, counting down.
TGGCGAGAGGGAAGCGCATCTTGAGCAGCGCGCCGTCGGTTCGCCAGTCGATCGCGGTCTCGACGGCGACGTGATCGCCGGCCGCGCCGACGGCGAGGGAGATCGTCTGCCGGAAGCGCGATCCCTCGGCGATGCGTTCGATCGTGACTGCGACCCGCGCCGCTCCGCGCTCCACCGCCGGTGCGCGGACCGGTCCCGCGATCCGGGTGCGGGCGGGGCGGGAGGTGTCCTCCCAGCGAATCTCCCAGGAGGGAAACCGGTCCGAGAAGTTGTCGAGGATCTCGAGCCCGATCGGCGCAGCGAGAAGCTCGCGTTGGGCCTGCTTGTCGAAGATCCGCGAGATGTCGCCATTGTCGTCGATCTCGACGCGGAGCCGTGCGTTCTCGAGGAAGCTCTCGCCGGCGGAGAGCTCGCTGGCGGGAGTCCTGGTTCCCGGCGGCGCCGCGCTCACCTCGAAGCGCGAACAGCCCAGGGAAGGAAGGTGTGCCGCGAAGCGGCCACGCGTCGTCGTTCCCTCCGTTTGCCACTGGGAGGGAAGCTCGTGACCCTGGGCGTCGAATACCGAGATCAGTGCGCCCGGCGAGGACGGCGCGGGCAGCTCGACCTCGACGAGATCCGTACGATCCCAGCCGAGTGCGTTGAAGACGATCAGAGGTGTGCTCGAGGTCTCCGACGGCCGCGTGCCGAGGCGGAGCGCGACCGCGCCGACGGCCTCCTCGAGCTCCTGCCGGAGCTCGTTGAGGGAGAGCGCGAGATCGTGGGCGGAGTAGCGGTAGGCCGCGACGAGACTCGTGCCGGTGAGATCGTCGTGCATCTCGTGGGCGAGGATACGCAGCCAGGCTTCGCGAAGGCGGTCGCGGCCGGCTGGCCGGCCGGCGAACGCCTGGGCGATCACGGCCGCGCGCTCGGCGGCGTGCGCCAGTTGCTCGGCCTGGCGATGGCGGCGCTTGAGCTCGGCGCGCGAGCTGTAGCAGCCGGTGGCGTGCAGCCGCAGCAGGAGCTCACCGTCGTAGACCGGCAGCCGGGAGCGCTCCGTGGGCGCGAGCTCGCGGAAGAGCTGTTCGGAGTCGGCGAGGACGACGTCGATGCCGCCCGCCCCGGCGGTGGCTCTCTCGAGCCAGGCGACGGTCGCCGGAGCGATCGCGCCCCCTTTGTCGCCGAGTCCCTGCAGGGTCATCAGTCGCAGCGGACGACCGTCGGCCGCCAGCCGGGCGAAGCGCTCGATCCACTCGGGGTCCCGGCTCAGGTCGGCGCGCGTCTGGGCTCCGTACTCGCCCGGATCGAGCACCGCCGGCAGGAGCGAACCGTCGGGACCGGCCCAGAGGCCGAACGGGAAGGGGACCCCGAAGGCGGAGCGCATCTCGGCGCCGCGACGCAGCTTCTGGGTCGTGAAGCCGACGATGCCGCAATGCGCGGCGAGCGTCGGCAGGGCCTGCGAGAAGCCGAAACAGTCGGGCAGGAAGATGTCACGGCCGGCGCGGCCCACCGCAGCCTCGAAGGCGCGGGTCCCGTAGAGGAGCTGGCGGACGATCGACTCCGGGGCCGGCAGGTGGGTGTCGAAGGCCTCCCAGGCCGCCCCGGAAGGGAACCAGCGGCCTTCGGCGACGCGCGCCTGCACCCGCGCGAAGAGCTCGGGGTGACACTCGGCCAGCAGGCGATAGCGGTAGGCGCCCTCGAAATTCAAGCGATAGCCGGGCGCGCGGCGGAAACGGTCCTCGTTCTGGCGCACGGTTCGCGGCAGGAATTCCGCTGCCGTTTCCCGCACCGTCCACCGCCACTGCGTGTCGAGATGGGCGAGGGCGACGACATAGAGACGAGGCCGCGGCCCGGCTTCGGGGTGCGACAGCGGGGCACTGGGCGGGACGGACACGGGGCGGAGAGTCTATCGGCAGAGCCCCCCGGGCGCCGGAGGTCGGTCTATACTCCTTCCCTCCTAGGAAGGTGCTCATGACCGATCCGTCCGCACGTGGCTATGCCCAGCCGGAAGTGCTCGTCTCGACGCAGTGGGTCGCCGAGCACCAGGACGACCCCGGGGTCCGCATCGTCGAGTCGAACGAGGATCCGCTGGTCTATCCTTCGGGGCATCTCGCCGGCGCCGTCGAGATCGACTGGGCGCGCGATCTGAACGACGCCGTGCGCCGTGACTACCTCGATCGGGCGGGCTTCGAGAGACTGATGCGGCGTCACGGCATCGCCAACGACACGACCGTCGTCCTCTACGGCGACAAGAACAACTGGTGGGCCTGCTACGCCTTCTGGATCCTGCAGCTCTTCGGCCACACCCGGGCGCGGATCATGGACGGCGGCAGCGTGAAATGGGCGCAGGAGGGGCGCGCCCTGGTCAGGGAGATCCCGGCCTGGCCGCCCTCCGCCTATGTCGCCCCCGAGCGCGACGACTCGCGCATCCGGGCGTTCCGCGACCAGGTCCTCGCGCATGTCGCCGCCGGTCGGCCGCTGGTCGACGTCCGCAGCCCGGAAGAGTTCTCCGGCGAGCGCCTGCACATGGCGGCCTATCCCAATGAGGGGGCGCTGCGCGGCGGCCACATCCCGGGAGCGAAGAGCGTGCCGTGGGCGCGCGCCATCGTGCCCGAGACCGGCGAGTTCCGCAACGCTGCCGAGCTGGCGCAGATCTACTTCGAGGAGCAGCGTCTGCCCCGTCAGGAGGAGATCGTCGCCTACTGCCGGATCGGCGAGCGCAGCAGCCACACCTGGTTCGTGCTCACCTACCTGCTCGGGCACCCCAGGGTGCGCAACTACGACGGCAGCTGGACCGAATGGGGAAATCTGGTGGGCGCGCCGATTGAGCGCTGACGCGGGCATGCCGCCGGTCGATCCCGCGCTGCGGCAGCTCCCCGAGCTCGCCGATCTCGTCGAGATGCTCTCCGGCCTCGACCGGCCGGAGCGCATCGAAGCCCTGATTGCGCTGGCCGAGGGGTACCGCGAAGTCCCCTCCCGGCTCGCCCGGCGGCCCTTCCCGGAGGCCCACCGGGTTCCGGCCTGCGAGTCGCAAGCCTTCGTCTTCGCGGAGGCGCGGCCGGATGGCAGGCTCGACCTGCACTTCGCAGTCGAGAACCCGCAGGGCATCTCGGCCCGGGCGCTGGCGGCGATTCTCGCCCGCACCCTGTCCGGGGCGCCGCTCGAGGCGGTGACGCAGCTGCCGGTGGAGGTGGTGGAACGGCTCTTCGGCCGCGAGCTGTCGCTGGGGAAGTCGCTGGGGCTCTCGGGCATGCTCCTCGCCGTGCAGCGCGAGGCGCGCGAGCAGCTGGCGCGGACCGCCGCCGCGGCGGGGACGGAGAAGGAACAGGGGAAGGTATCGCCATGAGGGACGGTAGGACTGTCTTGCTGCCAAGGAGAGAACCATGAAGCGAAGGCTTTGGTTGTGCGCCGGTGCGATCGCTCTGGCGACCGGTCTCCTGCTGCCCGCTGTCGCTGCGGCCGCCGAACCCCAGGGGGCCGCGAACGCCCTCGGCCAGGCCCGGGAAGCGCTCGACCGCGGGGATCTCGACGCGGCACGCCCCGGTCTCGCGACCGGCGCCGCGGAAGCTCTCTTCGAGCTCGCGCTCGCCGAGCGGGGCGAAGCGCGGACCGCCGACCTCGCGCGCGCCGGGGCCCTCGCTCCCGAGGGGCATTGGCTGCGACCGGCCACGGCCGGACTGGCACTGCTCGACGAGGGGAAGGCGGCCGAGGCGATCGTCAAGCTGCGCGAGGCGGTGGCGGCCAAGGGCACCGACAAGCGGCTGCACAAACTCCTGGGAGACGCGCTGCGCGCGCAGCCGGACCCGGCTGGAGCGCTGGCGGAGTACAACGCCGCCGTCGCCCTCGATCCGGCTTATACCTCGGCGTTGCTCGGAGTGGGCGATCTCAAGCGCGCCGCAGGGGATTTCGCCGCCGCCTACAACGCCTACAACCACGCGGTCGACGATCAGGGGCGGCCGGTCGCTGCGCTGCTGGGCCGCGCCGCGGCCCGTCTGTTCATGGGCGACAAGGACGGCACCTTCTCCGACCTGGCGAAGGCGGTCGATTCCGCGGCGCCGGGGAACGACCGCTATCGCGCCCTCATGGCGATCGTCTACGCCCAGACCTACCTGCGGCAGCTGCCGCAGGGACTCGACCGGGCGGAGCAGGCGGTGGCGATGTGGCAGGGGATGGGTCGTCCCGACATGGCGGCGGCGGCCTGCAACGCCGTCGGCCGGGTGCTGCTCGAAACCGGCAGCAGCGGTGCGGCGCTCGAATGGTACGACCGCGGCTGGGCGATCGTGCAGGGCTCGACGATGAAGGCGGAGGAGCGCCCGATCTGGCACGTCCGGCAGCTGCACGGCGCTGCGCGCGTGGCGGCGCTGCGCCGCGAGGTGCGCAAGGCCCAGGGGCTGGCCGACGAGGCGAAGGCGCTGATGGATTCGGACCCGGGCAACGCCGAACACTACAAGTGGATCTATCCCTATCTCGTCGGCTACCTGCGCTATCAGGACAAGGACTACGAAGAGGCGGTGGCTCAGCTCTCGCAGTCGGAGACCGATCGCGCCTACATCCAGTACCTGATCGCCGACTCCTACGCCCGGATGAAGGATCGCGAGAACGCCCGCAGCTGGTACGCGAAGGCGCTCGCCAGCGCCTCGGGCCTCGACGCGGAGTCGGTCATCGTGCGGCCACTGGCGTCTGCCTGGCTGGCGAAGAACGCCGCCGGCTCCTGAAGACGCCCGAGGATCGCTTGCCGCCGACGAAGGGGGCCGGAAGATCGGGCGGAACGTTGTCCGTCGCCGCCGGCATCTTCTGCAGCCGGCTGGCGGGTCTGCTGCGGACGAGCGCGCTGGGGGCCTACTTCGGTGTCGGACCCCACGCCGACGTTTTCAGTGCCGCGCTGCGGCTGCCGAATCTGCTGCAGAACCTGCTCGGCGAGCAGACGCTCTCGGCCGCCTTCATCCCGACGTACTCGCGGCTGCTCGCGGCAGGGAAGCGGGAGGAGGCCGGGCGGCTGGCGGGGGCGGTCTTCTCGCTTCTGGTGGCGGTCGCCGGCGGGGCGGCGGCGCTCGGAATGCTCTTCGCCAGGCCGATTGTCGGCCTGCTCGCCGCCGGTTTCCTGCGCGATCGCGAGCTCATCGCTCTCGGCGAAGCCACGGTCGACCGCTACCAGCTGGCGGTAGCGGCCGTGCGCTGGATCTTCCCGATGACGGCGACACTGGTGCTCTCGGCCTGGGCGCTGGGGGTGCGCAACAGCCACGGCAAGTTCTTCCTGTCGTACTTCTCGCCGGTCTTCTGGAACGCGGCCATCGTCGGCGCGGTCGCCTGGGCAGCCCGTCCCGGCGCTGCCGGCGATGCCGCCAGCGCCCCCGGCGCGAGCGCCATCGCCGACCGGATGCTCGAGGCGGCGTGCATCGGCGCCCTGGTCGGCGGAATCGTGCAGTTCCTGATTCAACTTCCTGGATTGCGCCGCGACCTGACCGGATTTCGCCTGTCGTTCTCCCTGGCGGCACCGCCCGTACGGGAAGTCCTCTCCGCCTTCGGGCCGACCCTTGCCGGCCGCGGCGTCGTTCAGCTCTCCTCGTACCTCGATCAGCTGCTGGCATCGCTGCTGGCCGCTGGCGCCGTGGCCGCCCTGTTCTACGCCCAGACGCTCTACCTGCTGCCGGTGAGTCTCTTCGGTATGTCGGTCGCGGCGGCGGCGCTGCCGCGCCTGGCGAGGAGCGGCGCCGCCGCGGAACCGGACCTCGCGGCCGGCACGGCGCGCGCGCTCGAGACCGCGGCCTTTTTGAACCTTCCGAGCTTTCTGGCGTATCTTTTGCTGGGTCTTCCGCTCGTGGAGGGGATCTTCCAGCTGTTTGGAAAGGGATTCGGTGCCGCCGAGAGTCGCCTCGTCTACCTGGTTCTCGCTGCCTACGCAGTGGGCCTGCCGGCATCGACTTCATCCCGCGTGCTGCAGGCGGGGTTCTACGCCCGGGGCGACACCCGCACCCCCGCCCGGATCGCCGTGCTGAGGGTGGCGACGAGCCTGGCGATCGGCTTTCCGGCGATGCTCTGGCTCGATCGCCAGCGCCTGGGCGATCTCGCGCTGCTCGGGTCTCCCGGCAGCTCCCTTCGCCTCGGTGCCGTCGGACTCGGGTTGGCCGCCACGCTGGCAGCCTGGTTCGAGCTCGGGGCGCTGCGGCGCGCGGCGCGGCGCCAGCTGCCGAGCCTGGTCTGGCCGGCGCCCGCCTTCCTGCGCTTCACTCTCTACGCCCTCGCCGCCGCCTTGCCAGCGGGAGGCGCTGCATGGGTGACTGCGGGTTGGGGAGCTCATCCGACGCTGCGCGCCGCCGTCGTCTTTGCCCTCTTCGGCGCTGCCTACCTTGCCCTGGCCGCGGCCCGCGGCGAGGCCCCGGCGGAGGCCTGGGTGGGGCGGTTGCGGCGGAGAAGGCCATGAGGCTTCCCCTGCTTCGGCTGACGCTGCTCGCCCTGTGCGCCCTCGGTGCTGCCGGCTGCGCGACGCAGCGGCTCGGCGCGCGGATGCAGCACGAGCTGCAGGACCAGATCCGCGATCGCGGCGTCGACCCTTCCAAGGTCGTCGTGCCGTTCTCCGCCGACGACGAGATGCGCGCCTGGCTGGCCAAGGAGGTTCCGACCTCGACCCGGGCGGAGATCCAGCTCAACTGGCTGCTGCAGTCGCTGCTCAACCGCTCGACGGCGCCGCTCACCTATGTCCCCGGGCACACCGGAACGGCGCGCGAAGTCTTCGAATCCGGCACCGCCAACTGCCTCGGTTTCTCGCAGCTCTTCGTCGCCCTGGCGCGGGAGCTCGACCTGCCGGTCTATCTGCTGCGCGTCTCGGATCTGCAGAGCTTCGAACGCGAGGGCGACCTCATCGTCGCCTCGGCGCACATCACCGCCGCCTTCGGCACGCCCGACCGTCGGCGCATCCTCGATTTCGCGCAGCGGCCGGTCCGCGCGTATCGCTGGGTCGAGGAGATTTCCGATCTGACGGCCGTGGCGCTCTACTACTCCAATCGCGGCGCCGAAGAGCTGCGCGACGGCAACACGGCGGCGGGACTGGAGCTGCTGCGGACCTCGGTCCAGCTCGATCCCGAGCTCGCCGAGGCGTGGATCAACCTCGGCGTGGCCGAGCGCCGCGGCGGCGATCTCGTCGCCGCCGAAGCGGCCTATCGCCGGGCGCTCGAGGTCGACCCTTCGACGGTGACCGCCTACCAGAACCTCTCGGCCCTGCTGCGTATGGTCGGACGGGAGCAGGAAGCCGAAGAGCTGCTCGCTCTGGTGGACCGTTCGGGAAACCGCAACCCCTTCAGTTACCTCGCGCTGGGCGATCTTTCGCTGCGCCTCGGGCGCTTGGAAGAGGCGGGCAGGTTCTACCGCCGGGCCGTGCGCCTCGACCCGACGCAGGCCGAGAGCGAGGCGGCCCTCGGGCACTGGGCTCTCGCGGCGGGCAAGACCCGCGAAGCCCAGAAGCACCTGCGCAAGGCACAGCAGATCGATCCCAAGAACGCGCGGGTCGACGACCTGGCCAAGCGGCTCCAGGGCTGAGGGTTCAGCCCGCCAGGCGCCGCTGGCGCCACTGCCGCAACACCTCGTAGACCGCGATTCCGACGCAGGTGGACAGGTTGAGCGAGCGCACCTCGCGGCCGGCCATCGGCAGCCGCACCAGCCGTTCGCGATAGCTCTCGCGCAGCTCCGGTGGCAGCCCACGGCTCTCTCCCCCGAAGACCAGCGTAACCTCCGAGGGGTATTCGACGTCCCAATAGTCGAGGTTCGCATCGGCGGAGAACAGGTACGGCGAGCCGAGACCCGGGAGCGCGCGCTCGAAGCTCGGCCAGCCGTCCCAGCGCTGGAGGTCGACGCGATTCCAGTAGTCGAGACCGGATCTGCGGATCGCGCGCTCGTCGAGCGAGAAGCCGAGCGGATCGACGAGATGCAGACGGGCGCCGGCGGCGAGGCAGGTGCGGCCGGCGTTGCCGGTGTTCCAGTGGATCTCGGGCGCCACCAGCGCCACGTGCAGGCGGGGCATGAAACCTCCGTTCCCGGCAGTCGTAGTGAGCAGCAGGCTGATCTTACGAGGAGATGACAATGGGCAAGCCGATGAAAATCGTGGTCGGATCGCTGGCGGTCGGAGTCGCGGCGGTTGGCCTCTTTCTCTACAGCCGCAACGCCTCGGCGAAGCAGGAAGGACTGAAGACGGTGGACGTGACTCGCGGCGCCATCATCGACAAGGCGCTCGCGGTCGGTCAGGTGGTGCCCGACCAGGAGATCCAGGTGAAGTCGCAGATCTCCGGCATCATCGACGAGTGCTTCGTCGAGGTCGGCGATCGCGTCGAGGTCGGCCAGCCGTTGTTCTCGGTCAGTCCGGATCCGACGCCGCTCGAGCTCGCCGACGCGGAGCGCCGCGTCCAACTCTCGCAGGTCGCCTACGACCGGGCGCAGCAGGATCTCGAGCGCACCAAGTCGCTGTGGAGTGGCGGCATCCTGGCGCGCGACGCCTTCGACGCCCGGCAGAAGGACTTCGACCAGGCGCGCATCACCCTCGAACAGGAGAAGGACAAGCTGGCCCTCCTCAAGGAAGGGCGGATCGTGCGCAAGGTGAACGGCGTCGATTCGGTGATCCGCGCCTCGGCCGCCGGCACGGTGCTCGAGCGCAAGGTGAATCCCGGCGACCCGGTGGTGCCGCTGACCTCGTTCCAGGAGGGCACCGTCCTGATGACGCTGGCCGACATGAAGACCCTGGAGTTCAAGGGCACCGTGGACGAGATCGACGTCGGCAAGCTGCACGAGGGCATGGAGGTCCGCATCCAGATCGGCGCTCTGCCCGGGAGTTCCGTGCCGGCGAAGCTGACCCGCATCGCGCCGAAGGCGCGCGAGAAGGAAGGCGCGACGATCTTCGACGTCGAGGCCGAGATCGACACCACCAAGTCCACCGTCACACTGCGCGCCGGCTATTCGGCCAACGCCGACGTCATCATCCAGGAGAAGCAGGGCGTGCTCCTGGTGCCCGAGCGGCTGGTGACGATGGAGAAGGACAAGGCGACCGTCGAAGTGCCGGGCGCCAAGCCCGAGGACGAGCCGGTGAAGAAGGAGATCCAGGTCGGTCTCTCGGACGGCCTGAATCTGGAGGTCGTCGCCGGGCTCGCCGAAGGGGACAAGGTCATCCAGCGGCCGGCCAAGGAAGTCGAGTGATCCGATGTATCTGCGCAACTATCTGCGGCAGTTCCTGCGCGACGTGCGCGCGCAGAAGCTGCGGCTCTTCCTGACCGTCTTCGGCCTCGTCTGGGGGACGGCGGCGGTGACCCTGATGCTCGCCTTCGGCGAGGGGTTGCACCGCCAGGTGCTGGTGGCGCAGAAGGGTCTGGGCGATGCGATCGTCATCGCCTGGCCGTCGCGCACCAGCAAGCCCTGGCAGGGGTTGCCGCGGGGGCGGAGGATCCAGCTCACCGACGAGGACGTCACCCTGCTGCGCACCGAGGTCGAGGGGATCCGCAACATCAGCGAGGAGTACGCGCAGGACGGCGCGCGCATCACCTACGGCAAGAAGGCCTTGTCGGTCGACATCTCCGGCTCGAACGTCGAATTCGGCGCCATGCGATCGATGAACCCGCAGGTGGGCGGGCGGTTCCTCAACCAGCTCGACCTCGACGAGCGCCGGCGGGTGGTCTTCGTCGGCGATCAGCTCGCCGTGGACCTGTTCGGCGCCGGCGTCGATCCGGTGGGCGAGCAGGTGCGCATCGACGGCTCGCCCTTCACCGTCATCGGCGTCATGGTGAAGAAGGAGCAGGACTCCTCCTACAGCGGCCGGGACAAGGACAAGGCGATGATCCCGTCGACGACCTTCCGGGCGATCTACGGCGCGAAGTACATCGAGAACCTGATCTTCCAGGCCAAGGACGTGCAGAAGATCGAGAGCGTCAAGAAGGCGGTGATCGCGACCGCGGCGCAGAAGTACCGCTTCGACCCGACCGACGACGAGGCGATCCAGATGTGGGATACGACCGAGGGGACGAAGTTCCTCGACACCTTCTTCCTCGCCTTCCGCGGCTTCCTCGGGGTCGTCGGCGCCCTCACCCTCGTCGTCGGCGGCATCGGCGTCAGCAACATCATGAACGTCGTGGTCGAGGAGCGCACCAAGGAGATCGGAATCAAGATGGCGCTGGGCGCGAAGCGGCGCTACGTCGTCGGCCAGTTCCTCTTCGAGACGCTGCTGATCACCGTCGTCGGCGGCGTCAGCGGCTTCGTCATCTCCTGGAGCGTCTGCGCAGTCTTTCCGAGCTTCGGCTTCCAGGAGTTCATCGGCACGCCGCGGATCTCGTTCCAGGTCGCGGCCATCACGACCGCGATCCTGGGGGCGATCGGGCTGCTGGCGGGCTACTTCCCGGCGCGCTCCGCCGCCAACCTCCGGCCGGTCGAAGCGTTGAGGATGTGACGATGTGGAACCTGCCGCTGATCCTCAAGCTCTTCCGGCGGACCGCCGGGATCAACCGCAAGCGCATGGTGATGACCGTCGCCGCCATCGCCTGGGGCACGCTGTCGATCGTCCTCCTGCTGTCGTTCGGCGAGGGCCTGAAGCGCAACCTGACGAAGGGCAGCCGCGGACTCGGCGAGGGGATCATCGTCATCTGGCCCGGCGCGACCTCGAAGGCGTTCGCCGGCTTCCCGCAGGGACGGAACCTCCGCTTCCTGCCGGAAGATGCCGACCTCCTCGAGGCGAACATCCCGGAGCTCGCCCTGACCTCGGCCGAGATGCGCCGGTGGGGCAACACGGTCACCTACGGCCGGAAGACGCTCACCAAGCCGGTCGTCGGCGTCGAGCCGGCGTACGGCGAGCTGCGCAACCAGATTCCGCAGGTGGGCGGCCGCTTCCTCAACGACCGCGACGAAGAGCTCAAGCGCCGCGTGGTCTTTCTCGGCAACGACCTCAAGGACGAGCTGTTCGCCGACAAGGAGGCGATCGGCGAGACCATCTTCATCAACCAGGTGCCGTTCACCGTCGTCGGCGTCATGCAGAAGAAGATCCAGATGGGGACCTACGGCGGGCCGGATGCCAACAACGCCGTCGTCCCGTTGTCGACCTTCCGCGCCCTCTTCGGCCGCCGCTACGTCTCCGACCTGGTGGTCAAGGCGACCAGTCCGGAGGTGAACGAGGCGGTGAAGAAGCGGCTCTACGAGATCCTCGGCGCGAAGTACCGCTTCGACCCGACCGACGAGCGGGCGCTCTCGATGTGGGATACCGTCGAGTCGCAGAAGATCACGGCCAACATCGGCATCGGCATCGAGATCTTCCTCGGCATCATCGGCGCCCTGACGCTGCTCATCGGCGGTATCGGCGTCGCCAACATCATGTACGCGGTGGTCAAGCACCGCACCAAGGAGATCGGCGTCCAGATGGCCCTCGGGTCGCGCCGTTCCTACGTCATCGGTCCGCTGGTCGTCGAGTCGCTGTCGTTGACGGCGATGGGCGGCGTCATCGGCATCGCGGTCGGCGTCGGGCTCGTCGAGCTGCTGGCCTTCGTGCAATCGAAAGCGAACAGCGACGCGCTCGAGTTCCTCGGCGCGCCGACGTTCTCGCTCGGCGTCGCCTTCACCACGGTCTCGCTGCTCGGCATGATCGGATTTCTCGCCGGGTTCTTCCCTTCGCGCCGCGCGGTGACCATTCAACCCGCGGTCGCGCTGCGCTACGAGTGAGGTAACGCGCCATGAACTTGTTCGTCGGACGGAATAGTAAGAAGATCGGCGCCGTGGAGACAGTGCCCGCGATCATCGACATGCGCGATCTGCGCAAGGTCTACGACACCGGCGCGGTGAAAGTCGAAGCGCTGAAGGGGGTCGATCTCCGGGTGGAGGCCGGCGAGTTCGTCGCCATCGTCGGGCCGTCGGGCTCCGGAAAGTCCACGCTGCTCAATATCGTCGGATGCCTCGACACGCCGACCGGCGGCTCGTACCGGCTGCACGGGGAGGAGGTCGCCGAGCTCGACGTCGACGAGCTGGCCGACATCCGCAACCGCAAGGTCGGCTTCGTCTTTCAGAGTTTCAATCTGCTGCCGCAGATCACCGCCTACGAGAACGTCGAGCTGCCGCTCCTCTTTCACGGCACCGGGGCGCGCGAGCGCAAGGCCCGCGTCGAGCTGCTGTTCGAGCAGGTCGGCCTGGCCGACCGCATGCACCATCGCCCGACCGAGCTCTCGGGCGGCCAGATGCAGCGCGTCGCCATCGCCCGCGCGCTGGCGTGCGAGCCGGCGCTCGTCCTGGCCGACGAGCCGACCGGCAACCTCGACACCTCTTCGGGCAAGGACATCATGGCGCTCTTCGAGGACCTGGCGGCCAAGGGGCACACGCTCGTCCTCATCACCCACGACAATGCGCTGGCAAAGCGCACGCGCCGGATCGTCCGGATTCAGGACGGCCGGATCGTCGAGGACCGTCCCACCGAAGCGGCCGCCTGAGCGGGAATCTCCCACAGCGCGAAGGGTAGCGGCAGCCAGCTGCGACGGCGGAGCGCGGTGAGGCCGGCGGCCGCCGCGAGCTCTTCGACCTCTTCGCGCGCGAAGCCGCGCAGATAGGCGGTCTCGTACCAGGCGAGCGCGGCGAGGCTCGCCCGCCGCGCCCAGGCCGGGCGGGGAAAGGCGTAGTCGAGGACGACGACCTTGTCGCCCGCCACCCGCACCGCTTCCGCCAGCACCTGCAGGCGGACCGGGCGCGGCATGTCGTGCAGCGCGAACGAGAGGACGACCGCATCGAAGCTGCCGGCAGCGAAGGGCAGCGCTCGCGCGTCGGCGAGCTCGAGCCGAACGCCCAGCCGCCCGACTTTACGTCGAGCCCGCAGGAGCATTCCCGGAGTGAGGTCGATCGCGGTCACCGCCGCTCCGCAGCGAGCGGCGCGGCCGGCGATCTCGCCGGTACCGGTACAGAGGTCGAGCACGGTCCGCCCTGGAGCCGCTCCGGCGGCCCGCACGGCGGCACGGTAGGCGAAGGCGATCGGCGCCGCGAACAGGTCGTACACCGGCGACCAGCGGGCGAAGAAGCGGTGAAGGTAGGCGACGTAAGGATCTTCCCTGGGGTCGGCGAGGCTCATCTCGAGGTCGGGTTCTCCTGCAGCTCGGCGAGCTGCCGTTTCGCGGCGGCGATGGTCTCGCTCTGTTCGACGGCCTCCGCTGGCGCGGGAGTTCTCGCTGCCACCCGCGCGAGCAGCTCGCGGGCTTCAAGACGGCGCTGCGGCGCGTGGCGAAGGAGCGCCTCGGCGAGAAAGAGCTCGTTGCGCGGGTCGGCGGTGGAGATCGCCACCGCGCGCTCCAGCCGCCGAATCCCCTCGGCCGGATCGATCCAGCCGGTGAAGAGGGGAAGGCGCGGAGTCACGGTGTGCAGGCGCCCGAGTAGCCGTTGCGGGCCGGCGTCGGCAAAGGACTCGTCGAGCAGCGCCGCGCGCTCGGCGTGGGCGCGAATGCGGCCGGCGACCCCGCGCAGGCCCGACGCGAGGTAGCCGTGATCCATGCCCCAGACGCCCCAGGCGATGGCGGCCCAGAAGTGCGCCTGGGCTTCCTCTCTTCCGCCGGTTTTCCCGCTGGCGGCGACCGCCGCTTCCGCCACTTCGACCGCGCGGTCGAAGAGTGGCCGGGCCTCCGGCCCGTCGGCGAGCACGAAGTGGCCGCGAAACCAGAGCGCAGCGACGAGCTTGCCGGCGAGGCGCGCCGAGGCGCCCTGCGAGCTCCAGGCGCGCTCGTAGGCGGCGACCGCTTCGGCCGGAGGTCGAGGGGCGATGCGTCCGGTGGCGGCGAAACCCAGCGCGCGCTCGGTCCAGGCGGCGTCTCCGCGCGCCTCGTCGGGTCCCGGGACGCCCAGGGCGGCGGAAGACCGCCAGGCGACGAGCGCCAGCGCGAGGCTCAGAACGGCGGCGCGACGGCGAGCCATGTGGCGAGAAAGAGGGTCGTCGAGACGGCGGCGTTCAGCTGAAAGAAAGCGAACTGGACACGGCCGAGGTCGTCGGGCCGGACGACGGCGTGCTGGACGAAGAAGGCGACGGCGGCGATCGCCAGGCCGATCCACCAGGGAGCACCGAGGCCGGCGCTCCGGCCGGCGAGCGCGAAGAGCAGGAAGGCGGCGAGATGAAAGAGCCGCGCGAGATGCAGTGCACCGCGGCGCCCGAATCGCGCCGGCAGGGAGTGCAGGCCAGTCCGGCGATCGAAGTCGACGTCGAGGCAGGCATAGAGAACGTCGAAACCGGCGACCCAGAAGACGACGGCGGCGGCGAGCGCCCAGGGAAAGCCGGCGGGTGAGCCGTGCGTCGCGAGGTAGCCGCCGAACGGGGCCAGACCGAGGGCGGCGCCGAGCACGAGGTGCGAACCGGAAGTGAAGCGCTTGGTCAGCGAGTAGCCGAAGGTGAGGAGGATCGCAAGCGGCGCCAGGGCGAGCGTCCAGGTGTTGAGCGCCCGGCAGGCGGCGAGGAACAGAGCGAGCCCGAGCGCGCTCATCGTCCAGGCCTCCGCGAGCGAGACCCGTCCGGTCGGCAGCTCGCGCCCGGCGGTACGCGGATTCCGCGCGTCGAAGCGCCGGTCGACGATACGGTTGAAGGCCATCGCCGCCGTGCGCAGTCCGAACATGGCCGCGGCGACCGCGAGAAAGGCCCCGGCTCCTGGCACTCCACGCGCTCCGAGGAAGGCCCCGGCGAGGGCGAAGGGCAGCGCGAACAGCGTGTGCTGCAGCTGGACCAGGCGGGCGTACGTAACGAGACGGCCGGCGCGCGGGTTCACGACGGCCCTCCCGCGACGCGGCGCTCGCGCAGCAGCCGCGGCGCCGCGAGCTCGAGCACGGTGGGCAGGACGAGCATGGAGAAGACCAGGACCGCCGCCAGACCGATCGTGAGCAGGAGAGCGAAGCTCGCCAGGCCGCGGTGGTCCGAGAAGGCGACCAGACCGAAACCGGCGATCGAGGTCACGGCGGCGAGCGCCAGCGAGCGCCCGGTGCCGGCGAGCGCGCGGCGCAGGTCGCCGCGCTCGGCGACGAAGCGGTGGACGAGCTGCAGGCCGTTGTCGACCGCGCCGCCGATCACCACCGGCAGAGCCATGACGTCGAGCGGGTTGAGCTCGAGCCCGGCGAGGCGCATGAGGCCCGGCAGCGCCAGCAGCGTCAGCCCGGTCGGCAGGAGCGCGATCGCCGTGCGCAACGGGTCGCGGAAGTCCCAGGCCACGATCAGCAGGACGGCGAGCGCGGCGAGGAGGACGCCGACGCGGAAGGCGTGGCGCGAGAGCTCGATCATGAAACCGCCGACGACCGGCATCCCGGTGACCGACGGATCGAACCGCCGCATGTGGGCCAGGAACTCGTCCCGGCGCACCGGGTCCCAGATGTCGCCGTTGGGATACGCGTAGACCGCCGACCGGCCGTCGGAGCTGACGAAGTGGGAGCGGAAGGCCGCCGCCTCCGCCGTCGGTTTCGCGCCGATGGCGGCCAGGCGGTCGAGCTCGGCGACCGAGCTCACCGCCCCGACCGTCGCATCGAGGGCGAGGGCGCCCGCCAGCTTGCGGGCGGCCGCCGGGGAAGGCGTGACGAAGGCGGCGAACTGCGGCGAATAGGTCGAACGCGCGACCATGGCGCGTTCGAGACGGACCGCCGCGGAGTCCCTCGGCTGCAGGTTGAGGTAGTCCTCGTCGAACCGCGGTATCCCGACCGTCGCCAGGGCCAGCGCGGCGAGCACCAGGACGCCGGCGAGCGGCCTGCCGTGCAGGGTGACGAGAATGCGCCCGAAGCGGCGGTCGAGCAGCGGCGTCTCGCGGCGCCGTCGCGCCGGCACGAGGACGAGGAGCGCCGGCAGCAAGGTGACCATCGCCACCAGGCAGAGCGCGATGCCGGCGGCGGAGATGGCGCCGAGCTCGGCGAAGCCGCGGAAGCCGGAGAAGGTGAGCGCGAGGAAGGAGGCGACGGTCGTCCCGGCACCGGTCACCAGGCCCGCATCGAGTGCCGCCACGGCTTCGACGATCGCCGGAGCCAGGTCCTCGCCGCTCGCCAGCAGCTCCTCGACGCGGTCGATGAGATGGATGCCGTAGTCGATGCCGAGCCCGAAGAGAAACGAGCCGGCGAACGCCGAGAGCAGCGTCAGATGGCCGGGCCAGAGGGCCACCAGCCCCTGCAGGGTGGCGACGGCGACGGCCAGCGTCGCCATGGCGGCGAGCGGTCGCCGGAAGGAGGCGAAGGTGACTGCGAAGAGCGCGAAGATGATTGCGAACGACAGGGCGGTGATGCGCGAGACGTCGCGCTGGATGACGTCGCGATCGTCGATGGCGTACTTCGGCAGGCCGGTGAGGCTCGCGCGGATGCCGTGGGCGGCGAGGGGAGCGCGCCCGAGCTCGGCCTGGACCGCGGCGACGAAAGGCGCGATGGTCGCGGCGCTCGACTCGGGGTCGTCCGGCTGGACGAAGAGGAAGTAGAGCTCACGATCCTGGGTGGCGAAGTAGGGCTCGAAACCCGGCAGGGCCGACTGCGAGAAGTCGTAGGGCAGGCGGGCGAGAACGCCGCGCACTCCCGGCAGGCGGGCGAGGCGCGGCACCAACTCGTCGACGGCGGCGCGCAGACGCTCCGGCTCCGCCCCCTCGAGGCCGACGACGAGCATGTTGGGAGTGCCGAACTCGTGGGCGAAGGCGCGGAAGGCGGCGATCGGCGGCAGGCCGGGATCGACCAGGTCGAGATTCGAGCTCTTGAGCTCGAGGTGGGTGGCGGCGAGGGCGAGCGCGCTCAGGACGATGCCGCCGGCCAGCGCCACCACGAGGCGCGGACGCGCGACGGCGAAGGCCGCCAGACGGGTGAGGGGACCGCGGTGGAGGTGGCTCATCGGACCTCCGCGCGCGCGCCGTCGGCCGCCCGGGGTGGAGCGAGGGAGATGACGGTGCGGACGAGGTCGGCGATCTCTTCCGGGCCGAGCGTCTCGTGTCCGGCCATCGCCGTCCCCGGCGCGCCCCAGCGGATGAGATGCGCGAGCCCGGCGGGGTCGCGGTCGGGAACCCGGTTGAGGCGCGCCTTGGTGAGGTCGATCGCCACGCGCGGGAAGTGAGCGGCCAGGGGGCCGTCACCGCGACCCGCCGCTCCGTGGCAGGCGGCGCACAGGGCCTGGTAGCGGCTGTCGCGGGAGCTCCTGGCGAGCGACGCGGAGGCCTCGGGCTCGGAACGTGCGCGGGCGAGAAGGCCGAGGCGGTTGGTCTCTTCTCCGGCGCCCAGACTGGCGAGGTACTCGACGAGGTCGTCGCCGCGGCGCTCTCCGGGAACGAAAAGATGCGCGTACGACGGCATCCGCGAGTCCGGGTTGAGGGCGCGCGGATCGACGAGGTGGAGGCGATTCCAGAGCGGGCTGCGCCGCAGTCCGACCGCCGCCAGGTCGGGGCCCTGCCGCCGGTTGCCGACCAGCGGCGGCCGCTGGTGGCGGTCGAGCGGCAGCGCCGGGCCCCAGAGCCGCTCGTCGCGGGTCCCGGGACGGACGAACTGGGAGTGGCAGTGGATGCAGCCCTCGGCGACATAGACCGCGCGGCCGCGGGCGATCGCCGCCGTGCGGTCGCCGTCCGGCTGAGCGGCTGCCGGAGCCGGAGTGGGCGGCCAGGCGAGCGCGGCGAGCCCGCCGAGGACGGCGAGGGCGAACGC
>CAZQTL010000001.1:75588-108862 GCA_964595975.1 uncultured Thermoanaerobaculia bacterium | reverse complement strand
GGCCGGGCGAGGACGTAGCCCTCGACCACCTCGACGCAGCGCCGCAGCTCGGTCTCTCTGGATTTCAGGAACTTGCGCCGGGCGGGGACGTTGAAGAAGAGCGAGGCGACGTCGATCGTCGTGCCGCGGGTTCTCGCGGTCGGTTCGACCGCCAGGATGCGGCCGCCTTCGAGGAGGACCCGGGTCCCCTCCCCCGGCGCCGTCGCGGTGGTGAGCTCGACCTTGGCGACGGCGGCGATCGTCGCCAGCGCCTCGCCGCGGAAACCCAGCGTCGCGACCTGTTCGAGATCGGCGAAAGAGGCGATCTTGCTGGTCGCGTGGCGGTCGAAGGCGAGGAGCGCGTCGTCGCGGTCCATGCCGCTGCCGTCGTCGGCGATGCGGATGCGCTGCCGGCCGCCGCCCTCGAGGTCGAGCTCGATCCGCGTCGCGCCGGCGTCGAGGGCGTTCTCGACCAGTTCCTTGACCACCGAGGCCGGTCGCTCCACCACCTCCCCGGCGGCAATCTGCGACACCAGGCGGTCGGGGAGGATATGGATGCGCGGCATGGGGCCGCGATTCTACTTCGAGGTGATTCCGCGCTCCTTCAGGGCGGCCTGCGCCGCCGCCAGGCGGGCGATGGGGATGCGGAACGGCGAGCAGGAGACGTAGTCGAGGCCGATCTTGTGGCAGAAGGCGATCGACTTCGGGTCGCCGCCGTGCTCGCCGCAGATGCCGATCTCCATGCCGGGTCGCGTCGTCCGCCCCAGGCTCACCGCCATCTTCATCAGCTTGCCGACTCCCGACTCGTCGATCGACGCGAACGGATTCTCGGGCAGGATCGCCTTCGACAGGTACTCGAGCAGGAAACCCTTCTCGGCGTCGTCGCGCGAGATGCCGAAGGTCATCTGTGTCAGGTCGTTGGTGCCGAAGGAGAAGAACTGGGCGAAACGCGCGAGCTCGTCGGCGGTCAGAGCGGCGCGCGGAATCTCGATCATCGTCCCGAACTTGTAGCTCACCCGCCGGCCCTGCTCGGCCATGACCTTCTCGGCCTCCTGTTCGAGCGCCTGCTGCTGGACCTCGAGCTCGCGCCAGTGCCCGGCGAGCGGAATCATCACCTCGGGATGCACGTCGACCCCTTCGCTCGCGGCCTGGCATGCGGCCTCGAAGATCGCCCGCACCTGCATCCGGGTGAGCGCAGCCATGTGGATGCCGAGCCTCACCCCGCGCAGGCCGAGCATCGGGTTGGACTCCTGCAGGCGCTCGATCGCCGCCAGCACGTGCCGCTTCTCGGCGAGCGCTTCCGGATCGGAGCCCGACTCCTCCAGCTTCTCGACCTCCATCGCCACCTGGAGATGGCCGGGGAGGAACTCGTGCAGCGGCGGGTCGATCAGCCGCACGATGACCGGCAACCCGTCCATCGCCTTGAACAGTCCGTAGAAGTCCTGGCGCTGGTGCTGCAGCAGGATCGCGAGACACTCGTCGACGACCTCGGGGTCGTCCTTGGCGAGGATCATCCGCTGCACGACCGGCATCCGCTCGGTCTCGAAGAACATGTGCTCGGTGCGGCAGAGCCCGATACCCTGCCCGCCGTATTCGCGCGCCCGCTGTGCGTCGGCCGGATAGTCGGCGTTCGCCCAGATCTGCAGGCGGCGCTCGGTGTCCGCCCAGGAGAGCAGCTTCAGCAAGTAGGGGTCCTTGAGATCTGGCACGATCGTGGCGAGCTCGCCGGCGAAGACTTCCCCCGAGGTGCCGTCGATCGAGATCCAGTCGCCTTCGGCGAAGGACCGCGACGCCACCCGCATGGTGCGCGCCTCGAGGTCGATCTCGAGCTCCGCCACGCCGACGACCGCCGGCTTGCCGAACTGACGCGCGACGAGCGCCGCGTGGCTGGTGCGTCCCCCACGGCTCGTCAGCAGTCCTTTCGCCGCCAGCATGCCGTGCACGTCGTCCGGCTTGGTCTCCGGACGAACCATGATGACCGGTCGATCCGACCCCTTCGCCCAGCGTTCCGCGACGTCCGCATCGAATGCGATGACACCCACAGCGGCGCCCGGCGAGACGTTCAACCCGCTGGCGATTCGATCCCCCGCCAGCTTTGCCCTCTTTACCGAGCTCTTTTCCAGTTGGGGGTGGAGGAAGAAGTCGATCTGGTCGGGCGAGACACGCAGCAGGGCCTGTTCGCGGGTGATCAAGCCCTCCTGGACCATGTCGACGGCGATGCGCACGGCCGCCTGGGCGGTGCGCTTGGCGTCGCGGGTCTGCAGCATCCAGAGCTTGCCGCGCTCGATGGTGAACTCGACGTCCTGCATGTCCCGGTAGTGGCGTTCGAGCTTGGCGGCGATCTCCTCGAACTCAGCGTAGGCGGCGGGCATCTCGACCCTGAGCTGTTCGATGGGCTTGGTCATCCGGATCCCGGCGACGACGTCCTCGCCCTGGGCGTTGGTGAGGTAGTCCCCTTCGATGCCCGGCGCGCCGGTGGCCCCGCTGCGCGTCATGGCGACGCCGGTCGCGGAGTCGTTGCCCAGGTTGCCGAAGACCATGGTGCAGATATTGACCGCCGTTCCGAGGTCGTGCGCGATGCCGGCGGCGTTGCGGTAGTCGACCGCGCGGCGGCCGTTCCAGCTGCGGAAGACCGCCTCCGTGGCGAGCCGGATCTGCTCGCGCGGCTCCTGCGGAAAGGGACGCCCGGCGAAGCGCTCGACGATCTGCTTGAACTCGCCGGTGACCTCGCGCCAGTCGTCGACTCCGAGATCGGAATCGCTCGCCGCCCCGGCGCGCTGGCGGGCCCGGGTGAGCACCTCTTCGAACGGCTCGTCGGCGATCTCCAGCACCACCGAGCCGAACATCTGCACCAGCCGGCGGTAGCTGTCGAAGGCGAAGCGCGCGTCGCCGGTGAGGCGTTCGAGGCCTTCGGCGACGGCATCGTTGAGGCCGATGTTGAGTACGGTGTCCATCATGCCCGGCATCGAGAAGCGGGCGCCGGAGCGGCAGGAGACCAGCAGCGGATTCGCGGCGTCGCCGAAGCGCTTGCCGGTCTGGGCCTCGAGCCGGGAGAGCGCTACGAGAACCTCTTCCCAGAGGCCTTCGGGGAAGGTCGCGCCGCCATCGAGGTAGGCGTTGCAGCCGGCGGTCGTGATGGTGAATCCGGGCGGAACCGGCAACCCCTGGCGCGTCATGTCGGCCAGATTCGCACCCTTGCCGCCGAGCAGACCGCGCACCGCCTCCCAGCCGCCCGCCGCCTGCTCTGCCGCCGCCAACTCGTCGAAGCCGAAGACCCACTTCTTGCCCATGGAGCAGCCTCCGCAACCGGAAGATCCGTCCGAGAACCGAAATCTGAGAGCGCGACGCCGGAGAGTCTAACGCTGCCCGGGGCAGAACTCTGACAGGGACGATCCCGGCCGCAGGCCATCCAAAGAGGTGGCCCGGGAGACGCGCAGCGTGCCGGCGCCGCCGGAATCTCCCGGTAAGCAATCCGGATGCGCGCGGTAAGAGCTGCCGGCGACCTGTTTCACACCGCGGGCCCCCGCCTCGTGCGAGCCTCCCTGTCGCTCATCGGGCGGTTCTTGCGAGGAGAGAGTCGATGCCCCATTCCACCGGTTTCCCGTGCAGGTTCCACCCGGCTGCTGCAGTCTCCCGTCTCGCCCTGCTGGCGGCGCTCGCATGCACGGCGATCGCTCCGGCTCTGCCGGCGGCGGCCGGCGGTGCCGGCTTCCCCAACGTGCCGCAGACGCCCGGGACGCTGCTCGCCGGCCTGATCGCTCCGAATCAGGGGCGCACGGCGATTCTCGCCTTCCACAACGGCATCCTCTTCTCGGTGCCCGAAGCGCCCTCCAGCGAACCCGGCTCCGATCTCCAGGTGCGCAGCTGGGATCTCGCCGACCCGCTGCATCCCGCGCAGCTCGCGACCTGGGGGATCACGCCGATGCCGATCAACGCCCACGGCTACCTGCAGAGCGGCGACTATCTCGTCCTCGGCGCCAACTGGCCGCCGGAGGCCCCGTGGTCGTTCCGCGCCGGCGCCGCCCCCGGCAGCCTCACCCGGACGAGCTATCCCGACCTGCTCTGCGCCGGCGTCCGCGGCTGCCTCTTCCAGCCGTTCTACGTCGGCGACACCTGGTGGAGCTACAACGCCATCGCCGGCCTGGCGACGATCGAGCGCAACGGCGTCGTGCTCGGCACCTGGGACCACCTCGCTCTCACCGGCGTCGTCGGCCATCCGTTCCTGATCGGCAACCTGCTGATCTTCGCCTCCGACCAGAGCCGGACCGGAGTGGCGACCTACGACGTCTCCGACCCGGCGAATCCGGTGCTCCTCGACGTTCTGACGAGCGGCGGTCCGGGCGGCTACTGGCCGGAGATCTGGGGCGGCGACGGCAAGCTGTACGTCGTCCTGCCCTACCGCGACGGCGGCAACGGCATGCAGGTCGTCGATGCCACCGACCCTTCGGCACTTCGACTGGTGGCGGACGTCCCGCTCTCCGGTGCGCAGGCCATGTACGCCCAGTTCCAGGACGAGTACGCCTTCATCGCTGACCTCAAGGTCGACCTGCGGACGTTCGAGTCGGTGCTCGACCTGCACGGCGCGACCGTCCCGCACACCGGCGACGGCGGCGTCGGCATCGACACGTCGCAGTTCGCGCTGCCGCTCGGCAACCTCCTGGTGACCGGCGGAGCCGGCGAGCATCAAGGCATGGCGATCTGGGCGCACCAGGCGGCGCCGGACACGCGCGGCCCGTCGGTCGGCTTCCACATTCCCCGCGCCGGGCAGGCGAACTACCCCGTCGGCTCCCCGATCACGCTGCTGATTCACGAGACCCTGGCGACCCCTTCGATCGTCAACGGCACCTCCTTCGTCGTCCGCCCCGTGGG
Source organism: uncultured Thermoanaerobaculia bacterium (assembly GCA_964595975.1). Lineage (GTDB taxonomy): Bacteria > Acidobacteriota > Thermoanaerobaculia > Multivoradales > JAGPDF01 > JAGPDF01. The sequence continues at coordinate 104,014 of CAZQTL010000001.1, read as the reverse complement.
TGGCGCCGCCATCGCCGGCCGCCTCACCTTCTCCTTCGACGATGTCCTGACTTTCACCCCGGACCAGCCGCTCGCCGCCAACACCACCTACGAAGTCGTCCTGCCCGAGGGCGGGATCCGCGACGCCGCCGGCAACGGCATGGTGGGCTACAGCTTCAGCTTCTCGACCGGCGGCACCGTCAACGGCAATCTCCCGCCGAGCGTGGCGTCGTTCGAAGCGACGCCCTACCCTGCCGCACCCGGGGGCGCGGTGAGCTTCGCGGCAGCGGCGACCGATCCACAGGGAGACGGCGTTTCCTTTCGCTTCGACTTCGGCGACGGCAGCGCCAAGACCGCCTGGGGCGCGGGTGAGGCCGAGCACGCCTTCGCCGCGCCGGGGCACTATCGCGCCACCGTCCAGGCGCGTGATCCGCAGGGCGCCATCGCGACCCGCAGCCGCGTCGTCACCGTCGCCGTGCCGCCAGCGGGCGCCACGCCCCGGTCCAGTGCGGCGCTGCTCTGCGACAGCGCGGCGCGGCGGATCTGGACGGTGAACCCCGACCACGGCACGGTCGCGGTGCTCGACGCCGACTCCGCCGCGCTCCTGTTCGAGGTGCCGGTCTGCGACCATCCGCGGGCGGTCGCCCGTGCCGCCGCAGGCGAGCTGTGGGTGAGCTGCGCCGGCGACGACCGGATTCGGATCCTCGACGCCGCTGGAACTGTCGCCGGCGAGGTTCCGCTCGGTTACGGCAGCCGACCTGCCGGCCTGGTCGCTTCCGGGAGCGGCGCCACGCTCTACGTCGCCCTCGAAGGGCGCGGCGAGGTGCGGCGGATCGACGCCGCCACCCGTCAGGCCACCGGCACCCTCGCCCTGGGGCCGCAGCCGCGCGCCCTCGCCCTGTCCGCCGATGGTGCCCGCCTCCTGGTCACCCGCTTCCTCTCCGAACGCGACTGGGGGGAGGTCTGGGACGTGGCGACCGCCAGCCTCACGCTCAGCCGCACGATTCGCCTCAACAAGCTCGGCGGCGACGCCAACCGCGACACCACGGCGAGCGGGCGCGGAGCTCCGAACCAGCTCGCGGCCATCGTCTTCACGCCGGACGGCACGCGCGCCTGGGTCGCCGCCACCAAGCCGAACGTCGAACGCGGCCTGCTCTTCGGACCCGACCTCGACTCCGACAACACCGTGCGCGCGACGCTCGTCGAGATTGCGCTCGCCTCCGGCACCGCGGTGCGCGCCATCGATCTCGACAACAGCGACTCCCCCTCGGCGCTCGCCTTTTCGCCGCTCGGCGACTACCTTTTCGTGACGCTCCAGGGGGACGACGAGCTGCTGATCCTCGACGCGTTCGAGCTCGAGCAGTCGGCCGGACTGGGTGCCCTGGTCACCCGACTCGCCACCGGCGCGGCGCCGCAGGGGGTTTGCGCCGACCCCCTCAGCGACCGCGTCGTGGTGCAGAACTTCCTCGGCCGCTCGGCGACGCTGTTCGATGCCGCGAGCTTCTTCTCCGACGGATCGATCCAGCTCCCCTCCGCCACCGCGACGACCGCCGGGACCGTCGGCGGCGAGCCGCTCCCCGCGGACGTCCTCGCTGGCAAGCGGATCTTCTACCATGCGCGCGACCCGCGCATGAGCGCCGAGGGCTACCTCTCCTGCGCCACCTGCCATCTCGAGGGGCGCTCCGACGGCCGGATCTGGGACTTCACCGGCCGGGGCGAGGGGCTGCGGCGCACCTTGCCGCTCGCCGGCCGGGGCGGCATGGCGCAGGGGAATGTCCACTGGAGCGCCAACTTCGACGAGATCCAGGACTTCGAAGGTGACATCCGCAACGCCTTCGGAGGCAGCGGCTTCATGGCCGACGACGACTACGCAGCGACAGCGGCGCCGCTGGGGCCGGCGAAGGCGGGTCTGTCGCCGGAGCTCGATCAGCTGGCGGCCTACGTCGCCTCGCTGGGAGCGGCAACCCTCCCCCGCAGCCCGTTCCGCGCCGCCGACGGCAGTCCCACCCCGGAGGCCGTCGCCGGACGCGAGCGCTTCCGCACCTTGGGCTGCGGCAGTTGCCACAGCGGCTCCTCCTTCACCGATTCGACCCTCGGTGCCGCGACCCTGCACGATGTCGGCACCCTGCGCACGACTTCCGGGCATCGCCTCGGCGGTCCGCTGACCGGCATCGACACGCCGACGCTCCGCGGCCTGTTCGCCGAGTCCCGCCTGCTGCACGACGGGGCGGCGGCGAGCCTCGATGCGGTCTTCACTTCCGCGGGCGGCGCCGTCTTGCCGGCCGAGGGCGCGACGCCCTCCGGCGGCGCCGAGATCGTCTCGACCTACGTCGAGCTCAACAGCGACGACACCGTCCATGGCCGTGCCTACGCCGCGATGGGCCCCAACGGCGCCCGGGTGACCTTCTCTGCCGTCGATGGCGGGGTGGGCGGCACGGGCGCGGTCGAGTTGCGCTACAGCGCCTCCGGGGCGGCGCAGGTCGCGGTGACCGTCAACGGCGCGACCCAGAACCTCGCCCTGCCGGCCGTCGGCAACGAACCGTCCTGGCGGCACACGAACTGGCGCGCAGCCAGGCTCGAGGGGGTCGTCTTCGCTCCCGGAGCCAGCAACACCGTGCAGATCACCGGCGTGAGCGCCTTTCCGAACCTGAGTCTCGACGAGATCGTGATCTCGCGACCCGACGAGCTCGCCCGCGCAGCTCCCCATCGCCAGGTGGCAGCCCTCGACCCGGCGGCCCGGGCCGAGCTCGCCGCCTACCTGCTGCAGCTCGACGGGACCCCCGAAGAGAACCCGTCCGGGGAGATCTTCCGGGACGGCTTCGCCTCCGGCAATTCAGGGGCCTGGTCGGCGACGATTCCGTAGCCGCCTCGACGCTCGTTCGCGCCTTCCGCCCGGCGGCCCCGGGTAAGATCCGCCGGTGACCGAATCGGGAGAGTCCGGCGTTTCGGCGGGAGGCCGGGGGACGGGCGCCGCCCTCCTTCGCATCGCCGGCTACGGCGCGGTCTGCGGCCTCGGGCTCGCCGCCCTGCGCTACTCCGAGTACCGCTGGCTGGTCCTCGAGCATTCGGTCGAGATCTGGGGCGGCCTGATCGCCGCGCTCTTCGCGGCGCTGGGCATCGGCCTCGGTCTGCGCCTCACGCGCCGCCGGGTCGAGACGGTCTTCGTGCCGGTCGAGGTCCCGGTCGAAGTGCCGGTCGAGGTGCAGGCGCCGGCGGTCTTCTCCGTCGACGAACGCCGGCAGCGGGAGCTCGGCGTCACGGCGCGCGAGCTCGAGATCCTCGGCCTCATCGCCGCCGGCCTGTCCAACCGCGAGATCGCCGGACGGCTCTTCGTCAGCGAGAACACCGTCAAGACCCACTCCAGTCGCCTCTTCGACAAACTCGGCGCCAAACGCCGCACCCAGGCCGTCCAGCTCGGCCAGGCCGAAGGCCTGCTTCCAGGTGTCGCAGGACCTCTTCCAGGTGTCGCGGGCCCCTCGCCGGGCGAGCCGGTCACCCGAAAGCATGAAATCGGGCGAGAATCCCCCCCCAAGACGAAAAATCATTCGAACGGGTGACGACGGAAGGACCCCGAAAGTCCTATGTTCCGCCCCGGATCGCGGCAAGGAAGCCGCGAGTCCGACCGACACAGGAGAAGCGACCCATGTCGATGAAGCGCACGATCCTCACCTGGGGCCTGATTGCGGGCGTCGTCTCGATCAGCCTGATGCTCGCCACGATGCCGCTCGGCGAGCGCATCGGCTTCGAGCACAGCATGACGGTCGGCTACACGGCGCTGGTGCTCTCGGCCCTGCTGATCTTCCCCGGCATGCGGTCGTACCGCGACAACGTCGCCGGGGGCAAGATGACCTTCGGCCGGGGCTTTGTCGTCGGCCTGGGAATCGCCCTGGTGGCGGCGGTCTGCTACGGCGTCATCTGGGCGATCGTCTACGCCAACTTCATGCCCGACTTCTGCGACAAGTGGGCCGCCTACACTCTGGATCAGGTCAAGTCCTCGGGCGGATCTGCCGAGCAGATCGCCGAGGCGACCGCCCAGGCGGCGCAGATGAAGCGCCTGATGCAGAATCCGCTGACCAACGCCGCCATGGCGATGCTCGAGCCGTTCCCGGTCGGCCTCCTCGTTTCGCTCGTCTCTGCCGGCATCCTGCGAAGAAAGTGATCGCCGGGTGTCTGGCGGCCGCCGACGACTCGAGCTACGACGAGACGTGCCCATTCAACTGCTTTCAACTTCCGGAGGTACCCATGCAAAGAGTCACAGGCATCGGCGGCATCTTTTTCAAAGCGAAGGATCCGGTCGCCCTGCGCGCCTGGTACCAGAAGCATCTCGGCATCGACGTGCAGGCCTGGGGAGGCGCGGCCTTTCGCTGGGTGGATGCCGCCGGCCAGCCGACGCCCGGTACGACGGTCTGGAACATCGCTCCTGAAAGCACCGATTACTACGCGCCGAGCACGGCCCCCTTCATGGTGAACTACCGGGTCGCCGACCTGACGGCACTCCTGGCCGAGCTGCGCAAGGAGGGCTGCAACGTCGTCGACAAGAGCGGCGAGGACTCCGAGTACGGGAAGTTCGGCTGGGTCATCGATCCGGAGGGCAACAAGGTCGAGCTCTGGGAGCCCCCGGCAGGTGAGTAGCCACTACCGCCTGCGCAACGAATCGAACGACGACGGGAGAGAAGACTCATGACCATGCAACGCACGATCCTCACCTGGGGCCTGATTTCCGGCGCCGTGCTCGGCGCCCTGATGCTCGTCTCGGTTCCGTTCGCCAACCGCGTCGGCTTCGAGCGCGCCGAGATCTTCGGCTACGCGACGATGGTGCTCGCGGCGCTGATGATCTTCTTCGGCGCCCGGTCGTACCGCGAAAACGCCGGCGGCGGCACGATGACGTTCGGCAAGGGGTTCCAGGTCGGCGTCGGCATCGCCCTGGTGGCGGCGATCTGCTACGTCATCGTCTGGATGGCCCTCTACTACACCGTCTTTCCCGACTTCTACGCCGACTTCGCGAACCACATGCTGGACAAGGCGAAGGCCGACGGCGCCTCAGCCGAGAAGCTAGCCGAGGTGCAGGCACAGGCGGATCAGATCCGGGGGATCGCCGGCAAACCCCTGCTGGTCGTCGCCATGACCTTCGCCGAGAACTTCCCCCTCGGGCTCGCGGCCGCCCTGCTGTCTGCCGGCCTCCTGCGCCGCCGGGCGGCGCCTGGAAAGACCGCCTAGACGACGATCTGCGACAGGTCGGCGAGCCAGCGGATCTCCGACTGGATCGACTGGAGCAGGGCGATGCGGTTCTGCTTCAGTCGCTCGTCGGGGTCCATGACCATGACGTCTTTGAAAAAGCTCTCCAGCGGAGCCGCGAGCTTGCCAACGCTGCGCAGACCGGCCGCGAAATCGAGACGCCCCCTCGCTTCCTGAACATCGGAGCGCAGATTCTCGCGCGCTTTCCAGAGCAAAGTCTCGGCCTCCAGACTGCAAAAAGCTCCAGTGAAGGGAAAGGCCTCCATGCCCTTGGTGATGTTGGCGATGCGCTTGGCTGCCTGCGCGACGACGGCAAAGCCGGGCTCTTGCCGCGCGCCCTGCAGCGCCGCCGCCCGCGCCGCGATGGCACGGAAGGCCAGGGGGCTGTCGCCCTCAGCTCCCATCGCCGCCGCGATCTCGTCGTAGGCGAAACCGCGCTCACCGAGCACGTGCGTCAGCCGGTCGCGCAGGAACTCGACCAGCAGCTGGGCCGCCTGTCGACGAGACGCGGCGCCTTTCGGCGCAGAAACTGCCTCCGGAGCGTCCACGACACCCTTTACCGGAAGCTTTTCGCCGAGGAGGTCGAAAGCGTAGGAAAGAGCTCCTTCGAGATTCACTTCGAGCTCGCCTTCGAGCGCGAGACGAACGACGCCGAGCGCTGCGCGCCGGAGTCCGAACGGGTCCTTCGAGCCGGTCGGGATCAGGCCGAGCCCGAAGAAACCGGCTAGGGTGTCCAGCCGATCGGCGAGCGCCGTCACCTGTCCGACCGCGCCGCGCGGCAGGGCGTCCTTCGCTCCGGCCGGCCGGTACTGATCGTAGATCGCCTGCCACACCGCCTCCGGCGCCCCTTCGGCGCGCGCGTAGAGCCCACCGACGATGCCCTGCAAGTCGGTGAACTCCTTGACCATGTCGGTGCCGAGGTCGACCTTCAGGAGCTCCGCGGCCGAGCGCACCGCCGCGACATCGGAAAGGCCTGCCGCGGCGGCAATCGAGTCGGAGAGCGCGACGAGGCGGGCGCTCTTCTCGGCGTAGCTGCCGAGCTTCTCCTGGAAGGTGAGCTTCGCCAGACCCTCCCGCCGGTCGGCGAGCGCCACGGAGCGATCTTTCTCGAAGAAGAACTTCGCGTCGGCGAGCCGCGCCGCGACCACCCACTCGTTGCCGGCGCGCACCCGTCCCGCCGGGTCGTCGGGCCGGTCCATCACGGTCAGAAAGACCGGCAGCAGCGCGCCGTCCTTCTCCACCGTCAGAGCGCTCTGATGGTCGCGCAGCGAAGTGGCCAGCACCTCCCGCGGCAGCGCGCAGAGCGCAGGGTCGAACGCACCCTCCATCACCCCCGGGATCTCGCAGATCGCCGCCAGCTTGTCGAGAAGAGCGGAGTCCTCGACGAGCACCCCGCCGAGCGCGCGAGCGCGCTCGGCCATGCGCTCACCCAGCACCCGCTTGCGCTCCGCCGGAAAGACCGCGATGCCCAGCCGGCTCAAGGAAGCCAGATAGTCCTCGACCCCCTTTACCGAAAAGCTCTTCGGCGAAAGCGTCGCGTGCCCTGCGGTCTCGCCGCTCGCCCGAATTCCGAAGAGCTCAAACGGAACAACCTTGCCCTCGAACAGGGCGACGACACCGTGCACCGGGCGGACCCACGGACCGGTCCCTGCGCCCCAGCGCATGGTCTTCTGCCACGTCAGCGCAATCAGAATCTTGGGCAAGAGCTCGGACAAGAGGGCAACGGTCTCTCGCCCGACGATCGACCTCGTCGCTGCGAGGTACTCGCCGCCGCCAGCCGCGCCGGCTCCGCCGGGCTGCGCGAGCTGCTCGGCGAACGGGCGCAGGGTCTTGCCGATCTTTCCTTTGACCGCTTCCACGATCCGCAGATCGGCCTCGGCGACTTCACACTTCCTGGCGAAGGCGGCGACCGCTGCGGTCGGCTTGCCCGCGGCGTCAAAGGCGTTCTTCACCGGCGGACCGAGCACTTCCTCTTGCCGGTCCTTTTCCTTGTTCGGAAGGCCGCGCAGGATGAGCACGAGACGGCGCGGAGTGAACGCAGAGTCGAGAGATTTCGGCGACAGGCCGCGCGACATGAGCTCTTCGAAGAGACGGGTGCCCAACTCCTGCACCGCCCCCGGCAACATGCGCGCCGGAATCTCCTCGGCGCGAATCTCGAGCAGCAGTTCTCCCTTCGTCGCGCTATCCACGGGCCACCTCCGCGTTCGCGGATGCGGAGTCCGTGCGCTCTTCCGGACCCTTGGGCAGGAGCGGGAAACCGAGCCGCTCGCGGCTCGCCAGGTACTCCCTGGCGCAGGCGATCGCCAGGTCGCGCACGCGTTTCATCACGCCCACGCGTTCGGTGACCGAAACGGCTCCGCGGGCGTCCAGCAGGTTGAACAGGTGCGAGCACTTGAGGGCGCACTCGTAGGCCGGGAGGACGATCCCCGCCGCCAGGCAGCGGCGCGATTCGTTCTCGTAGCCGTCGAACTGGCGGCGGAGGAAGTCGACGTCGGCGACCTCGAAGTTGTACTTCGAGAACTCGTGCTCGTCCTGCCAGCGCACCTGGCCGTAGTTCACCCCATCCGGCACCCCGCGGATGTCGTAGATCGACTTCTCGAGGCCGAGGAACATGGTGATCCGTTCGAGGCCGTAGGTGAGCTCGCAGGAGATCGGCGTGAGCTCGAGGCCGCCGGCCTGCTGGAAGTAGGTGAATTGCGAGATCTCCATGCCGTCCAGCATGACCTGCCAGCCGACCCCCCAGGCGCCCAGCGTCGGCGCCTCCCAGTTGTCCTCCTCGAAGCGCAGGTCGTGCACCGCCAGATCGACGCCCATCGCCTCGAGGCTCTGGACGTAGAGCTGCTGCACGTCGAGCGGCGAGGGCTTGAGGATCACCTGGAACTGGTTGTGCTTGTAGAGCCGGAACGGGTTGTCGCCATAGCGCCCGTCGGCCGGCCGGCGCGACGGCTGGACGTAGGCGACCCGCCACGGCTCCGGGCCGAGCACGCGCAGAAAGGTGTCCGGATGCATGGTCCCGGCACCGACCTCGAGATCGTAAGGCTGCTGCAGGACGCATCCCTGCCCCGCCCAGTAGTCCGACAGCGCCAGTATCAACTCCTGAAAGCTCTTCATCCGCTCTTCTTCCTCTCCTGGACCCGCCTCGTCGAGCCTGCCGGGGAATCCCGGTTACGGCTCGAGTCCGGCGAGCGTCCGTTCCATGACCATCAAACTGCGGACTTCGTGCTGCAGAAAATGCCGGCGGATCCGGCCCGACGCCGCGGCCACCTCGGCCAGCACCGCCCGCGCCGGCGGCCGGGCGGCCATCGAGTCGATGTTCTCGCGCCCGATCCGGCGCCAGAACTCGACCGCAGCGACGGAGACCGGCGTGGCGCCGAAGGCCCTGCGGCCGCAGTCGCGGCAGACGAGACCCTCGCCGCTCGCCGAGAGCGCCGCCCCGCCGTCGAGCTCGCGGCCGCATTCGGGACAGGCGTCGGGCGCCGGAAAGATCCCCGCGTTGCGCAACAGCCAACTCTCGAAGTAGCGCGCCACGAGGTCGCGGTCGCGACCGGCCTCCAGGGCTTCGACCGTCGCGTCGAGCAGCCGGTAGAGAACCTCCGAAGGCTCCCCTTCCTGGGCGAAGAGCGCCGCCTGTTCGGCGATCGTCGCGCCGAGCAGGATCCCCTCGAGATCGAGCTGCAGGTGCTTGACCGGGCGGACGAGCTCGACCGAACCGATCCGCACCAGATCGCGGCCCTCCTTCTCCATCCAGCCGATGCGCGCCTTGGCGAGCGGCTGCAGCTCGCCGGCGAAGCGGCTGAATCGGCGCTTCGCGCCGCGCGCCACACCCCGGCGCTTGCCCTCCTCGCGGGTCAGGAAGACGACGATCCGGTCGGCTTCCTGCAGGTCCGAGACCTCGAGAATCAGCGCCTCGGCCTGGTGGAACTTCACCGGCGGAGCTTATCGCGGCTAGCGCGCCAGGTGGCTGAGGAGCGCGGCGGCGAGGCCGAAGTAGATCAGGATGCCGGTGATGTCGTTGGCGGTGGACAGCACCGGCCCGGAGGCCACGGCGGGGTCGAAGCCGAGGCGCTCGAGCGCCAGCGGCAGGAGAGCCCCGGTCGCCGAAGCCATCAGGATGGCGAAGAACAGCGCCAGCCCGACCACGAGCCCGAACATCGGGTTCTGCCAGAAGACCAGGGCCGCGACGCCGACCAGGAGGCCGCAGGCGAGGCCGAGGAGCACCGCCACGCGGAGCTGACGGCCGACGAAGGCAGCGAACCGACCCTCGCCGGCCTCGAGCCGCCCGGTGGCCAGTCCGCGCACCGCCACCGTCGAGGTCTGGTTGCCGATCGACCCCCCCAGACCCATGATCACCGGCACGAAGGCGAGCAGGAAGAGGGCGTCCTGGAACTTGAGCTGGAAGAACTGCAGCAGGAACCCGACCGCCAGCAGGCCGACGATGCTGACGAGAAGCGAAGGCAGGCGCAGGCCGGCGACGCGCACCGCGCGCGCCTCGTAGAGGAGCTCGCTGTCCGAGGAGCCGGCCAGCTTGAAGAGGTCCTCGGTCGCCTCCTCCTTGACGACGTCGATGATGTCGTCGACCGTGACGATGCCAACCAGGCGGTTCTGGTCGTCGACCACCGGCACGGCGAGCAGGTCGTAGCGCGCCGCCTGGGCGGCGACCTCCTCCTGGTCGGTGTCGACGTGCACCTTGATGACCGCCTTCTGCATGATCTCGCCCAGCGTCTGCGGCGGTCGCGAGAGCAGCAACTGGCGCAGCGAGGTCACCCCGACCAGGTGGGCATCGCGATCGACCACGTAGAGGTAGAAGATCATCTCGAGGTCGCGCTTCTGCTGGATCGCGGCGATCGCCGCCTGCACGGTCTCGCCTTCCGCCAGGGCGAAGAACTCGGGATCCATGATGCGGCCGGCGCTGCCTTCCCGGTAAGCCAGATGCGTCTGCATCTCCGAACGGCCGGAGAGATCGACGAGCTCGAGGAGGCGGTCGTGGAGGTCGGCCGGCAGCGACTCGAGAACGAACACCGCGTCGTCGACCGGCAACCGCTCGAGGAGCTTCGCGGTGCGCTCCGGCGGGAGATTCTCGAGCAGCTCCAGGCGCTGCGCCGGCGCGAGCTCGGTGAGGACGTCGCCGGCGGCGTCGGGGTAGTCCGCGCTCAGGATGTCGAAAACCTGGCGCCGCTCGTCGCTGCCCAGGTCGGCGAGCAGCATCGCCACGTCTTCCGGCCGCACTCGTCCGAGGAGCCGCGAGATGTTGACCTCGGCGCCGCGCTCCTGGAATTTCCTCAGCGTATCCGCGAGCAGTTGGCGCCGGGGCGGCTCCTGCGGCGTCGGGGCGTCCACGCGGGCGAATGTAACACAGCGACCCGCGACCGCCGGGAAGAGTAAACTAGCCGGTGATGACTCGTCCCCTGGCCCTCATCGTCGACGACGAAGCCGGCATCCTGGCGACGCTCGGCGGCATTCTCACCGACAACGGATTCGAAGTCGCCACGACGCCGAGCGGCGCCGAGGCGCTCGATATCTACACCGCCCGCAAGCCCGAGGTCGTCTTCCTCGACGTCTGGCTTCCCGACCGCGACGGCCTCGAGACGCTGCAGACGCTGCGCGAGTCCGACCCCGGCGCGACGGTCATCATGATCTCCGGCCACGGAACGGCGGCGACCGCCGTGCGCGCGATCAAGATGGGCGCCTTCGACTACCTCGAGAAACCCCTGTCGTACGAACAGGTCATGGCAGCGGCGCGGGCGGGCCTCGCCCACCACCGTGCCCCCGCTTCGGGTGCGGCCGCCGGGCTCCCGGAAGATTCGGGCGCCTTCGCGGTCTCCGCCGAGGCCCGGCGCATGCCGATTCCCCCGCTCCGCCATCTCGAGCGCAGCGCGGCACGGCAGCGGACGCTGCGCCAGAACACGGTGCTCTACGGCATGGGTCTGCACTCCGGCGGCCGCACCGGCATGGTGCTGCAGCCGCTTCCGGCGGGCTCGGGGATCCACTTCCACTCGCTGCCCTCGGGCGAGTCGATCCCGGCGCACGTCTCGGCGGTCGGCGACACCGACTACGCCACGACCCTCGGCCACAACGGCTCGACGGTGAAGACCGTCGAACATCTGCTCTCGGCGCTGCACGCGTCGGGGATCACCAACCTGCTGGTCAAGGTGCACGGCGAGGTGCCGGTGCTCGACGGCTCGGCGGCGGAGTTCTGCCGCACGATCGAGGAGATCGGCGTCGAGGAGCAGGACGAGCCGCGGCAGGAGTTCGTGGTCGACCGGCGCTACGAGGTCGGCTCGGGCGACAAGACGCTCACCCTCGAGCCGTTCGACGGCTTCGCCGTCTCCTACCTCCTGCGCTACCCGCCGCCGATCGGCGAGCAGTTCTACGACTTCACGCTGACCGGTTTCGACGCCTACAAGCGCGAGATCGCCCCGGCCCGCACCTTCGGCTTCCTGCGCGACCTCAAGATGATGAACGAGCTGGGGCTGGGTTCAGGCGGACGCCTCGACAACTTCATCCTCGTCGGCGAAGACCACGTGGTGAACACCGAGCTGCGCTTCCCCGACGAGTTCGTCCGCCACAAGATCCTCGACATCATCGGGGATCTCTACCTTCTGGGCTACCCCATCCGCGGCCGGGTCACCGCCCGCCTCACCGGCCACCGCGACAACATCGCCCTGGTGCGCAAGCTCGTGGCCCAGAACGGCGTCGCCTAGTTCCCGCTACGGTTTCTCGCAGCCCGTTCGGCGCAGTTCGACGCGACGATTGAGCGACCGGCCGGCGTCGGTGTCGTTGGTCGAGACCGGGCGCGCCTCGCCCCACCCCTTCGCGGCGAGCCGCGCCGCCGGGATGCCGTGCGCCGTCAGCCACTGCATCACCGCCCGCGCGCGGGCCTCGGAGAGGGCGACGTTCGCCTCGTCGCTGCCGACGGCGTCGGTGTGTCCTTCGACCGTGACCGCCAGCGCAGCCTCCGACGCGAGCAGGGAGCGGGCGCGCTCCAATTCGACCTCCGATTCGGAGCGCAGGGTCGCCTTCCCGAAGTCGAAGTGAACGCCATAGAGCGGCAGGCGGCAGTCCCGAGCGAGCTTCGCCGCCCAGTTCTCCGCTCCGAGGTCGGCGACCGCCAGGGTGGCTCCCTGGTCGCTATCCGGCGAAGAGCGCCGGAGCGAGGCCCAGATCGACCTGCCGTTCTTCGAATACGAAGCGATGAGCGCCCCCTCGCCGGCGGCCGAACCGGGAGCCCGCGGTCGGACCTTCCACCCCGCCTTCTCGAGCGCCGCGCCATAGAGCTCGGCAAACTGGAGGCGGGAGAGCGCCGGATCGGCAGCGTAGCTCTTGACGACATGGCTGGTCCCGGCGAAGACCGTCTCGGCGTCGACTCCGGTGACCGTGACGTCGAGCGGCTCGGCGACCGCAACCGACTGGACCAGCCTCATTCCTGGCAAGTGACCGAGGAAGGGAAAGTCCTCCTGGGCGCCGAATCTTTCGGGCTGCGCGGCGGGCGGAACGATCGCGAACGTCGGCGCTGCGGTCGTGATCTCGATCAGCTCGAGGAGCGGATCCTGGTAGTCGCCGAGCGCGACCTTCAGCCAGCTCTCGACGCCGCCGTCCACCCGCTTCAGCGTCCAGGTGGTGGCGCCGTCGTTGCCGCCCTGCTTGAAGCCGGACTTCTCGAGCGCCGGACGCCAGGCAGCCCAGGTGGCAGCCGCCCCTGGATTCGCGCCGGAGGCAAAGGCGAGGTACCCGCGCCAGTGCCGGCCCTGCCGGGTCTCGGTGACCCCCTCCTTCATCCAGAACTCGGCCTCCCCGCGCTCCTCGAAGGCCAGGGACTCCGGCGAGGCGAAGGCCAGGCCGGGCGGCAGCGGCACGTAGGGCGGCAGGCTCTGCGCATGGGCGACAGGCGCCGCAGCGAAGAGCAAGGCGAGGGCAGGCGTGCAGAAGCGGACGCGAAGGCGCATCGAAACCTCCATCGAATGGCGCGATCCGGTTGCGGTGTCAGTCGAGTTGGTCGAGGTCGGGGAAGCCATCTTCGGCGTCGTCGCTCTCCGCCGACCCGGCGAGGTCGTCGACATCGAGCGTCGTGCCGGCGTGGAGGTCGCGTTTGATGTCGGCGATGATGCGGGGGTTTTCGCGCCAGTCGTCCTCGGTGCGGACGCGCAGGTCGAGGAAGACCTTCCTGCCGAGGAACTCCTCGAGGTCGTGCCGCGCCGCGGTGCCGATGGTCTTCACCATGTCGCCGTGATGGCCGATGAGGATCTTCTTCTGTGACTCGCGCTCGACGAGGAGCGCGGCGTGGATGCGCAGCGCCTTGTCCGGCCCGGGATCCTCCCAGCGCTCGAGCAGCACCGCGGTCGAGAACGGCAGCTCGTTCCGCGTCTCGCGCAGGATCTTCTCGCGGATGCGTTCGGCGACCAGGAAGCGCTCGGGGTGGATCGTCAGCAGCTCCGGGTCGTAGAGCGGCTCACCGTCAGGCAGAAGCTTCCAGAGCTCGCGGAGGAGGTGGTCACATCCGTCGCCGGTCTCCGCCGAGATCGGGATGATGGCGTCGAAGATCCCGTCCTTGCCGTAGCGCTCGAGCATCGGCAGGAGCCTGTTCTTCTTCACCAGGTCGATCTTGTTGAGCAGGGCGATCTTCGGCTGCTTCGCCTTCGACACCAGGTCGAGCAGGAAGGCCTCGCCCTTGCCGAACGGCTGCGAGACGTCGGTCAGCAGGCAGACGACGTCGGCCTCGCCCAGGGCGTCCGCGGCCTCGCGCACCATCTCGCGGTTCATCCGGTGCATCGGGCGATGGATTCCCGGCGTGTCGAAGAAGACGATCTGACCCTCTTCGCGGGTCAGGATGCCGACCATCCGGTGCCGCGTCGTCTGCGGCTTGTCGGAGACGATCGACAGCCGTTCGCCGAGCAGGCGGTTGGCGAGCGTCGATTTTCCTGCATTCGGTCGCCCGACCAGCGCGACGGTGCCTGCCTTAGCCAATGGGAATCTCCTTCATCCCGGGGCGTCGCACCCGGACCGCGAGCACGCGGCGATCGTCGGCCTTCTCGACGTCGAACTGCAGGCCGGAATGGTAGAGCGTCGATCCCGCCGCGGGAACCTTGCCGGAGATGCCCGACAGCAGACCGCCGACGGTCTCGTAGCCGTCCTCCGCCGGAGTGACGCCGAAGAACTCGTCGAGGGTGTCGAGCAGCGCGCGGCCGTCGAGCAGCAGGCTCCCGTCCTCGAGCAGCCGGTTCTCCGGCTGTTCGTCGTCGTGCTCGTCGGCGATCTCGCCGACGATCTCCTCGATGACGTCCTCGATGGTCACCAGGCCCTCGGTGCCGCCGAATTCGTTGAGCACGATCGCCATCTGCTGACGCCGCGCCTGCAGCTCCTTGAGCAGCTCGCCGAGGTGCTTCGTCCCGGGGATGAAGTAGGGCGTCTGGACGATGGACTCGAGCGCCGGACGCGGCGCCGTGCGCAGCGCGCGGAAGAGGTCGCGCAGGTGGAGGACGCCGACGATCTGATCCACCGAGTCGCGGTAGAGCGGCAGGCGCGAGTATTCGGATTCGGTGAAGATCTCCGCCAGGCGATCGAGCGAATCGGTGATCCGCCCGCAGACCATGTCGACCCGCGGCGTCATGACGCTGCGGGCCTGGGTGTCGCCGAAGTCCACCACCCCCCAGACGAGGTCGCGATCCTCCGGTTCGAGGATGCCCTCCTGAGTGCCGACCTCGATGAACGCCTCGACCTCCTCCTCGGAGGCTTCGTCGTCCTCGTCGCGGTCGTCCACCAGGTCCCGCGGCGTGCCGAGGAGCGGACCGAGGAGCCCGACGACCGGCGAGAAGACGTAGAAGGCGCCGCGATAGACCCAGGTGAGAGACGCCAGCGCTGCCTCGGGGCTCTTGCGCAGCAGCCGCCGGCCGGCGATCTCGGAGAGCGCGACGACCAGCGCGACTGCCGCCACTGCATAGAGGTACGGTCGCGCGATGCCCATCCGCTCTCCTGCCGTGCCGAGCGCCACGCAGAGCGCCAGCGGCAGGAGCTTGGCGGTGATGTTGAGCAGGTAGCGGTAGAGACCGAAGCGGGCCGGATCCTCCCACAGGCGGCGCAGGCGCCCGCCGGTCTCCTCCACCCAGTGACGCAGCCGGATCGGGCCGGAGCGCTCGAGGAGCACCGTGGCGAGCGACAGCAGCGGCAGGGCCGCGAGAAGGAACAGGGCGAGCCAGAGATAGGGCGCGGGCGAGGCAGGGGCTTCGCTCATGCGGCGCCGTCGCCTTTCAGCCAGCGCCGCCGGAGGCGGCGCTCGAGCCGCTCCATCTCGCCCCGGTCGGTCTCGTGGTCGTAGCCGAGGCAGTGCAGGACGCCGTGCAGCAGCAGGAGCTTGACCTCCTCCTCCAGCGTCGCGCCGCGTTCCTCCGCCTGGCGCTCGGCGGTCGGAATGGAGATCACGATGTCCCCGAGATGCCGGCCCTCCGGCGACTCCTCGCCGGGAAACGAAAGCACGTCGGTGGCCTTGTCCCTGTCCCGGAAATCGCGGTTCAGACGGCGCACCGTGCGGTCTCCGGCGAAGCGCACACCGACCGAGTCGGCCGCCGGCGCCAGCTCCTCGACGAGCTTCTCCAGCCAGCCGCCGAGCGCCCGGGCATTCAGGCGAGGGAAGCGTCCGGCGCCCGCGAGCGCCACTTCGGCGGTCACGGCTGGACGGCTCCCTGGCGGGAGTGGCGGTCGTACGCAGCGACGATCTTCTGCACCAGCGGGTGGCGCACCACGTCGCGCTCGTCGAAATGCACGAAAGCGATCCCGTCGACGCCGGAGAGGACGTCGATCGCCTCCCGCAGACCGGAGACGATCGACTTCGGCAGGTCGGTCTGGGTGATGTCGCCGGTAATGACCGCGCGCGAGTTGTAGCCGATCCGGGTGAGGAACATCTTCATCTGTTCCGGCGTCGTGTTCTGCGCCTCGTCGAGGATGACGAAGGCGTCGTTCAGCGTCCGGCCGCGCATGAAGGCGAGCGGCGCGACCTCGATCATGCCGCGTTCCAGCATCCGGCCGACCTTCTCGTAGCCGAGCATGTCGTAGAGGGCATCGTACAGCGGCCGCAGATAGGGGTTCACCTTCTCCGCCAGGTCGCCGGGAAGGAATCCGAGCTTCTCCCCCGCCTCGACGGCCGGCCGCGCCAGAACCAGGCGCTTGACACGCTTCTCGACCAGCGCGGCGGCCGCCATCGCCACCGCGAGATAGGTCTTTCCCGTGCCGGCGGGCCCGACCGAGATGACCATGTCGTGTTCGGTCATCGCCTTGACGTAGGCCTGCTGGTTGAGACTCCGCGGCGCGATCAGCCGCCGGGTCGCCGTCGCCGTCGCCCCCGCAGCCTCGCCGGCGAAGAAGTCGACCAACGACGTCTCCGGCGCCTCGCGGATCACCCGGATCGCCGTCTGGACGTCCTCGCTGCGCAACTGATAGCCCTTCTCGATCAGACGGGAAAGCTGCTCGAGGAGCCGCGAAACCGATTGCACGGCTCCGGCCTCGCCGTCGACCGAGACATGGCTGCCGCGCGCCGCGAGCTCGACCCCGAAGGCGGTCTCGATCCGGCGGAGATTCTCGTCGCGGGTGCCGAAGAGGAGCTCCAGCCCCTCTTCGGCAAGGTTCAGTTCTGGCATCGGACGGCGGGACGGGTCATCGGGTGGAGCCCGATCCTACCAGCCTCGCCCGCCGGGTCCGCGGCGGTCACTTGGCGTAGTCGTAGAAGCCGCGCCCGCTCTTCCTGCCGAGCCGGCCGGCCTGGACCATCTGCTTGAGGAGCGGCGGCGGCGCGAAGCGCTTCTCGCGGTACTCCTCGAACATGATGTTGGCGATGAAGTAGGTCGTGTCGAGGCCGACGAAATCGAGCAGCTGGAACGGCCCCATCGGGTAGCCGCAGCCGAGCTTCATCCCCTCGTCGATATCGGCGACCGAGCCCACCCCCTCCTCGAGCGCGCGGATGGCGTCGAGGAGGTAGGGCACCAGCAGGCGGTTGACGATGAATCCGGAGTTGTCCTTGCAGGCGACCGGCGTCTTGCCGATGGCGCGGCAGAACTCGTCGATCTCGGCGAGAGCAGCGTCCTCGGTGAGGAGCGTGCGGACGACCTCGACCAGCTTCATGACCGGCACGGGGTTGAAGAAGTGCAGGCCGACGAAGCGCGCCGGGCGGGAGGTCGCCATGGCGAGCTGCGTCACGGTGAGCGACGAGGTGTTCGAGGCGAAGATGGCGGTCGGCTTCGCGACCTTGTCGAGGGCCGCATAGGTCGCCTTCTTCTCGTCGAGGTTCTCGACGATCGCCTCGACCACGAGGTCGCAGTCGGCCAGCGCCTCGAAGCCGGTCGTGCCGTGGATCCGGCCGAGGACCGCGTCACGCTCCTCGGCGGTCATCTTGCCCTTCTCGACCGCCTTGCCCAGCGAGCCGCGGATCTTGCCCATGCCCTTCTCGAGCAGCGCTTCCGACACTTCGCGAACGACCGTGTCGAAGCCCGCCTTCGCCGCCACTTCGGCGATCCCCGATCCCATGAGGCCGCAGCCCAGAACTCCAACTTTCCGAATAGCCATCTCTCTTGCCTTCCTCTCCGGTAACCGTCGTCAGTTGCTTGCAGACGCGGGCGGTTCCGCCATTTCGGCGATCTCCCGCCGCCCGTCCTCCAGTTCGCGCAGCGTCAGGGCGAGAGCGCCGGGCACGGAGAACGGCAGGCGCTCCGCCCATTCCACGATCTTCACCCCCGGCCCGAGCAGGACCTCCTCGAAACCGCAGGCGGCGGCCTCTTCCGGCCGCAGCCGGTAGAGGTCGAGGTGGGCCAGGCCTCCCGTCGCGCCCGCCGCCGCCGGCAGCTCGTGCTCGCGCAGCAGCGCGAAGGTCGGCGATTGCACCTCGCCGGGATCCAGTCCCAGTCCGGCGGCGACCCCCTGGGCGAAGCAGGTCTTGCCGGCGCCGAGGTCTCCGAAGAGCAGGAGACAGCGCGCCGGCAGGAGCTCCCGCGCCAGCCCGGCGCCGAGAGCGCGGGTCTCGGCGGCGCTCGCAGTGTGCCAGATCCTCATGCCTTGCCGAGCTTGCTGTAGGCCTGCGGCAGATACTCGGCGAGGGTCCCCGCCGGCACCGCCGGACCCACCCCGGCCGCGACCGCGAGGTCGCCGGCCAGACCGTGCAAGTGTACCGCGAGGTGCGCCGCGAAGACCGGATCGTCGCCCTGCGCGAGCCGCGCGGCCAGCAGGCCGGTCAGGACGTCGCCGCTGCCGCCGGAGGCCATGCCGGGATTGCCAGTGGTGTTGATCGCGACCTCCCCCGACGGGAGGCCGACGAGCGTCCGGCCGCCCTTGAGCACGACGATCGCCCCCGAGAGCTCGGCAGCCCGGCGGACGCTGGCGAGGCGGTCGGCTTCGACCTCGGCGGTCGAGCAGCCCAGAAGCCGGCCGAGCTCGCCCGGATGCGGCGTCAGGATCGTCGGCGCGCGGCGCTGGGCGAGCAGGCTCAGCCCCCCCTTGGCCGTCCGTCCCTTGCGCGGGCCCTCCCCCGGCGGAGACTCGGCGAACGCATTCAGGCCGTCGGCGTCGAGGACCACCGGCACGCCGCTCGCGCCGAGGACGAGACTGCGCACCAGCCGGAAGGTCCCGGGGGCCTGCCCGAGACCGGGCCCGACCGCCAGCACATCGCGCGCCTCGGCGGCTTCGAGGAGCCTGGCCAGGGCGGCGAACGGCAACCCGCCCGCGGCGTCCGCTGCGAGCGGCAGGCTCATCGCCTCCGGCACGGCGCCGGCGATCGCCGACCAGGCCGCTTCGACGGTGGCGACCGTGACCAGACCCGCGCCGCCCCGCACGGCGGCCCCCGCCGCGAGGATCGCCGCCCCTGCCTTGCCGCGTGAGCCGGCGACGAGGAGCAGGTGGCCGAACTCCCCCTTGTGCGCCCCGGCGGCCCGCGCCGGCAGGGCGTGAGCGAGATCCTCGCCGGTCAGTACTTCGAGGTCTCCGGCGGCGGCCGGGCTGGCCTCGAACGGCACGCCGAGATCGGCCACCGAGAGCTCCCCGACCCACTCGGCGGCGGGCAGCAGGAGATGGGCGATCTTCGGCGCGCCGAAGGTCACCGTCGCGTCGGCGCGGATCGCCGGCCCGATCGGCTGCGCCCGGCTGGCGTCGAGCCCGCTCGGGATGTCGACCGCCAGGCGCGGCAGCGGCAGCTCGTTCAGCCACTCCACCAGCGCCGCATAGGGGGCGCGCAACGGACGTTCGAGGCCGGTGCCGAACAGGGCATCGACCACCAGGTCGGCGGTCGCCGCCGAAGCCGCGCTCTCGCGCCAGTCGCTCCCGAGCTCGAAGACGGCCAGGTTCATCGCCCGGCAGATCGCCAGCTGGCGAGCGCAATCGTCCGACAGCGGCCGGCCGAAGTTGGCGAGGAAGAGCCCGACCTCGTAGCCGCGAGTGATCAGCTGCCGAGCGAGCGCCAGTCCGTCGCCACCGTTGTTGCCCGGACCGCAGAAGATGGCCACGCGCCGCGCGTCGCCATCGCCGGAGGCGATCGCCTCGGCGAGAGCCAGCGCGGCGTTCTCCATCAGCACGAGCGCCGGAACGCCGAGCTCGTCGATCGCCCAGCGGTCGAAGGCTCGCGCCTCGGCTGCGGTCAGTACACGCATGTTGCCTCCACTTTCGTGCTGCGGCGAAGCTTCGCCGGCGCGCTGACGGCGCGGCGGGTCAGCGCCGCCGGCGCGGCGACCGCTCGCCGTCGCGCAGGCGCGGCAGGTTCCGCTTGAGGGCTACGCCGGCGACGACGCCCACCGCCAGCGCGACGATCGGGACGATCCAGCGCAGCCCCTTCGGCGCCCAGCCGAGCTCCTCGTGCAGGTTGCCGCGCAGCTCGTCGAGGCCGGATGCGAAGCGCTCGCGCCGCGCCTCGAGCTCGGTCCGCTCGTCGCTCACGGCGCCTCCTCGTCGTCGCCCTCGTCGCCCGACCCGCCGATCCTCCCCTGCCACCAGGCGGAATGGTCGCGCCATCGACGCTCCAGCATCGCCGTCGGAGCCTCGATGGCGCGCGCCCGCGACACGCTGGCCGCAGCGAACGCCACGGTGCCGAGGAGGAAGAGCGCGAAGACGATGCCGACCGCGCCCCAGCGCGGCAGCCAGAGCGCCAGCATCTCGATCATGAAGTAGACCAGCAGGCCGACCGTCCAGAATCCCAGGGCGAGGGTGACGGTGAAGAGCACCGCGGCGCGGAGCAGACTCCGTCCGGAGGCGGAGAGATCCTGGAGCGCAGCTCCCACTTCGGCCCGCAGCACGGCGAAGTAGGCCGAGCCCAGGTTCTGCAGCCGCGCGAGCCAGGCTGCCGGCGGGGTCATCCCTTGCTGCCGATATTCATCGTGCGCACCGTGAAGGACTGGGTGGCGCCAACCTCGTCGCGAACGCCGACGGCGAGCTTCTGCGGCCCCTTGCGCATCATAAGCGATATCCCGTAGACGTAGACCTGCTTGACGGCCGTCGCGACCTCGGCTTCGGGAATGGTGATCGGCACGATCGAGCTCTGCACTTCGGACATGCCGCCTTCGCCGTCCATGGCGGCGAAGAAGACCCGCACCCGGGCCTGACGCAGGCCCTCCGCCGGCACCAGCACCAGCTTGCCGATCGGGATGCGGATCTCCATCGGCACGGTGAAGAGGCCGTCGTCGCGCCGGGTCTCGACGCCGCGCTTGACCTCGATCTCCATGCTGTTGCTCTCGGCGTCGAAGAACAGGGCCGAGACGACGCCGTCCGACATCTTCGCCTCGGTCGTCTTGTCGCGGTAGCCGTCGCGATGCCGGACCACCAGGTCCTTGCGCTTGGTGCGCACGTCGACCTTGTGGTAGCGCCCGTCGCCGGCGTGCACGGGGCTGTAACCGAGGGAATAGTAGGTCTTGAAATCGCCGGCGATGGTGAGCAGGCCCTTCGTCGCGTCGTTGGTGTTGTAGATCGCCTTGCCGCCGGTCTGCTCGGCGATCATCTGCAACGGCGCGAGCATGTTGCTGTTGTGGATCGAATCGACCATGCCGCTGGTGTTGGCGCTGCGGTTCTCGGCCGAGATCGACGACGAGGTCTTCAGGCCCTCCGCGTCGATGGTGTAGAACGAGATCCGGTTGGCGTTGGCCTGCGCGATGAGCTCCTGGTAGCGCCGCGAGGCGTCATAGGTGAGGCTCTCCATGATCGCCGTCGACGAGCTGCCGGAGAACTTCTCCTGGACGTACTGGAAGACGTCCTGACCGGCGATCATCGGCAGCCCGTCGCTCACGTAGAGCACCGCCTTGCGGCCGGGCAGTCCGGCGAGCGAGCTCACGGTGTTCTTCAGCGAATCGATCGAGAACTGCAGGTCGTTGAACAGCGACTCGGCGTACGACCGCACGCGGGTGATCGCCTGGTTCTGGTCCTTGATGTCGTCGAGATCGCGCAGCAGGTCGCGGCGGTCCGAGTCGTTCTGGGTCGCGAAGGCGTTGAGCTTCTCGAGTTCGAACAGCGCCGAGGCGATGACCTGCGGATCCGACGTGAAGGCCCGGCGCACATGCGGCTCGCGGTCGTAGGTGATGAGCATCACCCGGTCGCCGGGAGTCAGGTCCGAGCGCAGGAACTCGCGCAGCGCGGTGAACGTCTTGTTGCGGCTGAACGGGTGAATGTTGAAGTTGTCGATGTAGACCACGAGATGGAGCCGCTGGTCCTCGGGAATCTCGGGCGGCATGCCCGGAACCGCCGTCGGCGACGGCGGAGCGGGATTCGCGATCTCCTCGGCAGTCGGCACCGGGCGACCCTCCTCGACGGCGTAGAAGTTGGTGATCGCCATCGGCTTCTTGTCTTCGAAGATCTCGAAGTCGTCGCGCGTCAGCCCGCTGACGCGGTTGCCCTTCTTGTCGGTGACGTAGACATCGAGGTTGACGACATTGACGTCGATCGACTCGAAGAAGTCTCCCGCGCCGATGGCCGGAGCGGGCGGGGCCTCCGTCTGCGCGGCGGGCGCCGCCGGTGCCGCCGCCTTCGGCGACGCGGAAGCGGCGCCCTGGGCTGCCAGGTGCGCGGGAAGTCCCGGTGCGGCGAGAGCTGCCACACAGAACAGGATCGGGCGAAGCAGCGACATTCTCTTCATGAAAGTCAGTTCCTCGGAAAAACCGATGTGCATCCGCCGGATTTCCCGGCGTCATCGATCAGGTCTGGAGAATCAGGGGTTCACTTCGGCCCTCGCCGAGTAGATCGCGCCGCCCGCCGGGTCGGAGACCGCCAGAACCAGCTCGTTCCTCGCCCGGCGAAGCTGGACGATCGTGGTGTAGGTGGCATAGGCGCCGGCGGGCGCCTTGCCCGGCATGTCGAGGCGGATCGGAATCACCGGGATCTCGGACCGGCCGCCGCGCTCGTCGAGGGCGGCGATCCGCAGCTCGACCTCGGCGCTGACCCCCTTCTCGGTGGCGATGGAGGTGAGCTGGGACAGCGGGATGCGCAGGGTGACCGGCACGTTCATCCGGTTGCCGGAGACCCTGGTGGGCGTTCCGACCTCGAGCGGAAGCGGCGCCGAGCCGGGGCCGGCGCCGAACAGCAGGATGCTCTCGACCGCCATGCTGGTCTGGCTCTTGGACGAGAAATCGACGTAGCCGGCGCGATTGCGGATGCGCAGCCCATCCACGCGGGTGGAGAGCGCCACCTTGTGCGCCGAGTCGTTGCCCTGCCAGGTGGGAGCGAAGCCGATCCAGTAGTACGAGCGTGTGTCCTCGGCGACCTGCGCCAGGACCTCCTCGCGCTGGCCGTTGAGCAGCGCCTTGCCGCCGGTCTCGGTGGCCACGTACTGCAGCGTGTACTGCACGTTGTTCTCGCGCTGGAAGAGCGTGTTGCGGTCGCTGAAATTGGAACCGGCGGCGTACTCGGCGCTGGCGGCCGTCTCCTCGGTCAGGCCAGGGACGTCGACCGCATAGATGGTGTAGCCGAGCTGGTTCGCCGTGCCGATGAGCGGCGCGAGCAACTCGTCGCCCCGCTTGAGCTGCGACTCGAGCACCGTGCGGCTGTAGTCGTTGATCGCGTACTGCACCGGATCGTAGGGCCAGCCGCCGGCCAGCATGACGAAGACCTTGCGTCCGGGCGGGTTGGCGAAGCCGCGCAGCGCCGAGGAAGCCGCCGCGACGATGCCCTGCAGCTGCTCCTGCAGAGTCTCGGCGTAGGCACGCTCGTCCGTGTCGAGGCGCATCTGCGTCGAGTCGAGGAGCCGGGGACGGTTGCCCGTGAAGCGGTCCGAACGCGCGTCGTGGGTGAACCGGCGATCGTCGGCCTCACGCTGCAGTCCCTTGGCCGGACGGGTCATCGCCTTGCGGAAGACCCGCTCGAGCTCGGGCACCGACTGCGACCAGGAGGAGAGCATCTCGAGCCGCAGGCCGTCATAGGCGACGACCGCCATCCGGTCCTCCGGCCCGAGCCGTCCGAGGTCGGCGGAGATCCGCTCGATCACCTTGTCGCGATCGCGCTGCAGCGGATAGAAGTCGTCGATGAAGACGAGATAGCTGGTGCCGACCGGCGTTCCGGGAGCAAGTTGGGGCACGCCGGGGATGACCGGCTCGTCGGCCGGTCCCTCGATGGCGTCGCCCCCGCGCACTTCGGTGAAGTACTGGATCGGCAGTTGCTCGCCGTCCACCTTGAGCAGGAAGTCGTTCGGCTGGAGGCCGGTCACGGGCAGGCCGTCCTTGTCGGTGACGACCACCTCGACGTTGATGACCCTGACCTCGACGGTCTCCCCGAAAAGGGGTGCGCCGGCGGCCGCCGGAGTTCCCGACGCCTGAGCGGAGAGGCCCGAGGCGGCGGCGAAGAGGGCGGCGAGAGCTGCGGTACTCCGGCGAACGATCGGCAAGTTCATGCTTCGGTCTCCTTTGGGAGCGGTCTCATGGGCGACCGGCTAGCGGCCAGCGGATTCCCCGGCAATTGCAATCGGCGTACCACGAAGGCGAGCGGCCAGATGGGCGGCGATCCGAACCCCGTGATCGCGTGAGTTCTCGATGAAGATCCAGTGGGTCTCTCTCCCCGCCTGGATCGTTCCCGCAACGTAGAGCCCGCGCACGGCCGTCTCGCAACTCTCCGGGTCGAATTCCGGCGCGCCGCTGGCCCGATCGACGGCCACCCCCGCAGCTTCGAGAATGGCCGTCTCGGGAGCGTATCCGATGAGAACGTAGGCCGCCTCCGCCCGGACCTCCTCGATCCGTCCGTGCGGCCCCGTCCGGACCTGCACCGTGCCGTCGCCGAACCCGACGACCTCGCTGCCCAGCAGCGCCCGGATCTCTCCCGCTGCGATGCGGTTCTCGATATCGGGCTTCACCCAGTACTTCACCGTCTCCTTGAGCGCCGGGCCATGGTGCACCAGGGTGACCCGGGCGCCGTGGCGGAAGAGGTCGAGCGCCGCCTCCGCACCCGAGTTGCCGCCGCCGACGACGACCACCGAGTCCCCGAAATGGGACAGTGGCTCGCGGTACCGGCTGTGCACCCAGGGGAGGTTCTCTCCTGGGACGCCGAGGCGGAGCGGATTGCAGAAGTAGCCCGAAGCCACCGCGACCGCCCGGGCGCGCCGATGAACCTCCCCGGAGCGTCCCCGGGAGGAGACAACGAAGCCGTCGCCTTCGCGCCGGATCGCGACGACGTCCTCGTGGAGCGCGAGCGGCAACCGGTAGGTGGCGGCGACCGCCTGATAGTAGGCCACCGCCTGACGCCGGTTCGGCCTGTCCTCGGGGATCGCGAACGGCACGCCGGCGATCTCGAGGCGATCGCGGGTGGTGAAGAAGAGCATTTCGGCCGGATAGTCGACCAGAGAAGCGACCAACGGACCGCGGTCGACGAGCAAGGTCGATAGCCCGGCCCGCACCGCTTCGGCACCGAGGCCGATGCCGGTCGGGCCCGCCCCCACCACCAGGAGGTCGACCGCTCCGGCGCCGCTCATGCGAAGCACTCGCTGGCGGCGCCGTCAGCGGCTCTCTCGCCGGCCGGGCCGGCGACCCGCCGCTGCCGCCAGAAAGGATCGACCGGGCCCACTCCCGCGCCGATCGGGATCGCGCGCGCGATCGCTTCGTGCAGCCAGTCGATCGCGCCACCGACCGCCGCGACCAGCGACTCGCCGCGCCCGAGGCGCGCGGCGATCGCCGACGACAGCGTGCAGCCGGTGCCGTGGGTGAAGCGGCTGCGCAATCGCGGGTGAACGAACCGATGCAGCCGGGATCCGTCCCAGAGCAGATCGACCACCTCGTCGCCCTCGTTGTGGCCCCCCTTGAGCAGGACCGCCGCGCTGCGCTCGCCGAGGCGCCGCACGAGCCGCTCGCGCGCTTCCGGCGTGCCCGCCGGTCCGCCGGCCAGGCGCTCCGCCTCGGGCAGATTCGGCGTCAACAGCGAGGCGAGGGGAAAGAGTCGCTGCAGCTCGTCGACCGCGCCGGCATCGAGCAGCGGGTCGCCGCTCTTGGCCACCATCACCGGATCGAGCACGATCGGCAACGCGGCGCAGGCGCCTCTCGCCGCCGCGAGGCAGCCGGCGACCGCGGCGATGATCGCCCCGTCGGCGAGCATGCCGATCTTGACCGCATCGACGCCCGGATCGGCGAAAACGGCGTCGATCTGCGCGGCGACGAGCGCCGGCGCCAGCGACTGCACCGCGGTCACTCCGAGCGTATTCTGCGCGGTGATGGCGGTGATCGCCGTCATGCCGTATCCGCCGTGGGCGGCGAATGCCTTGAGGTCGGCCTGCACGCCGGCCCCTCCGCTCGAGTCCGAGCCGGCGATCGACAGCAGGCGCGGCGGCAGGTCCCGAGGGCTCAAGCCGGTTCCGCGGCCGTCACGGAGGTGTCGCGGCTCCAGATCCGCCGGCGTCCCACCCAGAGCAGCGCCATCAGGATCA
Source organism: uncultured Thermoanaerobaculia bacterium (assembly GCA_964595975.1). Taxonomy (GTDB): domain Bacteria; phylum Acidobacteriota; class Thermoanaerobaculia; order Multivoradales; family JAGPDF01; genus JAGPDF01. The sequence goes on along the minus strand of CAZQTL010000001.1, from coordinate 77,958 downwards.
GGATCGCCAGGCTGATCGCCTGCGCGAGGGTCAGGCCGGCGAGGAAGCGGTCGTCCTTCGCGCGCACGAATTCGACCAGGAAGCGCTCGACCGCCAGTCCGGCGAAAACCGCCAGCGCCGTGCGCCCGGCCTGGCGGCCGCGCGGTCCGCGCAGAAGGCGCCAGCCGAACCAGGCGATGACCAGGGCCATCGCTGTTTCGTAGAGCTGGGTCGGATGGACGCGCAGGAGCTGGTCGTCCGGCACTCCGGGCGGGACAGGCACTCCGAACTCCGAGCGCAGGTAGCCGGCGGTGGTCGGCGGCAGACCGTTGGCGAAGGCGACCGCCCACGGCAGGTCGCTCGGGCGACCGTAGTCGTCGCCGACCAGAAAGCAGCCGATCCGCCCGACCGCGTAGCCCAGGGCGAGGGCCGGGGTCGCGGCGTCGAGCAGCGGCCAGAACGGCAGGCGCCGCCGCCGCACGACCCAGATCACCGCCACGGTGGCGAGCAGGAAGCCGCCGTACCAGACGAGACCGGAGCGGTCGAGCAACAGGTGCCAGTCGCCGTAGAGGATCGCGTAGTAGACCTTGGCGCCGACGATGCCGCCGACTCCGGCGGCGAACAGAATCGAGCTGGCGTCCTCCTCGTCGCCCACTCCCAGCCGCTTCATGCCGCGCTTGAGCTGCAGGTACCCGGAGAAGAAGGCCAGGACCAGCATCACGCCGAACGGGCTGATGACGATCGGGCCGATACGGAAAAGCTCTTGGATCATCGCGAATTACTCTAACATCCACGTCGTGCAGAACGAGGCCATCGCGAGCGCCCGCCGCAGCGCTGCCGGAAGTCACCGGCAGCGCCTGATCCTGCGTCTGCTGCGCCGGCCGGAGCAGCGGCCGGCGCGACGCCTGCTGGCGCGGCTCCACCCCGCCGACCTCGCGCGTCTCGTGCCGCTGCTCACGCCGGACGAGCGCGACCGCCTGATGGAGACGCTGCTCGAGCTCAAGATCGCCGGGCGCACCGTCGCCGAGCTCGCGCCCGACATGCAGGCGACGGTGCTCGCCAAGCTCGACGACGCCGCGCTCGCCGACCTCCTGCGGCAGATCTCCGCCAACGACGCCGTCGACCTCCTCGAGCACCTGGAGGCAGACCGCGCCCAGGCGGTCCTCGGCCTGCTCGACCGGCAGTCGGCGAATCAGCTCGCCAACCTCCTGCACTACGGTGCGGCGACCGCCGGCGGACTGATGGATCCGGAAGCGCCGCACTTCTCCGCCGAGCAGACCGTCGACGAAACCCTGAAGCAGGTGCGCCAGCTCGCCGAGGGACGGCGGCTGTTCTACCTCTACATCACCGACGAGCGCCTGCACCTCCTGGGGATCGTCTCGCTCTGGCAGCTGGTCACCGCCGGCGCCGGCCGGCCGCTGCGCGAGATCATGTCGACCGAGGTCGTGACCGTCCGGGTCGACACGCCGGAGGAAGAGGTGGCGCAGGTCTTCTCGCGCTACGACCTGCTGATGATCCCGGTCGTCGACAGCGAGGGCCGTTTCACCGGCGCGATCACCGTCGACGACGTCCTCGACGTCGTCGAGGCGCAGGCCACCCAGGACCTCTACCGCCTCGCCAACCTGAGCGTGCAGGAGGGCGTGTCGTCGACCGCGATGCGCTCCGTCCGGCTGCGCCTGCCGTGGCTGCTGGTCAATCTGGCCACCGCCTTCCTCGCCGCGGCGGTGGTCAGTCAGTTCCAGGAGACGATCTCGAAGTACGTCGTGCTCGCGGTCTTCATGCCGATCGTCGCCGGAATGGGAGGCAACGCCGGCACCCAGACCCTGACGGTGATGGTGCGCGCCCTGGCCCTCGGCGAGATGGACCTGCGCCGTGCCGGCGGCGTCCTCCTGCGGCAGACGCTGGTCGGCCTGATGAACGGGATCGGCACCGGCGCAGTGCTCGGGCTCGTCGCGCTCGCCTGGGAGCGCAATGCCGTGCTCGCCGCCGTGCTGTTCTTCGCCGAGACGGTCAACCTGACGATCGCCGGCTTCTTCGGCGCCGGCGTGCCCCTGGTCCTCCGCCGCCTCAACCTCGACCCCGCCCTGGGCAGCTCGATCTTCGTCACTACCGCCACCGACGTCTGCGGCTTCCTCGCCTTCCTTGGCACGGCGACGCTGCTGCTCGGCTACCTGCATCCGTGAGACAGCACTTGCACCGGCGCGCCGCCGGCCGGATCGTCAGGCTCGCGCGACTCACCGGAACCGTCCTCGCGCTTGTCGTTCTGGACCTCGCAGCACCGACGTTGGCCCTGGCGAACCAGCCGGAAGCGACAGCCCACCATTGCGGCTGTGCGCCGGGGAAGGCCTGCTGCTGCCTCCTGTTCAAACGCAGGGGTCCGGACACATGCCG
>CAZQTL010000001.1:72877-75488 GCA_964595975.1 uncultured Thermoanaerobaculia bacterium | reverse complement strand
CGCCTGTTCGGTCTGTCGCTGCGGCGACCCCACGTTCAATGCCCTCGGCACCAACATCTTCACCAAGGGTCAATTTCATCTCGCGCTGGACTACGAATACCTCGAAAAGGAGCAGGGTGCCGACGCACCTCACCATGAAGCTGAGGCTCTCACCCTGGCGTCCACCCTTGGCGCCCATCCCCTTCCCCACGGCCATGAAGAGCATGGCGGACGCGAAACGCTGACGGAGACACGTCTGGTCGTTACTGCGTCCTACGGCTTTACGGAGCGGCTGCAGGCGGTCGTCCGCCTACCTTGGAGTCACCGCGACCTGTCCTCGAAAACCGAGTCGCTCGCCGCCTCCGGCCTCGGCGATCCCGAGATCTACGGCATCTACCGCCTTTGGTCTGCGCCTTGGGAAGAGGGCCTCGGAAAGGGCAGTTGGGTCTCCCTCGTTGCCGGCGTCAAGACGCCCTGGGGCGAGAACGAAGCTACCCAGGAAGGAGAACGACTCGACGAGCACGTTCAGCCGGGAACGGGATCGACCGACTGGTTCGGAGGACTCTCGGCAGTTCACCTCCTCGACGCGCGCTCCACGCTGTACGGTTCGCTGCAGTATCGCCAGACAGATCGCAACGACTTCGGCTATCTCTATGGCGACACCTTTCTCGCCAACCTCGGCTACGAGCACAAGCTCGGAGAGCGTTGGGACCTCGCGCTCGAAGCCAACGCGCGCGACGCCGGCCGGGACGAAATGGACGCCGACGGCGAAGAGGATCCAGATACCGGCGGTGCCATTCTCTTCCTCTCTCCCCGTCTTCTGGTCGATCTCGGCCGGAGCTTCGTCGCCCGCCTCGCCGTCCAGATCCCGATCTGGGACGACCTGAACGGCGAGCAGAAAGAGAAGGCGGTGGTCAATCTCGGCGTCACCGCGACCTTCTGAGGCCGCGCCCTGTCGCCCGGTCGGAGCGCCGGACTTGTTTGCGCGCTCCGCCCGGGCGATAGTCTCCCGCTGTGACCGACGCCGCGCCAACCTCTCGCGCCGATCTCGCCGTCCTGGCAGCACAGCTCGGACCAGGCTCCTTCACTACTTCTGCCGAGGCCCGCGAGCGCTGCGCGCGCGACGAGACCGAAGATCTGCGGTTTCTGCCGGCGGCAGTCGCCCTTCCCATCTCCACCAGTGAGGTTCAGACCATCCTGCGCTTCGCCCAGGATCACCGCATCCCGGTGACCCCGCGCGGCGCCGGCACGGGACTCTCGGGCGGCGCCCTCCCCGTTCGCGGCGGCATCGTGCTGAGCCTCGAGCGGATGAACCGGGTTCGCGAGATCGACCGCCGCAATCTCGTCGCCGTCGCCGAGGCCGGCGTCGTCACCGCCGACCTGCAGCGCGCGGTCGAGGAGGTCGGCCTGTTCTATCCCCCCGATCCGTCGAGCCGCGAGAGCTGCCAGCTCGGCGGCAACATCGCCGAGGACGCCGCCGGACCGCGCAGCGCCAAGTACGGCACCACCCGGCGCTACGTTCTCGGACTCGAGGCGGTTCTCGCCGACGGCTCGCTTCTCGCGACCGGCGGCAAGAACCGCAAGGACGCCACCGGCTACAACCTGACCCAGCTGCTCGTCGGCTCCGAGGGGACGCTCGCCGTCGTCACTGCGGCGACGCTGCGCCTGCTCGCCAAACCCGCCGCCACCCTCACCATGATCCTTCCATTTCCGGCCCTCGAAGCGGCGGCGGCGGCGGTCGAGCGCATCTTCAGCGACGGTTTCGACCCCTCGGCCTGCGAGATCGCCGAACGCGCGGCGCTCGCTGCCGTGGCGCGTGTCGAGAGTCTGCCGCCGGCGCTCGCCGACTGCGAAGCGATGCTCCTCATCGAGCTCGACGGGCCCGACTCCGACACGCTCCTCGCCTCGGCTTCCGGCATCGACGCCCTGGCGCAGGGGCTCGGCGCCAGTCCGGCGCTGGTCGCCGACGATGCTGCCGGCCAGCGCCGTCTCTGGCAGATCCGCCGTCGCATCGGCGAGGCGGTGAAGCAGCTCTCGGTCTACAAGGAGGCCGATACCGTCGTGCCGCGCGCCGCCCTCGCCGAGCTGGTGCTCGCCGCCCGGGCCGCCGCCGCGCGTTCGGGGCTCACCGCGATCTGCTACGGCCACGCCGGCGACGGCAATCTGCACGTCAACCTGCTGCGCGGCGACCTCGCCGAGGGGGACTGGATCGAGCGCCGCGATCGCGCCGAGGTGGAGCTCTTCCGGGCGGCGGTCGCGCTCGGCGGCAAGATCTCCGGCGAGCACGGCATCGGCCTCGTCCAGCGCTCCCTGCTGGGGCTCGCGCTCCCGGCGCCGGAAATCGCGGCGATGCGCGCCCTCAAGACGGCGCTCGACCCGCTGGGGATCCTCAACCCGGGCAAGGTATTTCCGGACGAAGCCTGAACTGATCTAGCATCCGCAGCTACGCTCCGCGCCAGGGTCTTCCACCTTCCCCTGCCGGAGCTCCAGGAGATCGACGATGAAGTTGACGCCGCTCGGCAAGCTCCTCCTCTTCCTGATCGGTCTGGGTCTCGTCGCGACCGCGGTCTACCGCTTCGTGCCCCCCGACAAACTGCCCTGGAACCGTCCGCATGCGGCACCGGGGACCGAG
>CAZQTL010000001.1:0-72777 GCA_964595975.1 uncultured Thermoanaerobaculia bacterium | reverse complement strand
GGACCGAGACGCGCACCGAGTCGAAGCCCGCAGAGAGTCCGCGCGCCCCCGCCGACCGGCCGGCGACGAATGCGCCCTGGATCGCCGTTTCCGGCGGGCTGTTCGCCTCCGGCTCCGATCAGGCGGAGATCGACGTGCCGGGCTTCTCGATCGAACGCACCGAGGTCACCAACGGACGCTACGAGGAGTTTCTCGCCGCCTGCCCGCGCGGCAGCGCCTGCGGCCCGCGCGAGCTCCCCTCCTACTGGGAAGACCGCGCCTACCTCTCCAGCCATCGCGACAACCCGGTGGTCTTCGTCGCCTGGGGAGACGCCGCGAACTTCTGCCGCTGGTCCGGCGCGCGCCTGCCGACGGCGATCGAATGGGAGAAAGCGGCGCGCGGCACCGACGGGCGCTCCTATCCCACCGGCAACGTCCTCGATCCGGCCACGGTCAACATTCTCGGCGCCGACCGGCACGACGAGAAGAACAGCGCCGCCAAGCAGATCCCGACCTGGGCGGTGACCGACAGCCGCTACGCCCGCGACCGCAGCCCGTACGGAGTTCTCGGCATGGCCGGCAACGTCAGTGAATGGACCGCATCGGCCAGCGAAGAGGAACCGGACCTGCGGCTGGTCGCCGGCGGCTCCTGGGACTCCTGGGAGCTCTCCGACGGCCGCACCTACAACCGCATTCCGAAGTCCCCCACCGACCGCAGCTCGAGCCTCGGCTTCCGCTGCGCGAAGTCGCAGCAGTGAAACTTCGGTCCGGAAAACGATGCCTCACGAAGAGGTTAGCGCTCGACGGTTCTTGCCACTCGACTGCAGTGAAGGGAGCACGACTCTCATGACCAAGACAGGCAGACTGCTTCTTTCCTTTACCGGAGCTTTTTCTTTTCTTCTTGCTGCCGGCGCCGCCTTCGCCCAGGACGACTCGCTGCAGAAGGTGATCGACGCCGGCGTGCTCCGCGTCGCCGCGGAGCCCGGGACGCCGCCCATGCTGTTCAAGGAGGGCAACCGCTACGACGGCTTCGACTACGCCATCGCCAAGGCGGTGGCGAAGCGGATCGGCGTCGACGATGTCGTGATCGTCGGCGGCAAGTACTCCGAGCTCCCCGCCCGCCTCATCGCCGGCAAGGCCGACGTCATCATCTCGGGCTACACCGCCGACGACTCGATCACCGGCGTCGACTGGTCGGAGGCCTACCTCGACTACGGCCTCTGCCTGGTGGTCAAGAAAGGGCGCGGCATTCGCTCGACCTCGGACCTGCGCGGCAAGGTGATCGGCATCTTCAACGATCCCGCCGCCGAGGAAGAGGTCAAGGGGATGAACCTCGGGCAGGCGCGGATCGAGAAGTACGAGGACGGCTACTTCGACCTGCTCGACCAGGGCAAGATCGACGGCTTCATCTACGACTTCCCCTACGCCCAGGAGGAGATCAAGGACTTCGGCGGCCGCCTCGAGATCGTCGAGTTCAACCTCTCGAAGTCGACCTACAACGTCGGCGTCCGGCGCGGCGCCTCGACCCTCCTCAAGATGGTCAACTCCGCGGTGCGCAGCCTCAAGGCCTCGGACGAATATCGCCAGATCGTGCGCCGCTATCTGGGCGGCAGCGGCCCGGCGCCGGTGGCGAAGGTCGCCGCCGGCCAGAGCGTCTACAAGGTGCGCCCCGGCGACACCCTCTCCGGCATCGCCCGCGACCAGCTGGGCAACCTCCGGCGCTGGAACGAGATCTGGGAGGCCAACCGCAACCGCATCGCCGACCCCAACCTGATCGACATCGGCTGGGAGCTCGTCCTGCCGCAGCGCTAGCCGACGGCGTCCGTCCACCGCGCCGCTCCTGCCCTGGGGGGTGGTGCGGCGCGGCTGCAAAAGGCGTCTATTGGAGCCGGGAGGTTCGCGATGAAGATCCTCTTGGCGACGGACGGTTCCGAAGGGAGCGCCGCGGCGCTCGAAGCGCTGGTCTCCCGGCCCTGGCCGGCGGCGAGCGAGGTGCTGGTCCTCTCGGTCGCCTTCCCGTATCCCTACTACCAGGATCCGTTCCTCGCCGGCGCGGCGATCTACGGCCGGATTCTCGACGAGGAGGTCGCCCGCGCGACGGCGGACGCCGCCGCCGCAGTCGACAAGATCCGGGCGCGCGCGCCGCAGCTCGAGGTCCGCACCGAGACGCCGGTTGGCTCGCCGAGCGCGCTGGCCATCGACCTCGCGCGCGACTGGGGCGCGGACCTGATCCTCGTCGGCTCGCACGGGCGCGGGGCGGCCGGCCGGTTCCTCCTCGGCTCGGTCTCGACCGCGATCGCCCTGCACGCCCCCTGCTCGGTCGAGATCGTCCGCCAGCGCAAGACCTGACGGCGGCCGGAGGGGAGCCGCGAACTCCCATAGAATCGGCGCATGCCGAGCGCGAGCGAAGACGACCGGGGGCGACGATGGTGAAGCGCTCCCGCGGTACCCACCTGCGCCGCCTGCCGCCCGATCCGGCGCGCAACAGCGTCGGGGTCGGTGAGGCGACCTTCCAATGGGAGCTCCGCCACGGTCCCGGCACCTGGCCCGACGGCACACCGCGCGGGCTCTCGATCTCGGTCTGGGCCGAGCGTCATCAGACGCGGGAGCTCATCCTCGATTTCCCCGCTCGTCGCTTCGCCGCCGCGAGCCCGCCCCTCGAGGAGCTCGAGGAGGCGCTGCAGGAAGCGATCCCGGTGGCGATCGAGGCCGGCTGGGTGCCCGACTCCCGCGGCCGCCGCTTCCGCCTCGAGCTCGAAGAGGTCGCGGACTGACCCCCGGCGCGTCGCCGTTTCCCCGGCGACGCGCATCCCTTTCCGCAGGACAGCGGTCACGACGGACGGGCGCAGCGCAGCCAGCGCCGAGCCGAAGAATGTGCTCTACTCAAGGTGTGCGGATCGCTTTCCGCGCGAGTGCCCTCCGCGAAAGAAGCCCGTCATGAAGGTCTACATCTGGATTCTGGAGCTCGCTGCCGCCGGCGGGCTCTTCCTGCTCGGACGCTGGTTGCTGCACAAGCGGAACGAGCACAAGGCGCAAGCGGCGCAGGTGGTGCGCAAGCAGGGTTCGGCGGCGTCGCGGGCCGAGCGCGACCGGCGCGACATCGAGGCGCTGACGCGCGGAATCATCGAGCCGGCGCGCCAGCCGGGCAGCGACCGGCCGAGCGCCGGGGCGGCGCGGCAGGAGCGGGGCCGCCGGGCGGCGACCCACTCCGCCTTCGATCCCGATCTCCCCGCGCCGCGCCAGGACGTCGAAGCGAAGAGCTGAAACCTCAGCCGTCCAGCCGCGCCTTCAGGCGCTCGAAGTTATGCCGGGCGTCTTCGTTGAGCTCGCGCGCTTCGTCGTAGTACCGCAGCGCCTTCACCAGGTCCTTTTCGACACCGAAACCGTCCTCGTAGATGACGCCGAGCTCCTGCTTCGAGCTCGCGACGACCGCGCGCGTCGTCTCGTCCTGGCCGGCAGCGGCGGCGGCGCGCTCGAACCAGCGCCGGGCCTCCACGGGATCGACCTCCACCCCTTCGCCGAGGAAATAGCGCACCGCAAGGTTGAACTGAGCCGGAACGTCGCCCCCCTCCGCCGCCTTGCGAAACCAGGCGACCGCCTGCGCTGCATCGGCCGGCACCCCGAGCCCGCGGAGATAGAGCGCCCCGAGACTGTTGGCCGCGCCGGCATTGCCCTGATCGGCCGCCTTGCGGTACCAGCTCGCTGCCGCGGCCGGATCTGCTGTCGTCCCCTTGCCGAACTCGCACATCAGACCGACCGCGAGCTGCGCCGGTGCGCTCCCCTGCTCGGCCGCCTTCCTCGCCCACAAGTAGGCGCGTTCCGGATCGGCCGCGACGCCGCGGCCGTCGCGCAGGATCTGCGCCAGGGCGAGCTGCGAAGGCAGGTCTCCGGCAATCGCCTCGGCCTCGAGCCGGGCCAGGGCCGCCGCCTCGCCGCGCTGCACCCGCTCCATCAGGTCGGGGATGTTGCGCGGCTGGGGTCCGAAGAAGCTCCACGCGACGGCGAGCAGGACCAGCGCCCCGAGCCCGGCTCCCAACCCCAGGCAGCCGAAGCGCTCCAGCAGCGGGATTGCCGTCCGGCCGCGCAGCTCCAGCGCCGGATCGATCGCTTCCACCGCGCTCTCGCCGCAAACCGCGCACCGGCAGGCCACCCGCCGGCCGGAGACGAAGCCGAAGATGTAGTAGAGGTGGTTGAAGGTGTAGTCGACGACGAAGGTGTGCGGACGCATCAGGCCGCAGCGCTCGCAGCGCCGGTCGCCGGCGGCGGCGAGCGCCACCGCCTTCGGGCGGCTCCCCCAGATCAGGATGGACATGACGAAGGCTCTCCCCTCTGCCTCGAGAGACGCAAGACGCGCCCTTTCGGGGTCAGGCGATCAGAGCGTCTTGAGCTCGAGCTTGATCTCGGAGAGGCGCAGCTGGACGGCGGCGCGATCGATGTCGCGAAAACGCTCCGGCAGCAGTTCGCGGCTGGTGCACTCGAGGATCGCGGCGAGGATCTGCAGCTCGCGCTCGAGGTTGTTGGTGGTCGGAATGAAGTCGGAGAAGGCGCGCCGGAGGTGCTCGGCCGTCACCTCGCTCGAGCCGGCCGCTTCCGCCTCGAGAATCGACCGCACCAGCACCGCTTCGAGGTCGGAGCCCGAATAGCCCTTGAGCGCCGTCTCGGTGGTCACCTCGGCGAGACTCGCCACCTTGCAGTCGAGCGCCAGCTTCTTCTTCATCACCTGGAAGATCTCGTCGTATTCGGCGACGGACTCCGGGTAGAAGAGCGGGATGTGCTCCTCCGCTCTCCCCTGGCGCTTGAGGTCGATCGGCAGAAGGTCGGGGCGGGCGGTGATGAGGAACCAGAGGACCTTGCCGCGGTGGCGGGTGTCGGCCATGAAGTTGGCGATCTGCGCGAAGACCCGCTGCTGGGTGCCGGAATCGCCCGACTGTTCGCGGTTGCCGAGCGCTGCGTCGGCCTCGTCGATCACCACGCCGACCGGAGTCAGCGAGGCGAGGATCTTGAGGATCCGCTCCAGGTTCGACTCCGTCGATCCCACCCACATCGAACGGAAGTTCTTGAGCTTCACCGAGGGGAAGCCGATTTCGCGCGAGAAGCACTCGACGAGAAAGGTCTTGGCGCTCCCCACCGGGCCGCAGATCAGGTAGCCCATCGGCACGGCGGACGGGTTGCCGCGCGCGATGGCGCGCGCCGCACGCCGCAGGCGCCCCTTCACCGCCGGCATTCCGGCGACCATGTCGAGGTCGTACTTCGGTTCGACGTACTCGAGGAGTCCCATCCCCTCGGTCTCGATGACCTCCTTCTTGGCCGCCCGCACGCCGTCGAGCGTCAGCTTCGTCCCCGCCGCCTCCGCGCCGTCGAGGAGCTGCGCCAGCTGGGCGCGGGTCATGCCGGCAGTGAGCTCGGCGAGGCGCGGCGGCGGGACGTCGGAGAGACGGCCGAACCAGTCGGACGACCGGACCGCCTCGAGATACTCGCGTCGCTCCGCGAGGTCGGGGCGCGGAATCTCGACCTCGCGCGTCGCCGAAGCGCGCACCAGCTTCGGATCGAGCTCGGCGAGGCTCTCGGTCACCAGCACGATGACGATGTTCTTGGCGAGGAGCACCGGGTCCTGCGCCCACTTGCGCAGGTAGACCAGCACGGCGCGATCCTCCGGCGTGCGGTAGGACGCCTCGCCGTTGGGGACCAGCGTTTCGGCGAACGGCAGGAGGAGCACCACCGGCCGGGCGGGTGCGAGGGTCGCGCAATGGCGAAAATACGAGTCGAGCAGGGCGAAGGCGTTGGCGGCGTCGCGCGGCAGCGCCTCGCCCCAGGAAGTGCCGTGCACCGCGTCGTAGGCCTTCAGGCGCTCCATGAAATGCTGCTTCGCCTGCGGCGTCGCGAAGCCCAGGCCCTCGGCGCGGTTGTAAGTCAGGCGGGAGGGCCAGGAAGCGAACAGCACTTCGGTCAGGAAGTTGTCGAGCAGCTGGAAGGAGAGCCCCGACTCCTGCCGCACCGGGATGAGATCGGCCGGCAGGCCGTGGATCACGAAGGTGTTCGCCTGCTTCGCGGCCACCGTCCGGGCGAGCGTCGCCGCCCAACCGGGGAGGCTGCTGAAGAAGCCCTTGGCCGGCGCGTCACTCATCGCCGGCTCCGCGACCGTTCCGGCGGAGGCGGCGGCACCGGCGGCAGGACCGGGAGGCGCAACCGCGGCCCCAGCGGCTCGCGCTCTTCGACCTGCGGCAGCGCGCCCAGCATGCGCTCCATCTCCTCCACCGACGCGTGGTCGGCTTCGACCTGCGCCAGCACGTCGTCGATCTCGGCCGAGAACGCCGTGGCGTCGGTGGCGGCGACCGACTTCTGCAGCAGCAGCTGCAGCAGCGCCTCGAGGGAATCGAGCTCGGCCGCCAGGGCGGCGCTGTTCTGTTCGTTCTTCTCCACCGCCAGGACGAGCTGGCGCTGAATCTCGAGGTTCTTCTCGAGCGCCTCGCGAACCCGCGGCGCGAGCTCCGCCGTCGAAAGCTGGCGGTCGAGGCGCTCGATCTCCTGGCGCACCCGGCCGTCGTCCGAGGCCGCCGCCATCTCGTCGTACTTCTGCAGCAGCCAGAGGCGGCGCAGGAACGAGGCGAGCACGGCGTCGAACTTCGCCGCCTGATCGGCCATCACCCCCTGGCTGGCGGGCGACAGTCCCTTGTAATTCGACTGGATGCGCTCGCACAGCTGCTGCACGCGCTGCAGGCGATTGCGCGCCGCCGCCGGCAGCGCGGCGAGCTGCTGGTCCTGCGACATCTCGACGGCCTCGCGGGCGGCGAACTTGCGTTCGATCTCCAGGCGTCGCTTGAGCCGCTCGACGAGGAACGGCAGCGTCATCATCTGCAGCCCCGCCCAGAGCATCAGCGGCAGCGGCGAGAGGGTGACCGCGGAAAACCCGATCGCGCCCGCGGCGAGGATCGCCTGGTACTGGTTGGCGACCGCCTTCTTCAGGGCGGGATGACGTTCGAGGAAGCTCAAACGCTGGCGACCCTAGCCGCGCTCCGGCTGCTTCTGGGGGGTGGCCTGGCTCGCGCTCTCGGCCGGGAACGGCGCTGCCTCCTTGACCGCGTCGGGCTTCTTGATGCCCATCTCGACCTCGAACTCGGAGAGGATCGACTGCGCCTGCAGCTGGCGCGACTTGCGCTCGAGCTTGATGCGCTCGGTGTCGAGCCCACCGGTCGCGACCTCGACCGAGGCCTTCGACTCCGCCACCTTCTGACGGATCTGGTCGAGATACTTGTCGGTGGTCGCCGCCGTGCCGTAGGTGTCGAGCTCGGCCAGGGCGTTCGCGGCACTGCGCATGACCTCGGCCTTCTTCGACTCGGCGATCGCCTTGCGCGCCTGCTCGATCTTCTGGCGCAGCTTCTCCTTGATGTCGTCGACCGACAGCTTGGCGTTCTCGAAGGCGTTCTTCGCCGCCTCGAGCTGCTCGGTGGTCGACTGCACTTCGAGGCGGACCTGTTGCAGCGTAGAGGCGTCGTCCTCCGCCAGGCGCCGGGCTTCCGGACTGCCGTCGGCGAGAGCGGTCTTGATGGACGCAACCAGCGACTTCTCCTTGCGCTGGGCCTCCAACAGGTCCTGCTCGAGCCGAATCTCGGTGGCGCGGGTGGTCACCAGGATCTGATTCAGCTTCGGCAGCGTGTTGCGCATCTCCTCGATCGACTCCTGCAGCATGACCTCGGGGTCTTCGGCATAGGAGATGAAGAAGCCGAGCCAGGACTTGATCACACGGACGAGACGACTGAACATTGAAGTTCTCCTCAGGAGCCGGACTTCGTGCCGCCGGCGGAATCGGTGCTGATCGGATTGCCGTCCACGAACGGAGCGACGGCGGACTGGAGCTTGCGCTCTTCGACGCGTTTGGCGGCGCTCCACTCGGCGAGTCGCGCCGTGAGCTCGGAAACCGCGCGCACGTTCGCTGCCATCGTCGCCCGGTGACGTTCGGTGAGCGCGTCGATCTCCGCCTGGAGCCGGGCGTTGGCGCGCTCCGCCGCGGCCTGGCGCTCGGCGAGCTTGGCCTGCAGGAACTGCTCGAAGCGGTCGAGCGCCTGATCGCGACGCACGGCGTCCTGGATGACCTCGCCGATCGCCACCGGTCCGCCGGGGTTCATCCTCAGGAAGCCGGCGAGGGCGGCCGCCTTGGCCTGCGGCGCGAGCTCGGCGAGGCCTGGACTCTGCAGCATCTCGAGGATCTTGAAGGCGGTGAAGCCGTGCGGCGGCTCGCCGATGCCGGCGGCGCGGTAGACCTCTGGAAAGTCGGGTAGCTCGAGCTCGTCGTCGGAGGTCTGCGCGGCAGCGGCAGCTCCGCTCCCGACCTCGACCACAGCAGAAGCTGCGCCCGAACGCTCGGCGGCTGGCGCCGCTCCGGCAGAACGCTGCGGCGCCGGAGCCGTTCCCTCGCGGCGTCGCTTCGCCAGCGCCGCCTCGTCGATCGGCTTCGGCGGCGGGAGATTGCGCAGCAGCTCCGCGAGCTCCGGCGGATCGGACCGCGAAGCGGCCGGCGCGCGCCCCGAGGCGGCAGCGCCGCCCAGCCCGGGCTCGGGTTCGGCGGGCTCCGTGACCTCCACCAGCTTGAGCTTGCTCAGGACCTCTTTGAGCCCCATCGGTCGACCCGCCCTCCGCTCCTGCCTGCGCACGCCCGATTGCGAACGGGTCGGATTCTACGCGGTTTACGCCGCCGGCGGGGTGATGCCGAGATCGCCGAGAATCTCCCGCGCCGCCCGCTCGCCGGACTCGCAGCCGCCTTCCATGAAGCCCTGGAAGTCGGCCGAGGTGTGCTCGCCGGCAAAATGCAGGTTCCCCACCCGCTCCCCTTCGGCACCGCCGATCGTCGTCCACTGGCCGACGCGATAGCTGGCGTAGCTGCCGCGGGTGAACTCGAAGCTCGGCCAGTGGAACCGGGCCTCGCCCAGCCGCCGCTCCGAAACCCCTGGGAAGACCCGCTCGAGCTCGCGAGCGAAGCGTTCGGACTGCGCGGCGGACGTGCCCTGCCCGAGCTCGACGCCGCGCTCGCCGCCGGTGTAGCAGACCAGGATCCCGGCCTTTCCGGGCTGCATTCGCGTCGCCTCCCAGGTGAGCTGGAACGGCAGGTCGGTGAGCACGCTGCCGTTCGAGCCCGGTGCGCGCCCCGACACCCCACCGCCGCCGGCGCGCGGCTGCCGCCAGACGCGGTCGGAGAATCCGACCATCAGCTTGGCGTTGGTACCGTAACCCAGCTCCGCGATCGCCTTGCGCTTGATCGCCGGCAAGGAGAGGTCGAGCCGCACGTCGCGCAGCAGAGTGAACGGCAAGGCGAGCACGACGTGCTCGGCGGCGACCTCGGATGTCGAGGCCCCGCGGCGCATCGTCAGGACGTAGGAGCCGTCGCTCTTCGCCGCCACCGCCTCGAGGCGCACGCCGGTCTCGATCCGCCCGGCCAGGCGGTCGCCGAGACGGCGCGGGATGAGGTCGTTGCCGCCGCGCACGTGGAAGCGCTCGTCGCTGTCGCCGAACACCTTGAACGGATCGGGCTCGGTGTCGATCATCATCAGCAGGTTCCACGCCGACTGGTCGCCGATCTCGAGGCCGTACTCCGTGGTGTAGGCGACATCGAGGAGCTTGCGAAACCAGCCGGTGCACCCGGCTTCATCGAGCCACTCGGCGATCGACTGGTTGTCGATCGTCTCGCCGCCATTCGGCTCGCGATAGGAGACCGTCTCGCCGGTGATCGCCTCCCAGGCGGCATCGATCCGCCCGGCGATCGGCGTGAAGGCCTCGACGACCTCGGCGTCGCCGTACTGCCGGCCGTCGAACCAGAAGAGATCCCTCGCCAGGCCGGACTCGTAGAGCGACAGGTCGTCGAGCTCGAGGCCGAGCTCCGCCGCCAGGGCGCGAATCCGCTCGTGGCCGGTGTCGATCAGCTCGCCGCCGAGCTCGCACACCTGCCCCTCCGGGAAGGCGCCGGTGAGCGACCACATCCGGCCGCCGATGCGGTCCTGCGCTTCGTAGATCCGCGCGGCCACTCCCGCCTGCGTCAACCGCCAGGCGCAGGTGAGTCCGGCGATGCCACCGCCGACGAT
This sequence comes from uncultured Thermoanaerobaculia bacterium, assembly GCA_964595975.1. GTDB lineage: Bacteria > Acidobacteriota > Thermoanaerobaculia > Multivoradales > JAGPDF01 > JAGPDF01. The sequence continues at coordinate 62,728 of CAZQTL010000001.1, read as the reverse complement.
GGCCACCTCGCGGGCCGCGCCGCCGAGCTTGCGCGGCAGCAGCGAGCGCACGCGGTCGCAACCGAGCGCGAGGCCGGCGCCGACGACGGTCGCACCGGCGACGAGCTCGCGACGGGTCGGGCCAGAGCGGGCGCGATCGAGCGCCTCGCGCGGCGGAACGCCGGTGCGATGCGCGGCGCGGGAGAGGGCGAACAGGCGCTGCAGGCGCGAGAAGAGAACGGTCTTGGCCATGGCTGTCCCGTGTCGAGTCGGCGTTCGACGGTCCCTGGAGGTCGCCGCTCAGCCGGCGAAGAGCTGAACGTCCTGCGCCATGCGCTCGCCCATGTGCAGGGCGGTCGAGAGGTCGGGGTGCCGCACGACGATGTAGCCGTCGCCGATCAGGGTCTGCTTCCAGTTGCGGCGCTGCGCCCCGATCGGAGTCAGGTCGACTTCGACGACATAGCGGCCGAACTCGGCGAGCAACTTCTCCAGGCCGGCCACGCGCTGGATGCGGCCCTCGCCGCGGGCGCGCTTGAAGGTGATCACCACGTTCCACTTGCGCTCGAAGCGGCGTTCGACCCGTCCGAGGCAGGCGGCCTCCGCCCACCCGACGTAGGTGTCGTTGTCGGTGCAGTAGTTCATGATGTCGACCGTGCGCGCCCCCGGCGGACGGCCGCCGATCTCGCCGAAGACGACTTCGCCGTCGGCCTTCCGGTACCACTCCATGTGGGTGAAGCCGGTCTCGAAGCCGAGCGCCGCGAGGACCTCCCGCCCCATCTTCCGCCCGCCGGCGAGATCGGGCACGTCAAGCTCGCGCAGGCAGACGGTCTGCGGGCTGATCCACTCGTTCTGGCGCTGGATGAGGGGCCGCGGGCGGTACCAGCAGATGTTCTCGAAGTACATCCTGCCGCCGGCGCAGATGGTGTCGAAGGTGAACTCCTCCGCTTCGATGAACTCCTCGACCGAGACCTCCTGGACGTGCTTCGACAGCTTCAGGGCGCGTTCGAGCTCGGCCCGCGAGTCGCAGCGGTGCGTGTCGGCGGAGCCGGCGCCGGCGATCGGTTTGACGATGACCGGATAGCCGATGCGCTCCGCGGCGTCGCGCACCTGATCCTCGGTGTTGGCGCGAAAATGGCGCGGAGTCCGGATGCCGGCCGCGTCCAGGCGCTGCTTCATGATCTCCTTGTCGCGGAACGGGATGGTCTGGGCGACCGTCATGCCGGGGAGCTCCAGCGCTTCCCGGAGTTTCGCGGCGAGGATCATCCCGGGTTCCCACAGGCACTCGACGCGGTCGATGCGGATCTGGCGGGCCAGCCGCTGCACTTCTTGCACGACCGCCGCTTCGTCCCAGAGCGAGCGCACCTGCAGATGATGCGCGACGTGCTCGCGGGCGACCGGAGGAAGCATCTCCTTCGGCTGGTCGCCGAGCCCGATCACCTTCGCCCCGACGAGCGACAACCCGCGGGTGAAGTAGGGCATCTCGGCCGGATATCCCGGCGACAGCATCAGCACGTTCATGGTCATCCCAGCTCCACTCTCACGGTCGAGATCGTGCGTTTCAGCGCCGCCTCCACCACCGCCGTCTCGGGATGGCGGAAGAGGATATACCCCTCTCCCTCGTAGCTCGACGACTGCGGTTGGCCGACCTGGGGCAGCTTCGCCTCGACGATCAGCTGTCCGAGCTCGCGCTGCACCTCGGCCAGGCCGTGCACCGCGCGGACGCGCCCCTGGCCCTGGCCGCGCAGGTAGGCTCCGCCGGCAGCGAACCGGTGCGGCGGCGGATCGAACTCTTCCTTCACCACCAGGCGCGCCCAGGCGCGATAGAAGTCGATGTCGTGGGCGTAGGAGATCAGCGACGTGATCTGCGCCCCCGGCGGCCGCGCGCCGACTTCGGAGACCAGCACCGAACCGTCGGCCCTGCGGAACCACTCCATGTGCGACAGGCCGGTGCCCATGCCGAGCACCTCCAGGGCGCGGAAGCCGACCCGGCGGATGTCGTCGAAGCGCGGGTGGTCGATCTCGCGCGGAATCAGCACGCACCACTGGATCCAGGGGTTGTCGACGACGTTGAGCGGCGCCGGCAGGTAGTACGAGAGCGAGTGCCAGACCGGCCGGCCGCGGATCGAAACGGTGTCGAACGAGAACTCGTCGCCGACGACGAACTCCTCGACCACGGCCTGGCGCTCCGGCGACGGCCGGACCTGCGCCAGCGCCGACCGCATCTCGCCGGCGTCGCCGACGCGGAAGGTGCTCTTCGCCCCGGCGCCGGAGGTCGGCTTGAGCACCACCGGATAGCCCACGCCTTCGACGAAGCCCCAGGCCTCGGCGTCGCTGGTCACGCGCTGGTGGCGCGCGCAGGGCACGCCGGCGCGCTGCAGCACGGTCTTCATGCGCGCCTTGTCGCGGAAGTTCTTCGCCACTTCCGCGCCCATCCCGTCGATGCCGAGGGCATCGCGCACCTCGCCGAGCGGCACCTGCAGCTGTTCGAGGGCGCCGATGAGCCGCTGCGGCGGACCGATCTGCCGCGCGAGGCCGCGCACGGCGTCGGCGATCTGCTGCGGATCGAGTCCGTCGGCGATGCGGTAGTGCGCCGCGAGCTTGGACCGCAGGCCCGGCGGGAGACGCTCCGCGGGGTCCTGGCTGATCAGACCGGTGCGGACGCCGGGCAGATCGGCGACCGCCTCGACGAAGCGCAGCGTCGTGTCGAGAAAGAAGGGCGCGACGAAGACGACCGATGACATCTCTCTCCTTGTTCTCTTACGCAGCGAAGAGCCGCACATCCGCGCCGAACTCGTCGGCCATGGCCAGGGTGACGGCGAGATCCGGATGCCGGAGAATCACGAAGCCGTCGGAAACCAGGGTCTGCTTCCAGTTGCGGCGCGGCGCACCCACCGGCAGGAGGTTGTCCCAGACGAGCGCCGCGCCGTGGCGGGCCTTCCACTCCTCGAACCCCTCGATGCGCTGGATCCGCCCTTCGCCCGTCGCGCGCTTGTAGATCGTCGCCACGTTGTAGCGCCGACGCACGTTCTCGCGGAAGCGACCGAAGCAGACGGCATCGGCCCAGCCGCGGAAGACGTCGATGTCGCAGGCATAGTTCATCTGGTCGACCTGATGGGCGCCCGGCGGCCGCGCGCCGATCTCGCCGAAGACCACTTCGCCGTCGGCCTTCTGGTACCACTCCATGTGGGTGAAGCCCGACTCGAAGCCGAGCGCCGCCAGAACGTCGAACCCCATCTCGACGCCGCCCCGCAGCTGCGGCTGGTCCGGGTCGCGCAGGGCGACGACCTGCGGGCTGATCCACTCCTCGGAACGCGCCCGCAGCGGCCGGGGGCGGTACCAGGCGATGTTGTAGTAGGCCGGACGGCCGGCGATCGACACCGTGTCGAAGGTGTACTCCTCGCCGTCGATGAACTCCTCCACCGAGAGCTCCCGGACGTGCCGCACCTTCGGCAGGGCGCGCTCGAGCTCGGCTGCGTCGGTCACCCGGTAGGTGTCGGCCGAGCCGGCGCCGTCGATCGGCTTCAGGATGAGCGGGAAGCCGATGCGCTCGGCGGCGGCGCGGATTCCGGCTTCGTCGACCGCCGTCAGATGGCGCGGCGTGCGAATCCCGGCGGCGTCGAGCCGCCGCTTCATCTCTTCCTTGTTGCGGAAGGGCACGGTCTGGGCGACCGTCAGTCCGGGAACGTGCAGCGCTTCGCGCAGTCGCGCGGCGAGCAGCATGCCGGGTTCCCACAGACACTCGACCCGGTCGAGCGTGCGGCCCGCGAGCCAGCGCGAGACCTCCTCGACCAGCGTCGCTTCGTCCCACAGCGTCCGCACCCGCAGGTAGTCCGTCAGGGCGCCCCGGGTTTCGGCCGCGAGCGTCCCCGCTGGCTGGTCACCGACGCCCAGGACCTCCGCGCCGACCTCGGCCAGGGCGCGGACGAAATGCGGCATCTCGCTGGGATAGCCGGGCGAAAGGAAGAGGACTCGGGCCAAGGAAAGGCGTCTCGATCAACAGGATGCGCGCCGCAGTATAGCGGAGCGCGGGCCAGGAGCGCAGCAGCGCCGCTGCTACAATCCGGGGCCCATGTCGACCGAGGAGACGAGGGTCCGTTTCGCCGCCCTCGCGGAACGGATCGAGGCCAGTCCGAAGCGCGGCCGCTGGCTCGTCCTGACTCACGACAACCCGGACCCCGATGCCCTGGCCGCCACCGCGGCCCTGGCGCTCATCCTGCGGCGGCGCTTCAAGCGTTCCGTCACGGTGGCCTACGGCGGCATCATCGGCCGCGCCGAGAACCGCGAGATGGTCCGCAGCCTGAGGCTGCCGCTCTCCCATCTGCGCAACGTCAACAAGCGGAACTACAGCTCGTTCGCCATGATCGACTGCCAGCCCTGGTCGGGGAATTCGCAACTGCCGAAGACCATCGTCCCCGACCTGGTCATCGACCACCACCCGCTGCGCAAGTCGACGCTGGCAGCCGCCACGGTCGACGTGCGTCCGCGCTACGGCGCGACCGCCACGATCCTCGCCGAGTACCTCGACGCGAGCGGACTGAAGCCTTCCCGGGCGCTCGCCACCGGCCTGGTCTACGCCATCCGCTCGGAGACCCAGGACTTCGGCCGCGAGGCGGCCGGCCCGGACCATGCGGCGTTCGACGCCCTGCTGCCGCACATCGACCGACGGATGCTGGCGCGCATCCAGAGCGCCCGCCTGCCGCTGGTCTACTTCCGCAACCTCCACCGGGCGCTCGAGAACCTGGCCGGCGTCGGCAACCTCGTGGTTTCGAACCTGGGCGAGGTCGACCAACCCGACATCGTGCCGGAGATCGCCGATCTGCTTCTCCGCATGGAGGGCAAGACCTGGTCGCTGTGCACCGGCAGCCACGCCGACCGCGTCTACCTCTCGATCCGCACCACCAATGCGCGCGCCGACGCCGGCAATCTCATGCGGCGGCTGATCGGCCTGCTCGGCAAGGGGGGCGGCCACGGCACCATGGCCGGGGGTTTCGTCACCATCCCGAAGACCGCAGCCGACGGCGGACGGGCGATCGAACGTATGCTCGCCCTGCGCTTCGCCCGGGCGCTCAAGAAGAACCCGGAGCGCCTCGCGGCGATCGATCTCGCCAAGGTCGAGCTCGCCGCTCCCGAGCCGCCGGAGCGCCAGTTGCCATGAGCCCCAGGAAACCGAAGGGAAAAGCGCCGGGGAAGCGCCCGCCCGCGACCGGGACCGTCGCCCGGCCCCCCGCCGCAGCGAAGGGCGCGCCGAAGGCGCCGGCCAGGCCGGAGCCGAAGGCCGGGCGCGCGCCGCTTCCGGCCATTCCGGTGGAGCGGGAGGAGATCCGCATCCAGTTCCTGCAGCGGCCGCTGCTCGAGCCGCTGCCGGAGCTCGCGCCGCACCCGGCGGCACCCGGCCCGGCCGGCCAGCCGCGCCGCCTCGCCTTCGTCCTCCACGCGCACCTGCCCTGGGTTCTCGGCCACGGCACCTGGCCGCACGGCGAGGACTGGCTGGCGGAGGCGATCGTGCACTGCTACCTGCCGCTGCTCGACCTGGCCGATCGCCTCGCCGCGCGCGGGCGGCGACATCTGTTCGCCTTCGAAGTCACGCCGATCCTCGCCGCGATGCTCGCCGACGGGCGCACCGAAGCGGTCGTCGAGCGCTATCTCACCGAGCGCACCAAGTCGGCCTGGGAGGCACGGCGCAAGCACCCCCTCGCTCTCTGGTGGCACGGCGAGTTCGAACGGCTGCGCGCCATCTGGGACCGCTTCGACCACGACCTCGTGGCGACGCTCGCCCGGCTGGGCGAGAGCGGAGCCCTCGAGCTCGCCACCTCGGCGGGGACGCACGTCTATCTGCCGCTCGCCCACACCACCAAACTGATCCGGCTCGCCCTGCGCACCGGCAAAGAGCAGCATCGCGAGCTGTTCGGCGACGACCCGCGCGGCTGCTGGATGCCCGAGTGCGCCTACCGCCCCGGCGGGCCGTGGCAACACCCGGTGACGGGCGCGTTCGAGGAGGGGCGGCCCGGCAACGAGCAGTTCCTCTCCGAGCAGGGGATGCGCTGGACGGTGGTCGACGCCCACCTGCTGCGGCGCGGCGACCCCGCTTTCCCTTACGGCGCCAACACGCGTCCGGAGGAGATCGTCGAGCCCTCCGGACCGCACCCCCACCCCTACTGGATCCGGCAGAGCGCCGTCGCCGCGTTCCTGCGCGACGCGCGCACCGCCGCCCAGGTCTGGTCGCGGCAGGGCGGCTATCCCGGAGACGGCGCCTTCCTCGACTTCCACAAGCGCCAGTGGCCCTCGGGGCTGCGGCTCTGGCGGGTAACCGATCCGGAAGCCGACCTCATGGACAAGCTCGTCTACTGGCCCGAAGAGGCGCGCAAGCGCGCCCAGGAGCAGGCCGAGCACTTCATCGAGCTCGCCACCGGACTCGACGGCATGAACGACGGACTGATCTGCTGTCCGTTCGACGCCGAGCTCTTCGGACACTGGTGGTTCGAAGGGCCGATCTGGCTCGAGAAGGTCCTCGAGCTCGCGGCCCCTGGCGCGGCGGTCGAGGCGACCACTCCCGACCGCGAGCTGGCGAGCCATCCGCTGCTGCGCCGCGCCTTCTTCGCCGAGGGTTCCTGGGGCGCGAGTGGCGATCATCGCGTCTGGGTCAACCCGCAGACCGAGTGGTTCTGGCGCGAGCTCGCCGACCTCGAGCGCCACGCCTTCGCGGCGGTGCGCTGGGGCGGGCCGCGGAAGTGGCGGCGGGCGATTCTCAACCAGATGCTGCTCGCCGCCGCCTCCGACTGGCCGTTCCTGGTGACTATGGGGACGGGCGGCGACTATGCCGAGGAACGCTTTCGCCAGCATTGCTCCCGCCTGCGGGAGCTGATCGACCTGGGTCCGCGCACTCGCGCGCTTCCGGGATGGGTCGAGGGGGACATGCCGTTTCCCGACCTCGAACCGGAGTGGGCCCGGCCACCCGAAGATTAGCTGGGTCACAGTCTGAACTGCCCAACAGGGAAAGAGAGAATCCGCACCATGCCGCCCGACTTCACGAAGCTTCCACGCCTGCACATCGCCGGCATCGAACTGCCGCGCGAGGTGCAGGGTCTCTACGACCTCGCCTGCAATCTCTGGTGGACCTGGAACCCCGCCGCGCGCGAGCTGTTCGCCGCCATGGACGGGCGCGCCTGGTCGCTGTACCGCAACCCGGTGCAGCTGCTGATCAACTTCGACCGCGACCACTGGCAGGCCAAACTCGAGGACGACCACTTCCGCGGCCTGTATCAGAAGGTCATCCGGATGTTCGAGAGCTACATGGCCGGCAGCGCCGAAACCTGGTTCGCGAAGACGCATCCCGATCTCGACGGACCGATCGCCTACTTCTGCATGGAGTACGGCCTCGATCCGTCGCTGCCGCTCTACTCCGGCGGCCTGGGAGTCCTCGCCGGCGACCACCTGAAGAGCGCCAGCGACCTCGGCGTGCCGCTGGTCGGCGTCGGGCTCCTCTATCGCAACGGCTACTTCCATCAGAACATCGACGCTGACGGCCGCCAGCAGCACATCTATCCCGAACACGACTTCTCCCGCCTGCCGCTGCGTCCGGCGGCCGGCCACACCGGGCGGCCGGTCATGGTGTCGATCCCCTACGGCGGCCGCGAGCTGCACCTGCAGGTCTGGATCGCCCTCGTCGGACGCGTGCCGCTGCTGCTGCTCGACACCGACGTCGCCCAGAACGACTCGGCCGACCGCCCGATCACCAGCATCCTCTACACGCCGGGGCGCGAGATGCGACTGGCGCAGGAGCTCGTGCTCGGCATCGGCGGCGCCCGCGCCCTGGAGGCGCTCGGCATCGAGCCGGCGGTCTGGCACATGAATGAAGGGCACTCCGCCTTCCTGCAGTTCGAACGCCTGCGCCGGCGGATGAAGGAGCGCGGCGAGAGCTTCGACAGCGCGATCGCCGAGCTCCGGCGGACTTCGGTCTTCACCACCCACACCCCGGTGGCGGCGGGCAACGAGGTCTTCGATGCGCCGTTGATCCGCGCCTATTTCGATCCGCTCTGCGGCGAGCTGGGGATCGAGCCGGAGCAGTGGCTCGGGCTCGGCAACAACGACCACGGCGAGCCCAACCAGCCGCTCAACATGACGGCGCTCGCCATCCGCACCAGCTCGCGCATCAACGGCGTCTCCGAGATCAACGCCAAAGTCTCGGGCAAGATGTGGCATCATGTGATTCCGGCGAACCGGCCGGAGGCCGAGCAGATCCGCGCCATCACCAACGGCGTGCATCCCCCGAGCTGGCTCGGCATCGAGCTGCAGGAGCTCTTCACCAGCTGGTTCGGCGAGCGCTGGCCGCAGGTCGTGACCAGCCCCGAGGGCCGCGACGCCATCCTCGCCGCGCCCGACGGACCGCTGTGGGAGGTCCACCTTGCCCAGAAACGCCACCTCGCCCGCTTCCTGCGCTCCAGGCTGCGCGACCAGTTCGCACGCCATGGCCTGTCGCCGGCCGAGCTGCGCAAGCTCGAGCACACCTTCGATCCGGAAGTGTTGACGATCGGCTTCGCCCGCCGCTTCGCCACCTACAAACGCGCCGGACTTCTGTTCTCGGACCTGCATCGATTGCGCAAGCTGGTCGGCGACAGCGAGCGGCCGCTCCAGATCCTGCTCGCCGGCAAGGCCCATCCCGCCGACAAGGCCGGCCAGGAGCTGATCCAGCACATCTTCCAGCTGTCGCAGTCCGAGGCGCTCAAAGGCAAGGTCTTCTTCGTCGAGGACTACGACATGCGGGTCGGGCGGATGCTGGTTCAGGGAGTCGACGTCTGGTTGAACACCCCGCGCCGGCCGCTCGAAGCCTCCGGGACCTCGGGCATGAAGGCCGCCATGAACGGCGCCCTCAACTGCTCGATCGCCGACGGCTGGTGGCCCGAGGGCTACGACGGCGAGAACGGCTGGGTCATCGGCAGCGCGGCGGAGGATCCGACCCGCGACACCTCGGCCGGCAAGGAGCCGCTGGCCGACGAAGCGAAGACCGACCGCGAGGACGGCCTGGCGCTCTACGACCTGCTCGAGGAGCAGATCGTGCCGATCTACTACGACCGCAACGAGGCCGGCCTGCCGGTCGAGTGGCTGCGACGGATGAAGGAGGCGATCGCCACCATCACGCCGAAGTTCTCCAGCGACCGCATGGTGCGCGATTACACCGAAACGGCCTACGCCAGCCTGCTCGAGAAGATGGCCGCGCCGGCCGGCCCGGTCTAGAACTTGCTTCCGCTTCGCGAGGGGGCCGCAAGGCCGCGTTCAGAACCCAAGACAAGCCTCGAACAAGGGAGATGTCCATGATGCGCTCTCGTCTCGCTGCAATGCTGCTGACCGCCGGCCCGCTGCTTCTCTCGCTGTCGTCGCCTGGCGCCGCGGTCGAGGTCGCGGCCTACACCCCCGATCCGTCGCTCCTCCCGGCCCGGCAGGCGGTGGAGGCGCCGCTGCGCGTCGCCGAGGCGCTGTCGCTGGCGGCGGTAGCGACGCTCGCGCCGGCGCGAGAAGGGGCTGCGTCCGAGCTCGCGGCGCTCGCGGCCTGGAACGAGGACAGTCGACGCCCCCCCCGGGTCGGCTTCGGCCGGGCCCTCGGCGCACCGCTCGACCTGCGCTACGACGGCGGCGAGTTCGCCGCCCGGCTCGGCCGGCGGGTCGGCGGCGGCCTCGTCGCCCGCCGCGCGAACGGCAACTGGGTCTGGGGAACGTCGGTCGAAGTCAGCGAGGCGAAAGCCCTGCGGCTGGAGCTCTCGGAGGTGAACCTCCCCGCCGGAACGCGCCTCTGGGCCTATGCGATGGGCGGCGAAGCGCGCGCCTTCGACCTGCGCCGGCTGCGCAGCGACGGGACGCTCCTGTCGCCGACGATCAACGGCGAGCGGATCTACCTCGAGGTCGAGCTGCCCGCTGGGAGCATCGGCGACGGTCAGGGTTTCCGGATCGCTCGGGTCCACGAGCTGGTCACTCCCTTCGGCGCTGAGGCCGGCGACGTCCGGCTGCCCGAGGCCGACGGCTGCCTGCAGAACGGCGAGTGCTTCGACGCCACCGACTTCCCGGGCATTGCCAACGCGCGCAAGGGGGTCTTCCAGTACCTCTTCGAGGACGCCGGCAACCTCTACACCTGCTCCGGGGCGCTGATCGGCGACAACGACCCGTCGACGCTACAGCCCTGGCTGCTCACCGCCAACCACTGCGTCGGCAGCCAGGCCTCCGCCCTGTCGATGGACACCTTCTTCTTCTTCCGCAATACCAGCTGCGGCGGCGGCGCCACGACCGGCAGCTACGGGCCGCTCGGCGCCGACCTCGTGGCGACCTCCGAGGACACGGACGTCACGCTGGTCCGCGCCGTGGATCCGGGTGACATCCCCGTCGGCGCGGTCTATCTCGGCTGGACGAGCGTGCGGCCGGCCGACGGAACGATCCTCCATCGCCTCTCGCATCCGGTGCGCGACCTGGACGACGCGATCCTGGCGCAGTCCTATTCGAAGCATCAGCTGGACGACACGCCGGGCTTCGCCTGTGCGGGCATCACGACGACCAACTTCCTGCATTCGGTGAATCTGGATGGCACGGGGATCTCCGGCGGCAGCTCGGGTTCGCCCGTCATGCGCGCCGACGGCGTCATCGTCGGTCAGCTCCTCGGCTCGTGCGGCAATCCTCCGGACGGCTGCGGCACCGACGAGAACATCCTCGACGGCGCTTTCGCGACTTCCTATCCTCTTCTGGCGCCCTACCTCTCTCCCAGTGGCGGCGTCTGCATCCGCGATGCCGACACCGCCTGCCTGCTCGGCGGTAAGTTCAAGGTCGAGGTCGACTACACGACGGCCTCGAGCGCCGGCAGCGGCAAGGTGATGGCGTTCAACGGCGAGCGCGCCGAGTCCACCGAGTCGGCCTTCTTCTGGTTCTTCAATGCGTCGAACTTCGAGATGGGGATCAAGATGGTCGACGCCTGTGTCGAGCCGTTCAACCGCTACTGGGTCTTCGTCAGCGGCCTGACCTCGCAGGAGTACCGGGTGCGGGTGACGAAGATGTCGACCCTCGAGCAGGTGACCTACTTCAACCCGCTCAACCATCTGCCGACGACCGAGGGGGACGTGGACGCGTTCACCTGCCCGTAGTCGCCGGTCTTCGGTAGCTTTCCCTGGGGACACCTGCTGGTCGGCGGGTGTCCCCTTTTCGTGTCTGGCCGCTCGGTCGGGGGAGGGGCCCAGCGGAAATCCGGGCCGGGCTCATGGGCTAGCGTCTTCTCGCGGTCGTTGGAGCCGGCGGGGCTTCGACCCCCCGTGGAGGTCGCTGCCACAGCTCAGCCCGGGCGCCCCGCCCGGATTTCCGCTGGACCCCTCCCCCTCCTCCACCGCTCTTGGCGGACGGAACCCGAATTTCTTTTCACCTTGGGTGGGACGGGGGCGCAGCCTCGGAAGGGCTTGCCGGAGGTCGCGCGACCGGGCTGCGCCGCAGCGCCGACCGCAGGCAGGGGTCGAAGCCCCAGATGCGCCAGCGACCTCGACCGGTCGCTAGCCCATGAGCGCGGCCGGAGGCGAGCCCTTCCGAGGCTCCGCCCCCGGCCTGCGAGGATGCCCCCTACTTCGCCCCGCCCTTCACCCACTGATCGAGCCAGTCGAGCACCGTGTCGTGCCACAGGATCGAGTTCTGCGGCTTCAAGACCCAGTGGTTCTCGTCCGGGAAGTACAGGAGCTTCGACGGGATCCCCTTGCGCTGAGCGGCGGTGAAGGTGGCGATGCCCCCGGTGTCCACCACGCGGTAGTCGAGGCCGCCGTGAACGACGAGGACGGGCGTCTTCCAGTTCTTCACCAGATCCACCGGGTTGTGCTTCGCGTAACCGGCCGGGTTCTCCCACGGCGTGCCGCCGTGCTCCCACTCCGGGAACCAGAGCTCCTCGGTCGCGTAGTAGGCGAAACGCTCGTCGAGATTGCCGTCGTGCGCCACCAGGCACTTGAAGCGGTCCGGCCAGGCGCCGGCGATCCAGTTGATCATGTAGCCGCCGTAGGAGGCGCCGAGAGCGCCGACCCGGGTGCCGTCCATCCACGGGTTGGCCTTGAGCGCGGCGTCGAGGCCTTTCTGCAGGTCCTCGAAAGGCTTCCCGCCCCAGTCGCCGCGGATGGCGTCGGTGAACGCCTGGCCGTAGCCGGTCGAGCCGTGGAAGTCGACCATCACCGCCGCATAGCCGCGGCCGGCGTACGTCTGCGGATTCCAGCGGTAATGGAAATCGTTGCCGAACGAGCCCTGCGGACCGCCGTGGATGAGGAAGGCGACCGGGTACTTCTTCGCCGGATCGAAGTCGACCGGCTTGACGATGTAGGTGAAGACCATGTCGCCGCCGGCGCCGCGGAAGCTCATCTGCTCGGGCTCGCCCAGCTTCACCGCTGCCAGCCGTTCGTCATTGATCCGGGTAATGCGCTTCTCGTCGCTGCCGTCGAGCTTCGCCGTCCACAGCTCGGCCGGCGACTTCAGATGGTCTTTGCTGTAGACCAACCGGCCGTCGGCCGCGAGACCCACCGAGCCGTTGTGCCCGGCTCCGACCACCGTCTTCGGGGCTCCGGTCGCAACGTCGATGGCGAAGATCGCGCGCTGGCCGACGTCCTGGGCTACGGCGTAGATCGTCCTGCCGTCGGCCGACCAGGTGATCTCCTCCGGCGAGCGGTCCCAGCCCTGGGTGAGGACACGATCGGCGCCGTCGACCCCTTCCCGCACCACCAGCACGAAGCGATCCGCCTCGAAGCCGGGACGCGCCATCTTCATGTAGACCAGCTGCTTGCCGTCGGGCGAGAAGTTCGGCTGCGTATCCCAGGCCGGATTGGTGGTGAGCTGCCGCGGCGCGGCGGAGCCGTCGAGCGGCGAGTAGAAGAGATCGAAGTTGGTGGACCAGGCCTCCGACCGGCCGACGTTGCGCGCCGAATAGACCATCCCCTTCCCGTCGGGGGTGAAGGCGAACTCCTCCGCCCCGCCGAACGGCTTCGACGGCGCATCGGCGTCGAAGCCGGGCATGATGTCGATCGCTGCCCCGCCGGCTGCCGGCATCACGAACAGGTGATTGCGGCGCCCGTCCATCCAGGTGTCCCAGTGGCGGATGAACAGGGAGTCGTAGATCTTGCCCGAGGCCTTGCGCGCCTCGTTCTCGTCCAGCCGCTTCTTCGTGCAATCGAGGTCGGCTCCGCAGGCCGGAAAGACCTCGAGGCTGAAAGCCAGGAGCTTGCCGTCGGGCGAGAGCTCGAGATTCGCGACGTCCACCGGCAGGTCGGTCACCTGCACCGCTTCGCCGCCGTCGAGCGCCAGGCGATAGACCTGCGACGAGCCGGAACGCGTGGAGAGAAAGTAGATCGAGCGGCCGTCGGCCGACCAGCGCCCGTTGACGTCTCCCGCCTTGTGGGTGGTGAGCTGGCGCAGCCCCGAGCCGTCCGTGCCGACCAGCCAGAGGTCGTTGCGCCCGGCGTTGCCTTCGACGTCGGTGGTGCGCAGGGTGAACAGCACCTGCCTGCCGTCGGGCGAGACCTGCGGATCGGAGATCCGCTGCATCGCCAGCAGGTCGTGGACGGTGAACGGATGCGGCTCGGCAGCCACGGTGGCCGCCGGCAGCGCAATCGCAATCACAAAAGCGAAAAGACCGGTAAAGGAAAAGAGGGCTCGTTGTGCGCGCTCGGGTCTCATGGCAAGGTCTCCAGGTCGGACTCAGCCGGAAGCAGGGGATCGGATTCGGGCAGGCCGTGCCGCCCGCCTCGAGATCGTACCGCAGGCGCCACCCCCGCAGCATCCGCGAGCCTGCAGAGTCCGCGCGCCCCAGACAGCCCGGGCTCGCCACAGCGGCAGCGCGACCACCCCCTTTACCAGCAGCCTTTCGCGCAGCGCGCGTCGAGCGCGCCGGCCGGACCCACATGGAACAGGCATTTCTTTTTCTTCCCGCCCGATAGAATGCCCGGCCATGGCCCCTGACACCGCCGCCGCGAGCGCCCGGAACCCGGCCCTCACGCCCCGGCCGACGACGATCGTCGAGGCGCCGCGCCTCGCGGCGCGGCTCGGGGTCGACCTCTTCCTCGCCGTCGAGACCTTCCAGCAGACCGGGAGCTTCAAGTTCCGCGCCGCCGCCAACGTCGCGGCGAACGTGCCGAACGAGGTGCTCATCGCCGCCTCGTCCGGCAACTTCGGCCAGGCGCTGGCGCGCGCCGCGCAGCTCGCGGGCAAGCGGGCGATCATCGTCATGCCGGCGACTTCCGCCCAGGTCAAGGTCGACGCCGTGCGGAGCTTCGGCGGTGAGGTGGTCTTCGTCGACACCCGCAAGGAAACCCGTGCCGCCAAGGTCGCGGAGGTCTTCGCCGCTCACCCCGACGCCTATCTCGGCAGCGCTTTCGACGATCCGCTGGTGATCGCCGGCAACGCCAGCCTCGGACATGAGTTGGCCGCGCTGGCCCGCGCCGGCCGGCCGTTCGACGATGTCGTGGTGCCGCTCGGCGGCGGCGGACTGACCGCCGGCATGGTGCAGGGTCTGCGCGAAGCCGGTTCGTCCGCCGCGGTCTGGGGAGCCGAGCCGCTGCTCGCCAACGACGGCGCGCAGTCGCTGCGCGCCGGCCACATCGTCAAGGCCGAGCGGGAGGGGGCGACGATCGCCGACGGCGCCCGTACCCTGTCCCTCGGAATCCACAACTGGGCAATCCTCAAGGACGGCCTCGCCGGCATCGTCGAGGTCGGCGAGGAGGAGATCCGCGAAGCCGTCCGCCTCCTCTCGGCTCTCGCCAACGTCAAGGCGGAGCCGACCGGCGCCCTCACCACCGGCGCCGTGCTGACGGCGCCCGAGCGTTTCCGCGACCGTCGCGTCTGCTGCGTGGTCTCGGGCGGCAACGTCGATCCGCAGGTCTATCTCGAAATTCTCTCCGGAGCGCATTCATGAGTTCTGCGAAGCCGGCTGCCAAGAGCAGCCCGTGGAAGCCCTCGATGAGCTGGCTGCTCGTCTTCCTGCCGGTCGTGCTCGGACTCGAATTCAGCCACTCGCAGTCGCATGTCGCGATCTTCGTCTGCGCCTGCCTGGCGATCGTGCCCCTCGCCGGCTGGCTGGGGAAGGCGACCGAGCATCTCGCCGAGCGCACCAGCGAGGGTGTCGGCGGCCTGCTGAACGCCACCTTCGGCAACGCTGCCGAGCTGATCATCGCCCTCGTCGCCCTGAAGGAGGGCTACTACGGCATCGTCAAGGCGTCGCTGACCGGCTCGATCCTGGGCAACATCCTGCTCGTCCTGGGCGCCTCCTGCCTCGCCGGCGGCCTCAAGTACAAGGACCTCCGGTTCAACGCCGCCGGCGCGCGCATGATGTCGACGATGCTCACCCTGGCGGCGGTCGCGCTCGTCATGCCGGCCTCGTTCCACTACCTCGTCCACCCCATCGACCGGGTCGAGCGCAACCTGTCGCTGGAGATCGCCATCGTCCTGATCGTCTGCTACGCGCTCTCGCTGCTCTTCTCGCTGCACACCCACAAGCAGCTCTTCATCGGCACCGCGGCCGAGGCGGCGCAGGTCGAAGATCCCGGCCACGGCAAGTGGTCGCTCGGCAAGTCGCTCGGCGTGCTCGGTGTTTCGACGGCGATGATCGCCTGGGTGTCGGAGATCCTCGTCGGTTCGATCGCCCAGGCGGCGAAGTCGTTCGGCATGACGAGCGTCTTCATCGGCGTGATCGTCGTGGCGATCATCGGCAACGCGGCCGAACATTCGACGGCCATCCTGGTGGCGCGCAAGAACCGCATGGACCTGGCGCTCGGCATCGCCATCGGCTCGAGCATCCAGATCGCCCTCTTCGTCGCGCCGGTGCTGGTCTTCGCCAGCTACTGGATCGGCCCGGCGCCGATGGACCTCGTCTTCTCCCCGGCCGAAGTGATCGCCATCGTCATCGCCGTCGCCATCACCAGTCAGATCGCGAGCGACGGCGAGAGCCACTGGCTGGAGGGGGTGCAGCTCCTGGCGGTCTACCTGATCCTCGCGCTGATCTTCTTCGCCCTGCCCGAAGCCCTCGAGTCGGCCGGCGTGACGACGTTGCCGGCCGCGGCCGTGACCACGCACTGAGCGCGGCAAGGCCCGGCAGCGCTCAGCTCCACCGGCCGCGCGGCGGCGGCACCGGATAGATGAAATGCCGCGCCGGACCGGGGAGCTGCTCCGCCTCCGGGGGCGTCAGGACCCAGACCAGCACGATGCCGGCGACGAAGCCGCCGACGTGCGCCCACCAGGCGACTCCGCCGGCCTCGCCCGCCGCCGGACCGAAGGCCGAGAGGCCGCTCGTGAGCTGCAGCAGGAACCAGATCCCGAGATAGACCAGCGCCGGGATGTGCACGAAGAGCGGGTAGAAGACGATCGGGATCAGAGTGAGGATCCGCGAGTGCGGATACAGCACGAGGTAGGCTCCGAGCACCGCGGCGATGGCGCCGGAGGCGCCGATCGTCGGCACCGTCGAAGCCGGGTCGATCGCCCACTGCACACCGCCGGCGGCAAGTCCGCCGGCGAGATAGAAGAGCAGGAAGCGCCCGCGCCCCAGCCGGTCCTCCACGTTGTCGCCGAAGATCCACAGCGTCCACATGTTGAAGGCGAGATGCAGGAAGCCGCCGTGCAGGAACATGCTCGAAAGGAACGAGAACCAGCCGCTGCCGGCATAGCCCACGCTCGCCGCCCAGCCCGGATCGCTGAGCCGCGCCGGCACGATTCCGAAGAGATAGAAGAGCTGCGTCAGGCTCTCCTCCGGCAGCGTCAGCTGATAGAGGAAGAGAAGGACGTTGACAGCGATGAGCGCGAGGGTGACGGCCGGAAAGCGGCGGCTGGGAATGCCATCTCGCAGCGGAAACATGGGATCGGGGTGCGGCGAAGATAGCATTGCGGAGATGGCGGAACTCTCGCTGGGCCGCAGCCGCTGGTCGGTGATCGCCGCCGCCGCGCTCTTCTCCACCGGCGGCGCGGCGATCAAGGGGACCGCGCTCACGGCCTTCCAGGTCGCCGGTTTCCGTTCGGCGGTGGCGGCGCTGGCCCTCGTGCTCCTGTTGCCGGCGGCCCGGCGCGGCTTCGGCTTGGACCTCCTGCCGGCGGCGGTCGCCTATGCCGGGACCCTCGTCTGTTTCGTGCTCGCTACCAAGCTCACCACTTCGGCGGCGGCGATCTTCCTCCAGTCGACGGCGCCGATCTGGATCCTCCTGCTCGCACCGCTGCTGCTCAAGGAGCCGATCCGGCTCGCCGATCTGCCCGCCGTGGGGCTCGCCGCAGTGGGCCTCGCCCTGGTCTTCCTCGGGCCGCGCGATGCCGCCGCGACGGCGCCGCGGCCGGAGCTGGGCAATCTCTTCGCCCTCGCGTCGGGCCTGTTCTACGCCCTGATGATGGTCACGATGCGCCGCCTGTCCCGCGATGCCGGGCCGGGCAACGACCGCTCGCTGGCGGCGACCGTGCTCGGCAACGCCCTCGCCTTCGTCGCCACCCTGCCGCTCGCCCTGCCGGTGACGGCAATCCGGTCCGCCGACGTTGCGGCGATCCTTTACCTCGGGGTCGTCCAGATCGGTCTGGCCTACTGGCTCTTCGCGCGCGGATTGCAGCGCCTGCCGGCGCTCGAGGTCTCCCTGCTCGTGCTGCTCGAGCCGGTGCTCAACCCGCTCTGGACCTGGCTGTCAGCGGGGGAACGGCCGAGCGCCCTGGCTTCCGCGGGCGGGGCGTTGATGATCGTGGCCCTTGCCGCCCGGGTTCTCCTGCAGCGCGGGCCGTCGCCGCCGCCGATCCCCGACTGAGGGCCCCGTTCAGAGCGAGATCGAGCCCTTGCGGAACTCCGAGCGGGTCAGGCGGGCGTTGAGCAGCACCGGATGTCCGGCTCGCGCCCAGACTCGCGCCTGCGCGAAGGCGTCGGCGATCTGGTCCGCGTGGTCGATCGCCAGCCCCTTGCCGCCGAGCGCCTCCGCCGCGAGCTCGTAGTCGGTCGAGGCGAGGACGGTGCCGACATCATCTCCGAGCACGGCGACCTGGTCGCGGGCGATCTGTGCCCAGGAGGCGTCGTTGCCGACCAGGGCGATGACCGGGATGCGGTGGCGCACGAAACTGTCGAACTCCATCAGGCTGTAGGCGACGGAGCCGTCGCCGTAGAGGATCCAGACCTCGGCGTCGGGCCGCGCGACCTTGGCGCCGAGCGCGAAACCGCCGCCGACGCCGAGGGTGCCGAAGACCCCCGGGTCGAGCCAGGCGAACGGCGAGCGGGCGCGCACGATGTAGGAGGCCGTGCCGACGAAATCCCCGCCATCGGCGACCAGCACCGCGTCGTCGCCGAGGAAGGCATCGAGGTCCCGCAACAGACGCAGGGGGCTGACCCCGCTCGCTGCCGGATCCGGAGCGGCCTCGGCCTGGCCGGCGATCTCGCGCTCGCGCTCGTCGTCGCGCTGCGCCAGCCGGTCGAGCCATTCCCGCCACCTGGCGTGCAGTCCGGAGGCCTGCTCCGCCAGCTCGCCGAGGAAGAGCGCCGGGTCGGCGAGGGCGCCGATTTTCGGGCGCCGGTTCTTTTCCAGGTCCTCGGCGCTGCGGTTGGCCGCGATCAGGGTCGCCCGGCGGCCGACGTGGCGGCCGTAGTCCAGCCGGAAATCGGCCGGGACACCGGCGAGCACGACACAGTCGGCTTCGCGCAGGGCCTCTCGCCGCTTGTGGCGGCGCAGCAGCGGATGCGCGGCGCCGAGGAGACCGCGCGCCATGCCCGACAAATACACCGGCAGGCCGAGGAGCTCGATGGCCCGCCGCAGCTCGGCGGCGGAGAGGGCGTGCAGCATCGCCTGCGAGCCGACGACGAGCAGCGGCCGGTCGGCTCGGGAGAGCGCCCGCGCAGCGCGCCGCAGCGAGCCGCCGGAAGGCGATGGCGGCGCCGGCAGGGGTGCCTGAAGGCAGGCCTCCCCGGCCCGGTGGAAGACGCGGTCGAGGTGGCGGGTGAGATACCAGCGCTCCAGGCGCTTGGCGAGCGCCGGCGGCTTCTCTCCCGGCTTCGGCAGCACGCCGTACCACTCGCGCGCCGTGCTCTCGGGGTAGAGCAGGTCGACCGGGCACTCGAGAAAGACCGGACCCGGCACCCCGTCGCGGGCGACCGCGAAGGCGCTCTCCAGCAGCGGCGCGAGCTCGCGTACCCGACGGGCGCTCCCCATCCACTTCACGTGCCGCGCCATCAGCGCCTGCTGGTCGATGTCCTGCAGCGATCCGCGCCCCTTGAGGACGGTCGCCGTGGCGCCGCCCAGGATGACCACCGGCGACTGCGCCATCTGGGCGTTCTTGACCGCCGTGATGGTGTTGGTGAGACCGGGTCCGGCGGTGACCGCGGCGACTCCCGGGATGCCGGTCAGGCGCGCCGTGGCGTCGGCGGCAAAGACTGCGTCGGCCTCGTGCCGCGTGTCGACGATGCGGATGCCGAGCGCCTTCGCGCCGACGAGGATCGGCGAGATGTGTCCCCCGCAGAGCGTGAACAGCGTCTGCACTCCCTGCCGCTGCAGGACCTCCGCGATGCGATCTCCGCCGTGGCTCATGACCGCGAAGACTCGCACAGGCCCCCGCCCACGGCAAGGCGCGCGCCAGCGCGCAACCCAGGCCGTTGCGCCTCCGGCGCGGGGCGCGACGACTCGAAACTGTGGTCGCTTCGCCCCCGGGATCGGCTGGTAGACTCGACGTCGATTCGATGGCCTTCCTTTACTGGAGCTTTTCTTGAGCCTCTCCGATCCTGCCGCCGTGGGCGCGTCGAAGCTGATGTCGATGTCCGAAGCGGTGCGCCGCTTCGTGGACGACGGCGCGGTCGTGGTGATCGAGGGCTTTACCCACCTGATCTCGTTCGCCGCGGGGCACGAGATCATCCGCCAGCGAAAGCGGGACCTCACGCTCTGCCGGCTGACGCCCGATCTGATCTACGAACAGATGATCGCCGCCGGCTGCGCGCGGAAGCTGGTCTTCTCGTGGGCCGGCAATCCCGGCGCCGGACCGCTCTACGCGCTGCGCCGGGCGGTCGAACTGGGGATCCCCCACCCGCTCGAGCTCGAGGAGTATTCGCACTTCGGCATGGTGGCGCGCTTCCAGGCGGGCGCCGCGCGGCTCCCCTTCCTGCCGCTCCGCACCTTCAGCGGCAGCGATCTGCCACGGGTCAACGAGCGCATCCGCGAGGTGGAATGCCCCTACACCGGGGAGCGCCTGGCGACCGTGCCGGCGCTGAATCCGGACGTGGCGATCATCCACGTGCAGCGCGCCGACGCGGCCGGCAACTGCCAGGTCTGGGGTCTCCTCGGGGTGCAGAAGGAGGCCGCCTTCGCCGCCGCCAAGGTGATCGTCGTCGCCGAGGAGATCGTCGACGAGGCGGTCGTCCGCGCCGACCCCAACCGCACGCTCCTCCCGGGTTTCATCGTCTCGGCGGTCGTGCACGAGCCCTGGGGCTGCCACCCGTCGTTCGCGCAGGGTTTCTACGACCGCGACAACGACTCCTACGTCGCCTGGCGGGAGATCTCGCAGGAGGCGGCGAAACTCGACGCCTGGCTCGACGAGTGGGTTTACGGGTTGCCCGATCGCGCGGCGTACGTGCGCAAGATGGGCGAGCGCCTCACCCGCCTGCGGGCGCGGGAGCAGTTCTCGGCGCCGGTGAACTATGGCTACTGACCCCGGCTACACGCCTTCGGAGCTGATGGTCTCGGCTGCGGCGCGCGAGCTCCGGGACGGCGAGGTGGTCTTCGTCGGCATCGGCCTGCCGAATCTCGCCTGCAATCTCGCGCGCCGCTTGCACGCGCCGAATCTCGTCCTGATCTATGAGTCGGGCGCGGTAGGAGCCGTCCCCGAGCGCATCCCGGTGTCGATCGGCGACCCGGCGCTGGTGACCAACTCGATCGCCGTGGCCTCGATGTCGGAGATCTTCTACAACTACCTCCAGGGCGGCAAGATCGACGTCGGCTTCCTGCAGGGGGCGCAGATCGACCGCCGGGGCAACCTCAACACCACCGTGATCGGCGACTACGCGCATCCGAAGGTGCGGCTTCCGGGGAGCGGCGGAGCCTGCGAGATCGCCATCAACGCCCGGCGGGTGCTGTGCATCGCTGCGCAATCGAGGAAGAGCTTCCCGGCGAAGATCGACTTCGTGACCAGCCCCGGACACCTGTCGGTACCCGGCGAGCGCGAGCGGCTCGGCATGCGCGGCGCCGGCCCGCAGCGCGTCATCACCGACCTCGCGGTCTACGACTTCGCCGGCGGCGAGATGCGCGTCACGAGCCTCCACCCCGGCGTCACCCTCGACCGCGTGCGCGAGAACCTCGGCTGGGAGCCTCAGGTCGCCCCCGACCTCTCCACCACCCCCCCGCCCACCGCCGAAGAGCTTCAGCTCCTCCGTCACGACCTCGACCCGAAGCGGCTGTATTTGTAGGAGTGTGTGGACTTCGTCGAAACGCCTCTCTCCCGCCCGCGAGATCCAATGTTCAAGGACAGGAGGGATCAGTTCAGACGGCGGACAACAATGCGGCAGAGCATCTGCCTGCACGCCTGCGTCGGACTGATCGCGATCGCGTGCGCCACCATCGCGAGTGAAGCAGATGCATGTACCTGCGGCGAGATCAAGTCCATCAGCGAAGCGCGGCCGACCGCAGATGTCTTGATTCAGGGCACGGTCACATCTGTCTGGCCGAGCCCCGGTATCGAGCCCGGCGACTACTTTGATCTGATCACTCGTAATCGCATTCACGTTGAACAAATGTGGACCGGACTCGGGCTGGAACAGAGAACCGTCGACGTCTACGCAGGCCTCTGCAGTCCGGGCCTGCGCACGGGCGAGTCCTACCTGGTTTTCGCCCACCGGACCGACGCTGGACACTATTTGGTCGATTGGTACTGCACCCCCACTCAACCCTGGGACGGCGTCTCGTCAGCGGACCGAGAGCTGTTGGGCACTCCGGCGCATTCGTATCCTTCGGCGGAGAAAGGGATTGCCGAGTCCCGCGTCCACCGGGTCCTGCGTTTCGTCAAGAGCGGGCTCGTGGTCTATCGGCTGGCCTCACCCTTCGAGACCCTGGGGAACCGACCCAGGAGTGAAGTGGATCCGTACCTCCGTTTCTCGAGGTGGCTCGTCCTGGGTCTCGTTCTCGCCCTCACAGCCCTGCAGATCCGCCGCGAAGGAGTGAAGCCCGCCCTTCTCCGCCTTGTTGTCCTGTCGACCGCGGTCTTCGCCGCCTGGAAGGCAGCCTTGCTCCTGGCCTCGCTCGCCGAGTTCCATCCGGAACGCGAGGTCGAAAAGTCCTTGCTGGTGATCACGTGGACCCTGGGTGTCTTGCTGGCACTGGCGTTGGCCGGGAGCGTCTGGCGGTTGCTCCGTCGCAGCTGGATATCGGGCGTCCTCCTGGCAGCGATCGGAGTGATGATGTACGTCGGCGGCTGCGCACTCTGGGGCTACCTTCTAGCCCATCAATGGACCTACGGCTACTCGATGTACTTCCAGTAGGAGCCGGGCCGGGACAGAAGTAGCGACCTGGACATGCTGTGCACTGCCAACGAGGAGAAAGAGAGCCCCGCCGCGAGGTTCAGCTTTCTGCGCCGCGACCTTGATCAGAGGAGCCTCTCGCTGTAAACGTCGCGGCCTCCGGCCTCGTAGGAAACTGCAGAGACCGCGCCACCTGGCGAAGATATGAGAAAAGACCGGCAATGGAACGACCCTGCGGCGCGATTGTGGTCCCTGCTCGGTCTGGTGGGCGCCCTGGGACTGTCACTCGCCGGTTGCGGTTCGAGCCTGCCGAAGGTCGGCTATGCAGCGCAGGCTGCCGACCATTTTTCTCCAATTCGCAGCATCGATCCGGAGGATACGGATTTCTCCGACTTTGAGAGCCTCGAGAGGGCGCTCGCCGGGGTCGAAGTCGTCCTTCTGGGCGAGCCGCTTCACGGGTCGAATACGGGCGTGGCGGCGCGTGCCCGGCTGGTCAGGTTCCTGCACGCCCGCCTGGGCTTCAGCATCCTTGCCTACGAGGCCTCCTTCTACGGCACCACGCGGGCCTGGGAAGATGCGCAGAATGCGGCGGACCCGGTAACGGTCCTCGCGGAGGGCGTCCATGGCGGGTGGTCGAAGCGGCACGGAGCGCCGCTCTTCCGCTATCTCGCGGCGCAGATGAAGGGCGACCGCCCCCTGCGTCTCGCCGGCGTCGATCCCGCTTTCATCAACGGCGGCACTCCCGAGAAGGCGCTGCGCTTCGTCTCCGAAGCTGTGACCTACCTCGCTGCAAGAGGCTGCTCATCGTCCTGGACCGAAACGATCCGCGTTTCCTTGGTGGAGCTCGCAGAACTAAGAGAAGAGGCGCCCGCGCAACAGCGAGCCCAGCTTGCGCCACTTTCCGCTGCGCTCCGAATCTCGACCTCGTGCTTGGCGAGCCTCCCGGCTTGGCCGGTGAGCCCGGAGGACGCGTTCTGGCAACAGGTGCTCGTGCATGTGGATGCCTTGGCTCGTTATCGCTTGGGCAACCCGGGCGATCCCGAAATCCCGCTGATCCGCGATCGCACCATGGCCGACAGCGTGACCTGGTTGAGGGCGCACTTCCCCGGCGAGAAGATCATCGTGTGGGCGGCCAACCTGCACAACGCACGGACTCTCGCCGAGGTCTGGGACGGCGACGAGCTCGCCAACCCGGGCGAGCGCCCGATGGGACAGTATCTTTCCGAGAGCCTGGGCGATCGCCTCTTCTCCCTGATGACGACCTCGGGAGAGCACGTGTGGAGGAGCGGCGAGCGCGAGCACTGCGTTCCGTCCGATCGCCAGGACGTTCTCGAGGCGGCGCTGCAGGATCGAGACTTCCCTGCCGGTTGGGTGAATCTGCGCGCCTGGAAAGCAGATCCGGAGAATCGGGGCGATTTCGTCGCGCTGGCCTTCGGCATGTTGCCCCGAAAGGCCCCCTGGGCCGAAGTTGCCGACGGGTTTCTCTACCTGCCGGTCATCGACGCCGCTTCTGCCTCCCCCGCGCCTTAGCCTCCTCAGAGGGAGCGTAGAATGCCGCCATGAGAGTCCTCAGCGCCGAGGTGGTGGATGGCCGGTTGGAGCTGCCCGAGGGCGCGGCGAAGGAAGGTGCCACGCTGGTGGTGCTTGTGCCGGACGGCGAGGAAGAGGGATTTCGCCTCTCCGCGGAGGAGCAAGAACGGCTTCGTATCTCGATCGCTCAGGCCGACAGCGACGACCTTTCGGACGGGCTGACGCTCCTCGACGAGCTCAAGCGCTGAAGCGTGGCACTCGGCATTCGCGTCACTTCCGATGCCAAAAGACAGATCCGCGAGGCGAACGACTGGTGGATCGAGAACCGGCGGTCGGCCCCGGATCTGGTCCGCACCGAGTTGGAACGGGCATTTCTCCTGATCAGCTCGCAGCCTGACGTCGGATCTCCGGCCTTGGATCCCGGGCTCGAATCTGTGCGGCGAGTCCACCTTTACCGCATCCGTCACTACCTCTACTACCGCGTGGCCAGCGACGACAGCATTCAGATCGTCGCTCTCTGGCACACGAGTCGTGGGTCGACTGCGCAGGTCTAGCCGAGAGCGCCGACTCGCCGGGATGTCCTCGAAGCCGAGCTCCAGAGTCGAGGCCTTCCCGCTGGATGGATAAATCTGTGCTCCTTCAAGGCTGGCCGGGGAGGACTTCAGGACTTCGTCGCATTGGCCTTCGGCATGTTGCCCCGGAGGGCTCCGTGGAGTGAGATCGCCGATGGATTCCTGTACCTGCCGGTTATCGACGCCGCTTCCGCCGCCCCCGAACCCTAGCGGGTCCACTGTCGCTCTCCCCTTTCAGCCAGCGCCCACCTCCGCTATCTTCCGCAGACGAAGCAAGTTCTCCACGAATGAAGCACTCCGCCTCACGGAAAGGCAGTCGAAATGTCCAGAAACTTCTCGGCCTGCGCGGCACTCATTGTCCTGGTCCTCGGCGGCTCCGCCGCCCCCGCCGCCGCTTCCTCGACACAGTTGAGCGCCGGGCATCCGTTCAGCGCGGTGGACTTCACCAAGACGCACCCCAAGTTCAGCCCCAACGGTCTCTACGCCGTCTACGGCCAGGACGCGATCACCGACGGCGCCTTCGAGCTCTGGAGTGTCGCGCTCGCCGGCGGCGCGCCGGTGCGGCTGTCCGACGTCCTCTCCTCCGGCCAGCACGTCGCCTTCGCCATCAGCCCCAACAGCGCCCGCGTCGTCTACATGGTCGACCAGGACACGCCGGGCAAGACGGAGCTCTACAGCGTTCCGATCGGCGGCGGCGCCTCGACCCGCCTCAATTTCAACCTCGCCGACGGCCGGAATGTGATCAATTTCCTGATCTCCCCCACCTCCGACCGGGTCTTCTACGTCGCCGACAAAGTCACCGACAACACCTTCGGGCTCTACAGCGTGCCGATCGCCGGCGGCGCTTCGGTGCGCCTCGACCCCAACCAGAGCTCCGCCTGGGACGTTGACGCCTACCGCGTCAGCCCCGACGGCTCGACCGTCGTTTTCCAGCTCGTCGCCACGGCCTACGGCAACGGAGAGCTGTGGAGCGTTCCCGCGGACGGACCGCTCGAAGATGCGGTCAAGCTCAGTCCTACGCTCGTCTCGGGCGGCGCCGTCGACGGCGACTTTCAGATCAGCCCGAACGGCGCGACGGTCGTCTATCGCGCCGACGCCGACGTCGACGAGTCGCACGAGCTCTTTGCCGTGCCGATCGGTGGCGGCGTCCCGATCGCGTTGAGCGGTGCGCTGCCTCCCGGCGGGTCGGTCTCGAGCGGGTTCCTGATCACCCCCAACGGCTCGCGGGTCGTCTACCGCGCCGACCAGGCGCAGGCCTTCCTCTTCCAGCTCTACAGCGTGCCGATCGGCGGCGGCACGGCAACCGTGCTGAACGGCGCCCTCAGCGCCGCGCGCGACGTCGCCGGCGACTTTCTCCTCAGCCCCAACGGCACGCGGGTGGTCTATCGCGCGGACCAGGACGTCGACACCGTCGACGAGCTCTGGAGCGTTCCGGTGGCGGGTGGAACGGCCGTGCGGCTCAATGGCGCGCTGGTCGCCGGGGGCGACGTGCTGGACTTCGAGGTCAGCCCGGACAGTGCCCGGGTCGTCTATCGCGCCGATCAGGAGGTCGACACCCTGAACGAGCTCTGGAGTGCGCCGCTCGCAGGCGGCGCCGCCGTGAAGCTCAACCGCTCTCTGGTTTCCGGCGGCGACGTGCAGAACTTCCGCGTCAGCCCGAACGGCGCGTGGGTGGTCTACGGCGCCGACCAGGACGACGACGGCGTCGACGAGCTGCTGCGCGCGCCGATCGCCGGCGGCACGGTGGAGAACGTGAGCGGCAGGCAGGTCGCCGGCGGCGAGGTCGTGATCTCCTACATCCAGGTTCCCGCCTACGAGATCTCGCCGACCAACAACTACGACGTCCTCTACGCCGCCGACGAGGACGTCAACGACGAGGTCGAGCTCTATCTCTCCGGCCTGCCGGAAGAGGAGCCCGCCGACGCCTGCACTCCCGACGCCACCACCCTCTGCCTGCAGAGCGACAAGTTCAACATCGGCGTGACCTGGCGCGACTTCCAGAACCGCACCGGCCAGGGCCGGGCGACCGTTCTCTCGAACCAGTCCGGCGACTTCTGGTTCTTCAACGCCCAGAGCAACGAGCTCATCGTCAAGATCATCAACGGCTGCGGCAGCACCGGCAGCTACTGGGTCTTCTGGCGGGCGCTGTCGAACGTCGAAATGGATCTCGTCATCCGCGACACCGCGACGCTGCAGACCCTGACGTACCACAACCCCCTGGGCTACAACTCCAACGGCCACCTCGACATCGACACGATCTTCCGCTGCGACGGCAGCGGCCCGGCGGCGGAGACCATCGACACGAGGGACGACCTGCCCGCGCCGGGCGTTCCGCAGCTCATCGAACGAACCGATCCCGCCCTGATCGCGCCGTGCGTGCCCGACGGCGATCGGTCGATCTGCCTGCAGAACGGCCGCTTCCGCGTCCAGGGGACCTGGAGCGATTTCAACGGCGGCAGCGGCTACGCTCACCTGATCAAGAAGAACGAGGGCTCGGGCTACGCCTGGTTCTTCAACGGCACCAACTACGAGATGCTGTTCAAGCTGGTCGACGCCTGCAGCTACAACGGCAACACCTGGGTCTCGATCGCCGGCCTCACCAACGTCTCGGCGAGTCTGACGATCACCGACACCTGGACGGGCAAGGTCTACAGCCAGCAGAACGCGCTCGGGGTCGACTTCCCGACCAACCTCGATATCGAGACCAACCTCGACTATTGCGGCCCGAACCCGAACTGAGCCCGGATCCGGAGCGCGAGCGGGAGAGACCGGCATGAAGTGGATGACCCGCGGCGACATCGACGGATTCTTCGGCCTGGCGCTGGACAACCTGGTCCAGCTGCTGGTCATCGACGCCCTCTGCCGCGGTGTCCTGGGCTTCCCGGTCGAGCTGGTCTACGGCCGGATTCTGCCCGGCGCGGCGGTCTCGCTCCTGGTGGGCAATCTCTACTATGCCCGTCTGGCGATGTCGCTCGCCCGCAGGACCGGCCGGACCGACGTCTGCGCCCTGCCCTACGGCATCAACACGGTTTCGCTGTTTGCCTATGTCTTCCTCGTCATGCTGCCGGCGAAGCTCGCCGCAGAAGCGGCCGGCGCGGCCGACCCGTCGACGATCGCCTGGCAGGCGGGGCTCGTGGCCTGCATCGGGTCGGGGCTCATCGAGCTCGCCGGGGCACTGGTCGCGGAACGCATCCGCAGGTCGACTCCGCGGGCCGCGCTTCTTTCGACCCTGGCCGGCATCGCTCTCACCTTCATCTCGCTCGGCTTTCTGTTCCGCACCTACGCCCGGCCGATCGTCGGCCTCACCACGCTCGCCATCGTCCTGCTGGTCTACTTCGGCAGAGTGCGCTTCCGCGGCGGGCTGCCCGGCGGACTGATCGCCGTCGCCGTCGGCACCGCCCTCGCCTGGGCCGCCGGCATCGCACCGGTCGGCTCGCTGCCGCAGGGTTCGTTCCAGCTGCACCTGCCGCTGCCGGTCTTGCGCGAGCTCTTCGCCGCCATGCAGGGAGACTGGCTGGTCTACCTCTCCGTGATCCTGCCGATGGGGCTGTTCAACGTGATTGGCTCGATGCAGAACATCGAGTCGGCCGAGGCCGCCGGGGACATCTATCCGACCCGTCCGGCGCTCGCCGTCAACGGCCTCGGCACGCTCGCCGCCGCCCTGTTCGGCTCCTGTTTTCCGACGACGATCTACATCGGCCATCCCGGCTGGAAGGCGATGGGCGCGCGCGCCGGCTACTCGATCCTGAACGCCGGCTTCTTCACCCTGGTCTGCTTCTCCGGAGGTCTCGCCTGGATCGCGTGGGCCGTGCCGATCGACGCCGGCATGGCGATCGTGCTCTGGATCGGCATCGTCATCACCGCCCAGGCCTTCCAGGCGACACCGCGCGAGCACGCCCCGGCGGTGGTGGTCGGTCTCCTCCCCGGGGTCGCCGCCTGGGGAGCGCTGCAGCTCAAGAACGGCCTGCGCGCCGCCGGCGTCGGCCTGCCGGGCGGACCGCCGTTCGGCGAGCAGCTGATCGCGTCGTTCCTGGGCTCGGACACCTGGGCGCACGGCGCCTTCGCGCTCGACCAGGGATTCATCCTCACGGCGATGATCCTCTCCGCCGCGACCGTTGCCATCATCGAGCGCCGCTTCGCCCTCGCCGCCCTCTGGTGCGGCATCGCCGCCGCGCTGTCCGCGGCCGGCCTGTTGCACTCCTATCGTTTCGTCGCTTCGGATACCGTCGTCTCGCTCACCCCCGCCTGGCCCTGGGTGGGCGGCTACGCGATCATGGCGGCCGTCTTCCTGCTCGCCCGCTGGCTGACCGTGCCCGACGACGCCGGCGGGCACTGACCGGCCCCGGTCGCCGGGCGGCCGGCGTCAGCCGGCTGGGCGAGGACGCGTCTCGCGGTGACGGTCGACCCACCAGCCGAAGAGCACGAACAGCCACATCGCCTCGGCGCTCCACGCCACGACCTGGGGCGAAGGCGGCGGCGGACCGACGAGGCTGGCGCCATAGATCGCGACCAGGAGCACCAGCAGGACCGCGAGGCCGAGCGACCCGACCCGGTCGCGCGCCCGGGTCGAGCGCAGGTAGATCGCCGCTCCCGCAGCGAGCAGCAGCATTTCGACCGCCAGGGTGGCGGGGAGCGAACGCCAGAGCCCCCATCCCAGCCGCGTCTCTCCAGTGAGAGTCACCGGCATGTCCGGAATGTGCGAGGCGACGTCGAGCAGCCAGTGACTGGCCACCACGGCCACCACCATGCCGGCGTCGAAGAGGCGCCCCTTGCGCAGCAGGACCGCCAGCACCGCCAGCAGGACGCCCCAGGCGACGAGGGCGACGAGGCTGTGCGACCAGGGATAAGAGACGAAACGCAGCGGATTCACCGCCGTGGCACCGGGCACGATCTCGAGTTTCTCGACTCCGGCGAGCACCAGGTTGGGCCACAGCAGGTCGGCGAACTGCGCCGCCGCGAACAGGAGACCCAGCGAGAGCGCCGGTGCTGCCCGCTTCGCACCGAGCCCGACGGCGAAATGCCCGAGGAACATTCGGCGGACTCTAACCGGCTCGCGCTTGCGATGGAAAGGCCGGCGTCCTAATCTGTCGCGTATGGACGGTGAGGCGTTCGAGCAGCGCGCCGTGGAGGTCGCCGCCGGGCAACACCTCGTGGCGCGGCTCTTCCGCCCGGGGACCGCTCTCCGGGGAGCCGTCCTCCTCGTTCCGGCCATGGGGGTCTCCCAGGGCTTCTACGCGCCGCTTGCCAGGTGGCTCGCCGGCGAGGGCTATGTCGCTCTCACTTTCGACTATCGCGGCGTGGGGCTCTCCCGCCCTCCGGAGCACCGGCGCTCCCTGCGCGGCTTCGAGGTCGGTCTGCTCGACTGGGCGCGGGAAGATTGCGCCTCCATGGTCGATCTCGCCCTGGCTGAAGCCCCCGGGAAGCCCCTCTCCTGGCTCGGGCACAGCCTGGGTGGGCAGATTCTGCCCTTCGTACCCAATCGAGAAGCCGTCGCCAGGATGGTCACCGTCGCCAGCGGCAGCGGCTACTGGCGCGAGAACTCGCCGCGGCTGCGGCGTTTCGCCGGCCTCCTCTGGTACGGCGTCGTGCCGACCTCGCTGGCGCTCTTCGGCTACTTCCCCGGCAAGCGTCTGAAGATGGTGGGCGACCTGCCGAAGGGGGTGATGGCGCAGTGGCGGCGCTGGTGCCTGCACCCTGAATATGCGGTCGGCGTCGAGGGCGAGCTCGCGCGGCGGCTCTACGCAGGGGTCACGACGCCGATCGTCTCGTTCTCGTTCACCGACGACGACTTCATGTCCGAGCGCAACACCGAGTCGCTGCATCGCTTCTACAGCGGCGCCCGGCGCAACATGAAGCGCTTCGCCCCCGCCGACCTCGGGCTGCGCCGGATCGGGCACTTCGGCTTCTTTCGCCCGGAGCTGGCCGAACCGCTCTGGCGCCCCCACCTGCTGCCGGAGCTGCCGCGCTCCTAGCTCCCCGGCGGATCAGGCCAGGTTGTGGAAGACCTTCTGGACGTCGTCGTCCTGTTCCAGGACGTCGATGAGCTTGAGAACCTCGTTCGCCTGCTTCTCCGGCAGCTCCACGGTGGTCAGCGGGATGTACTCCGACTCGGCGGAAATCGGCGTGATCCCCTTGTCTTCCAGGGCTTTCTGCATCACGCCGAAGTCGTTGAAGGCGACGCGGATGACGAGCTGCGGCTCGCCCTTGTCGGAGACCGACTCGCCCATCTCCTCGAGGCCGTGGTCGATCAGCTCGAGCTCGAGCGCCTCCTGGTCGATCTTCTCGGGATGCAGACGGAAGACGCCCATGCGCTTGAACTGGAAGGCGACGCTGCCGGTGGTGCCGAGGTTGCCGTTCCCCTTGTTGAAGTGGGTGCGCAGGTTGGGGACGGTCCGGGCCGTGTTGTCGGTCGCGGTCTCGATCAGCACCGCGACGCCGTGCGGAGCGTAGCCCTCGTACAGGACCTCCTCGTAGGCGACGGCGTTCTGGCCGGAGGCCTTCTTGATCGCCGATTCGACCTTGTCCTTCGGCATGTTCACGGCGCGGGCGTTCTGCATGACCCGGCGGAGCATCGGGTTGGTATCGGCGTTCGGCCCCCCCGCCTTGACGGCGATGGTGATCTCCTTGCCGATGCGCGCGAACGCCTTGGACATCTTATCCCAGCGGGCGAACATCACGTGCTTGCGAGTCTCGAATATGCGTCCCATGGTCTCTCGCGTGAGGTCGTAGCGTGAGGTGGCTGAGGCCCGTCGGCGCGTCCGCGGCAGACCGCGGACCCGAACCGGACGGCGTAGCGCAGGGGCTACAGGAGCGCCAACTCTAGCCCGACGGGCGCCCCCCGGTAAAGCCGGGGCGGCCTGTCCCCATTTTCCGCGTCTTCACGTTCTTAGTAGCAGTCAGCAAATTCAGGCCGGATTTCGGCGAGCAGACGACCCCGGAGGGGTGCTCCGGCGCGCCTGCCCGTGGCGGAAGTCGGCCGGTTCGTATCGCGGAGGAGAAAAAGTGGGAACTCTCGGCATGATTCTCTCGGTGGTGGGCGGCATCGGCGCACTGATCTTCACGATCCAGATCCTGATCATGGCGTTCAAGACCAGCCTCGGCTGGGGACTCTGCAGCCTGCTGATCCCGTTCGTGATCCTGGTCTACATCGCCAAGAACTGGGCGGCCTGCAAGACGCCGTTCCTGCGCTGGCTGGTCTGCGCGGTGGTCGCCGCCCTCGGCAGCGCGCTGAGCATGTACGGCGCCTTCTCGGGCGCGATGGCGCAGTAGCGGACAGAGCCTGACGCCGCGATCACCCGCCGAAGCCGTTCACCGTTCGGCTCTGCTCGCGGACGAAGTTCAACAGGTAGTCGGGGCCGAGCGCTGCAGGTCCGGGCGCTCCGCTCGCTTTCCAGCCGCCGAAGGGGTTGATCCCCGGCCAGGCGCCGGTCGTCGCGCCGCTGCGCCGGTTGACGTAGATCACCCCCGCCTCGATCCGCTCCAGGAAGTACTCCTTCTCCCGCTCGTCGGTGCTGAACAGGCCGGCGGTGAGACCGTAGGGCACGGCATTGGCGCGCGCGATCCCCTCCGCCAGGTCCTCCACCTCCTGGAACAGGAGGATCGGCAGGAACATCTCCTCGGCGAAGTACGGATGCTCGGCGTCCGGCAGGTGGGCGATCGTCGGCGTGACGTAGAAGCCGTGGGCGAGCGGCCCCTGGTCGAGCACGGTGCCGCCGCAGGCGATCTCGCCGCCGCAGGCGGCGATGCCTTCGACGTAGCGGCGAAAGCTCGCCACCGCGCCCTGGCGGATGACCGGCCCGAGCGCCGGGTCGCCGCTGGCCGGGTCGCCCACTTCCATCGCGTGCGCCCGCGCCAGGAGCCGCTCGAGGAACGGGCGGGACACGGTGCGCTCGACGTAGACCCGCGAACAGGCGCTGCACTTCTGGCCGCCGAAGCCGAAGGCGGAGCGTGCGACCGCCTCCGCAGCGGCGTCGAGGTCGGCGGTGGCGGTGACCAGACAGGCGTTCTTGCCCCCCATCTCGACCACCACCGGGCGCGGACCGCTGCCGGCCGCCCCTTCCGCCGCAGCCCGCACGATCTGCATGCCGATCTCGGACGAGCCGGTGAAGGCGATGCCGGCGATACGCTCGTCGGCGAGCAGCGCCGCGCCGATCGTCGCCCCGGGGCCGTGCACGAGCTGCAATGCGTCGCGCGGCACGCCGGCTCCCCAGAAGGCCTCGCAGAGAAGCTCGCCGGTGACCGGCGCATCGAGCGCCGGCTTGAAGACCACGGTGTTGCCGCCGAGGAGGGCGCCGGCGATCATCCCGGCGGCGAGCGCCGACGGGAAGTTGAACGGTGAAACGACCGCCCAGACGCCGTAGGGCAACAACACGCTCTCGGTGGTTTCGGCGGGGCTCATGCGGGCGAGAGGCCGGCGATAGCCGCCATTCGCCTCGAGGCGCTCGGCGTAGTAGCGCAACAGGTCCGCCGACTCCTCGACCTCGGCCATCGCCTCGAGGCGGGTCTTGCCGACCTCGTAGAGCATCCAGGCGGCGAGCTCGAGGTTGCGCGCCGCGATGCGCTCGGCCGCTTCGCGCACGATCTCGACCCGGCGTTCCCACGCCAGCGCCCGCCAGCGGGGAAAGGCGGAGCGGGCGAAGCCGACGGCGGCGTCGACCTCTCCCGGCATCGCGATCGCGACTTCGGCGACGACCAGGCGCGTGTCGATCGGCGAGACGACAGGGTGCTCCGGCAGACCTTCGACCGGACCCTCGCCGACGTTGCCCCCGAGGGCGAGAGGAAAGCGCGCGCGAACGCGCGCCAGCTCGCGGTCGAAAGTGGCCCGGAACTCGGGGTCGGCGGCGGTCGATGTGTAGGTGATGCGGCGGGCCTGGCTCATTTCATCTCCTTCAGGGTGCTGTCGAGGCGGCGGAGAATCTCCTCGAGCTCGTCCTCGGTGGCGGTGAAAGGCGGCGCGACGATGACCAGGTCGCCGCTCGTGCCGTCGACGTTGCCGGCGTTCGGCCAGACGATCAGGCCGTTGGCGAACGCGCGTTCGGTGAAGCGCTCGGCGAAGCGCGCGGCGCGCTCGAACGGCCGCTTCGACGGGCGGTCGGCGACGAACTCGAGCGCGGCGAGGAAACCCTTGCCGCGAACGTCTCCGACTACGGGATGTTCGCGCAGGCGCGCCAGTCCGCCGAAAAAGGGCGCCTCGAGGCGCGCGACGCGCTCGACGAGCCGCTCGGCGACGAGAGCGCGCAGCGTCGCGAGCCCCGCCGCGCAGAGCGCCGGCTGATGCGAGTAGGTCTGGGCGTGATTGAAGGCGCCGCTGCCCGCCGCGAGGAGCTCGACCAGCGGACGGCGGGCGACCACCACCGAGAGCGGCAGCGCGCCGGCGTTCAGCCCCTTGCCGAGCACCAGGATGTCGGGCAGGAGGTCGAAATGCTCGCAGGCGAACATCCGCCCCGTTCGCCCCATGCCGCACAGCACCTCGTCGGCGATGAGCAGGATGTCGTAGCGGCGACAGATGGCGGCGACGTTGTCCCAGTAGGCGCGCGACGGCACCGTCGCTCCCGAGGAGGAGCCGCCGATCGGCTCGGCGATGAACGCCGCCACGGTCTCGGGCCCGTGGCGCAGGATCTCCGCTTCGAGCGCGGCGCCGGTGGCCCCCGGCCCCAGCGGATCGCGGTACATGTCGGGCGCCGGGATCCGCGGCAGGTCGAGGAGCAGCGGTCCGAAGATCGTGCGGTAATGCTCGCGGCCGGAGAGCGCCAGCGCCGCCAGGGTGTTGCCGTGGTACGACGGCACGCGCGAGATCACTTTCCACTTCTCCGGCCTTCCCGATTCCACCTGGAACTGTCGCGCCAGCTTCACCGCCGCCTCGATCGCCTCCGATCCGCTGGCGAGAAAGTAGGCGAAGTCGAGATCGCCTGGAGTGAGAGCCGTCAGCTCCCGCGCCAGGTCTTCGACCGCGCGATGGGTGAACTGGGTGCCGTTGATGTAGCCCAGGCCGCGGATCTCGGCCGCCACCGCTTCGGCGATCTCGCCGGCGAGCGGACCGCCGTGCCCGAGGTTGGCGACCACCGCGCCCCCCGAGGCGTCCAGCCAGCGGCGGCCGCTCTCGTCCTCGATCCACGCGCCGGTCGCGCGCACCGCCAGGGGGAAGTCGTGCCGCAGCTTGCGGTAGAAGACGGCGCTGTCGGGGAAGCGATGCGGCACCGGCGGACTCCTAGAACGGACCCCAGCGCATCGCCTGGGCGATCAACAGGAAAGCGAGCCCGAGGAGCAGCCAGATGACCTGCAGCGGCCAGAGGAACTTCGCCCAGCGGGTCCACGGCACGCCGATGAGCGCCAGGCCGGCCATGAAGTAGCCCTGCGTCGGGGTGAAGATGTTCGAGAAGCCGTCGCCGAACTGGTAGGCGAGGACGCTGGTCTGCCGGGTGACGCCGGTGAGGTCGGCGAGCGGCGTGAGGATCGGCAGCGACAGCGCCGCCTGACCGCTGCCGGAGGGCACGATGTACGACAGCACGATCTGCACGACGTAAATTCCGGCGACCGTCGCTCCTGCCGGGAGTCCGCGCACCGCCTCGGCCATCGCGTGCAGGATGCCGTCGGTGACCCGGGCGGCGTCGAAGATGACCAGCACGCCGCGCGCCAGGCCGGCGGCCAGGGCGGCGCCGGCGAAGCCCGCCGCCCCCTTGAGAAACTCCTCGGCGGTACCGTCGGCACCCAGCCCGCCAACGAGGCCGCCGAGCAGGCCGACGGCGATGAACAGGCCGGAGAGCTCGAGCAGCCCCCACTCCCAGCGCAGACAACCGACCGCGAGCAGAACGAACGCCGCGAGAAGGATCAGCAGCACGCCGGCCTGGCGCCCGCCCAGGCGGACGGCGGCAGGGGCGGACGGGTCCGCGGGCGCGACCGCGATGCGATGTCGGCGCGCATACCAGGAGACGTAGACGATCGTCACCGTCGTCAGCACAAACCAGACGATCAGCCGATAGGTCATGCCCGAGAACAGCGGCAGACCGGCGATCGCCTGTCCGACGCCGACGGTGAACGGGTTCATGAAGGCGCCCGAGAAGCCGGCGCCGGCGCCGACCAGGGCGATCGCCCCGCCGACCACCTCGTCGTATCCCAGCCGCCGGGCGAGCAGCACCAGGCCGGGCAGGAACGGCAGCGTCTCCTCCGCCATGCCGATCGTGCCGCCACCGAGGGCGAACAGGAACATGAGCGCCGGCAGAATGACCTCGCCCCGCCCGCGCGCCGCCGCGACCACGCCGGCGATGAGCGCGTCGAGCGCGCCGGTCGCCTGCAGCACGCCGAAGGCGCCGCCGATGATGAAGATGTAGAAGACGATCGACGCCGTCGCCGCGAGCCCGCGCGGCCAGGCGAGAAAGACGTCGCCCAGACCTGCCGGGTGCGCCGGGATCGGGCGATAGGACTCGGGATCGACGAGCTTGCGCCCCCCGACTTCGGTGCGCAGATACTCCCCCGCCGGCAGGAAGTACGTCGCCATCGCCGCCAGCACGACGAGCGCGAACAGCAGGACGAAGGTGTGCGGGACCTTGAGCTTCACATCCCTACCCCGGCGCAGAATGCCAGCGCCAGGTGGGCGTAGATCCGGGCGGCCTCGGTGATCTCGCCGACCGGCACCGACTCGCGCGGAGAGTGCGCGAGCGAGAGCTCGCCGGGGCCGAGGATGATCGTCGGGATCCCGGCGTAGCCGGAGAGCAGGGCGCCGTCGGTCCAGGCGGGGAAGGTCGTCAGCTCGCCGACCTCGCCGCAGACGCCGCGCCGGGCGGCCTGGGCAGCCATGGCGAGCGGCGCCTCGGGAGGCGTCACCAACGCGACGTGCAGGAGGTTGCCCATGCCGCCCTGCACGCGGCGCACGACGGTGTGGAGACCGGGGAAGCCGCGCTCGACGCGTTCCAGGAGGTCGGTCAACTCGGCCACGATGCTCTGGAAGTTCTCTCCCGGTACCGTGCGGCGATCGAGCGTCAGCAGGCAGGTCGCCGCGACCGTCGACGGCTGGTCGCCGCCGCGGATCGTTCCGAAGTTCAGTGTCGGCGGCCCGAGAATCGGATGCCTCCGCGCCAGCAGGCGCGGCTTGAGCTCGTTCTCGACCATCGCCAGGAACATGCCCGCCGCCGACACCGCGTTGACCCCCTTCTCGGGAGTGCCGCCGTGCGCCGAGCGCCCCTGGAAGTGAACCTCGAGCCACTCGAGCCCCTTGTGCCCGAGAGCGATCCGGTTCTGCGTCGGTTCGCCGACCACCGCGCCGTCGGCGCGGAAGCTGGTGTCGACCAGCTGCTCGGCGCCGAGACTCTCCATCTCCTCGTCGATGACCGCGGCAAAGGAGACCCGGCCCGCCGGCAGGTGACGCGACAGCGACACGACCGCTGTCGCCATCGCGGCGAGCGCCCCTTTCATGTCCACCGCACCGCGGCCGAGGAGCCGCCCCTCGCGAACCTCGCCCGACAGACCGACACCGGGATCGCCGGTGTTGAGAGGCACCGTGTCGGTGTGTCCGCAAAGGAGCAGATGCGGGCCGGGGCGCGCGCCGCCGATGCTGACGAGGAGGTTGGCCCGGCCGGGGAGAACCTCCTCGAGCTGCACGCCGAGGTCGCGCTCGCCGAAGAAGCGCGCCAACGCCATGACGACGCGCTCCTCCTGTCGCTCGATTCCGGGGTGACTCGGAATGCGCACGAGCTCGGCGGCGAGATCGACCGGCGCGAGAGTCCCGATCTCGGAATCGACGATCTGCAGCAGGTCGGTGTCGGACATGATTTTTCAAAGTGTAACGCAAGGCGGGAAACCGCGGCCCGGCCCGTGTAGGATCCGCCCCAATGTCCAAAGAGAGTGCTGCACCGCGCGGCGAGCTGGTGCGGGGTCTGGGTGTCTGGGACGGCGTGCTGCTCACCGTCGGCAGCGTCATCGGCACCGGAATCTTCCTGGTCTCCTCCGACATCGCCAAGGTCCTGCCGCACGGCGGCATGCTCATCCTGGTCTGGCTCGCCGGCGGTCTGCTGTCGCTCGCCGGGGCGCTGACCTACGCCGAGCTCGGCGCGATGTTCCCGCGCGCCGGCGGGATCTACCTCTTCCTCAAGGAGGCCTACGGCCCGCTGCCCGGTTTCCTCTACGGCTGGTCCTGCTTCCTGGTGATGATGTCGGGCGGCATCGCGGCGATCGCCGTCGGCTTCGGCGAGTATCTCGGCGCGTTCTTCCCCTACTCCTCGACTGCCAACGTGCTGGCGACGCAGACGATCGGCAGCTGGACGTGGAACCTGACTGGCGTGCAGATCGTCGGCGCGGCGGCGATCCTCGTGCTCACGGCGGTGAACCACTTCGGCCTGAAACAGGGGGCGGCGGTCCAGAACGTGATGACCGTGATCAAGATGGGCGCCATCGTCGGCGTGGCGCTCCTCGGCTACCTCGTCCCCGCCAGGAGCGTGCTCGGTCTCGCCGCTCCGCTGCCCGCGAGCGGCCTCCTCGCCGCTTTCGGCGTCGCCATGATCGCCGCGCTGTGGACGTACGACGGCTGGTACGGACTGACCTTCTCCGCCGGCGAGATGAAGAACCCCGGGCGATCGCTCCCGCTCGGCCTCATCGGCGGTACGGCGATCATCACCGGCCTCTACATCCTGATCAACTTCGTCTACCTGCGGGCGATGCCGGTCGCCCAAATCGCCGGTGAATCGCGCATCGGCGAAGCTGCGGCGACGATCCTCCTCGGTCGGGCCGCCGGCCAGTGGCTGGCGGCGGCGGTCGTCATCTCGACCTTCGGCTGCCTGGCGGCGACGATTCTCTACAGCTCACGGATCTACCATCCGATGGCCGAAGACGGGCTCTTCTTCCGCTCGCTGGCGCGGATCGACCCTGTCAGCCACGTTCCCGCCCGCAGCCTCTGGGCGCAGAGCCTCTGGGCGGTGCTGCTGACGCTCTCCGGCAGCTACAGCCAGCTCTATACCTACGCCGTCCTGGTCACGGTGCTCTTCCACGTCCTGGCGGGCGCCGCGGTCTTCGTGCTTCGCCGCCGGCGGCCCGAGGCCGTCCGGCCCTACCGCGTCTGGGGCTACCCGTGGGTGCCGATCGCCTTCCTCGGCGCGATGGCGGTGCTGCTGGTCAATACGGTGGCCGAGCGCCCGGTCGAGTCGCTGCTCGGACTCGGGCTCGTGGCGCTCGGCCTGCCGGCTTACGCGTATCTGCGGCGCGCGAACGCCTAGGCTAGAAACCTCCCGACACCGCCAGCGAGACGACCCGGCCGGTGGCAAGATCCGCGGCGTTGTCGGCCGCCGCGTAGTAGCGCCTGTCGCCGAGGTTGCGCACCATCAGCCGGAGCTCGATCGCCTCGCTGAACCGGAAGCCACCGCCGGCATCGAACAGCGTGTAGCCGTCGCGTTCGAGCTCCGTCGGCCCCGGCTCGTCCTGGGAGAGGAAGCTCGTGACGCGCCCGAAGACGTAGGCGCGGGAAAACGAGTAACGCAACGTCACCCAGCCGTTGGGCGGCGCGATGTCGTCGATCTCGGCTCCGCCGTCCGTGCTGCCGTCCGAGACCG
Organism: uncultured Thermoanaerobaculia bacterium; assembly: GCA_964595975.1. Lineage (GTDB taxonomy): Bacteria > Acidobacteriota > Thermoanaerobaculia > Multivoradales > JAGPDF01 > JAGPDF01. Next base: position 23,687 of record CAZQTL010000001.1, on the reverse strand, counting down.
CGATACCGCCCTCGAGGCTCCAGTCGTCGCCGATCGTCGTCTGGATCTCGGCCTCGATGCCCTCGATGGTGCCCTGCCCGCGATTGCGGAACTGGAAGTTGTCGCCGGCGCTGTAGCGCTCGATGAGGTTGTCGATCTCGTACCGGTAGGCGAACAGTCCGACCGCCGTCGTGCCGCTGCGCCAGCGCGTGCCGAGGTCCCACTGCAGGCTCGTCTCGGGCTCGAGCTCCGGGTTGCCGATGACGAAACCGCGCCCGGAGGGCCCGCGGAAGTAGAGGTCCGAGAGCGTCGGCGTCCGGAAGCCGCGCGCCAGCTGCGCGGTGGTCGTCCAGCCGGAGTAGGGTCCGAAAGCGACGGAGAGGTTTCCCGAGAAGGCGCTGGCGTCGGCGGAATGATCGCCGAAGTAGCCCCCGCGGTTCTCGGTTTCGACATAGTCCCCGCGGGCGCCGAGGGCGAGCGAGACGCGGTCGGCGAGCGGCCGGCTCCACGTCGCGAACAGGCCGGAGTCGAGCTTCTGGGCGTCGTCGATCGCCGGAAAGAGATCGACGCGGACGACCGTCGCGGCGTCGGCCGCATAGCGGATCTGTGAGAAGACCGACTCGAGGTCGAAGCGTGTGACCAGGTCGAGTCCGGCCTGAAGACGCCCGCCCGCGAGCGGCCGGCCGGCGACGAATCGCGCCGAAGCATCCTTCGCGCGGGTGTCGGCACGGTCGATTCGCCGGTTCGCGGAGGATGTCGGAGCGCGGTCGCGATCGAGGACGATGTCGTAGGTGCCGTAGAAGGCAGTAGCCTCGAGCGCGTCCCAGGCGCCCGCGGAGCCGATCCAGGACGCCGTCAGACGGTCCGAGTCCTCCTTCGGATAGTAGGCGCGGATCTGCCGCGAGTCGATCGCCGCCTTGCCGAGATCCTCGACGCGATCGATATTCAGGCCCAGGCGGAGCCGGCCCGCGGTCAGCGGCAGGAGGTAACGCAGGGCGCCGCCGTAGGTCGTGTAGCCGGAGTTGAAGATCTCCTCGCCGCCGCCGGACTGAAAGTCGCCGGCATCCCGGTACTGCCCTTCGACGAGCAGAGCCCCCGCGCCGACCGGCAGCGATGCCGAGAGAAAACCGGAGGCCTCGTCCGAGGCGTCGAACGACCCCTCGACGCCGTAGCGGAGCGTGAACCGGTCGAGGTCGGGGTCGCGGGTGACCGCGTTGACCACGCCGCCGAAAGCGTCCGAGCCATAGACCACGGAGCCGGGCCCCCTGGCGACCTCGACGGAGGCGAGCGCCGCCGGGTCGACGAAGGTCGCCGAGGGTCCGGCGCGGCGCTCGGCCGTCACGCGCGCGCCGTCGATCTGGATCAGGGTGCGACCGCGGCCGAGGTTGCGCACCGCCAGAACGGAGTCGGCGCCATCCCCCAGCTTGGAAGTCCCGACGACGGACTCGAGAGCCTGGAACAGGCGCTGTGGCGCGCGCTGCTCGAGCTCCTCGCGAGTGACGACGGTGGCGGCCGCCGCGGGCAGGAGATCGATGCCGGGGGCGACGCCGGAGACGACGGTGACGCTCTCCCGCAGCACCTCCGGCAGGACGATCTCCCCGACCGCCGGATCCGCGACCTCGAAAGGAGCCGAGGTCTCCCCGGAGGGCGAGGTGGCGACGAGCACGAAGGGCACTGCTGGCGCGGGGTCGAGAGACAGCCGTCCCTCGGCGTCGGTGAGAGCGGTGACCGGTTGACCGACGATCGACACGGTGAAGCCGGCGGCAGCAGCACCGCCAGGCAGAGTCAGCCGGACTTCGAAGGCCGCCATCGCGCGACCGGCGACGAACGCGGCGACGAGACACGTCAAGGCACGACGCAAGGTTCTGGACATCGAGCACTCCTGCAGCAGAAGGCATGAGCTAGGTACGGATCCCCTCTGCGGGATCCGAACGGAGACGGCGGCGGGCGCACCTCGCGTGCGCCCGGGCTCATTCGTTCTGGCGGCAGGTGGTGCGGCGGGGCTCGCTCGGCGCGGCGCGGGGCGCCGCGGGGAGAGCCGTGGGGGTCGAAGCGAAAAGACCGGTAAGAGGATGGGTGGCAGGCTCAGCGGAGGTGGCTTCTGGCGGCGCGGGGGAGGCGGTCGCGACGCGGAGCCCCAACCAGCTCTGGGGTTCGATCGCATCGAGAGCGGCACCATCCGGCGCAGCGACGAAGAGGCGCGCGGCCTGGCCGTCACGAGTCGCCTCGACCCAGATGGCGACGCCCGGATCGAGCGCGTCGTCCAACCGGGCCGGCTCGCCGCGTCCGCGCGCGAGGAGTAGCGGTTCGCGGCCTGGAGCGCTCGCGGGTCGAATCTCGAACGCCCCGGGCACCTCGTACTCGAGCTCCTCCTGCTCGTCGCCGAAACGCAGCAGCAGCCGCGCGCGCTGGGCGGCGAACGGCGGCAGCGTCGCGGAAAAACTGCGGCGATCGAAATCGAGGTGCGGGGTCAGGCGAACGGTGTAGCTCGCGCCGTCGTCGAGGGAGAGAAACGCCTCCCACTCCTCGAGTCCCGCGTGACGTTCGATCTCCGGCAGGGCCTGCCAGGAGAGCACGATCGACTCGCCGGCGTGCAGCGTGTCGCTGGCGAGCGGCGAAGTGATCGTCACCGGAGCCGTCCGGAAACGACCGGCACGGGATCGCGATTCCCCGGCGCTCTCCTCCGCCATCGCCGCCGGGGCGAAGGGCGAGCAGACGAGCGCGGCGAGGAGAGCGACGCGGTGCGGCATCCGCCCGGTTCTACTCCTCCGCCATGTGCGGGTAGGCGACTTCGCGCGGCGACACGAAGGTCTCCTTCATCGTCCGCATCGAAGTCCAGCGCGTCAGGTTGGCCGCCGCGCCGGCCTTGTCGTTGGTCCCCGAAGCCCGCGCGCCGCCGAACGGCTGCTGTCCCACGACGGCGCCGGTCGGCTTGTCGTTGATGTAGAAGTTGCCGGCAGCGTGGCGCAGGGCGGTCGCCATGCGCTGGATCACCGCCCGGTCACGGGCGAAGATCGCGCCGGTGAGAGCGTAGGGGCTGGTGGTGTCGCACAGCGCGAGCGTCGCCTCGAAATCGCGATCGTCGTAGACGAAGAGCGTGAGCACCGGAGCGAAAATCTCCTCCTCCATGAGCTTGAAGTGCGGATTCGAGGTCAGCACGACGGTCGGCTCGACGAAATAGCCGGTCGCCTTGTCGCCGCTGCCGCCGACGACGATTTGCGCCTCGTTCGAGCGCCGGGCGAAGTCGATGTAGCCCATCGTCTTGTCGTACGAGCTCTCGTCGATGACTGCCGCCATGAAGTTGCGGAAGTCGAGCGGAGAGCCCATGCGGATCGCCTCGACCTCGGCTACCACGCGCTCCTTGACCGCCGGCCAGAGCGACTTCGGAACATAGCCGCGCGAAGCCGCCGAGCACTTCTGCCCCTGGTACTCGAACGCGCCGCGCACCAGCGCGACGGCGAGGGCGTCGACGTCGGCCGATGCATGCGCGAAGACGAAGTCCTTGCCGCCGGTCTCGCCGACGATCCGCGGGTACGATTTGTAGTGCGGCAGGTTCGTCGCAATCGTGTTCCACATGCCGTGGAAGGTCTCGGTAGAGCCGGTGAAGTGCAGGCCGGCGAAGGCGGCGCTGGCGAAAACCGGATCGCCGACGTCGGCACCGCGCCCGGGGACGAAGTTCACCACGCCGGGCGGCATCCCGGCCTCGATCAGGATCTGCATGATGTAGTGATTCGACAGGATCGAGGTCGACGCGGGCTTCCACAGGACGGTATTGCCCATGAGGGCCGGCGAGGTCGACAGGTTGCCGCCGATGGCGGTGAAGTTGAACGGCGTCACCGCGAAGACGAAGCCTTCGAGCGGGCGGAAGTCCACCATGTTCCAGACGCCGCGCGACGACACCGGCTGCTGGGCGTAGATCTCCTGCGCGTAGTGGGCGTTGAAGCGCCAGAAGTCGATGAGCTCGCAGGCGGAGTCGATCTCCGCCTGGAAGACCGTCTTCGACTGGCCGAGCATGGTCGCGGCGTTCACGGTGTCGCGCCAGGGGCCGGCGAGCAGGTCGGCCGCCTTCAGCAGAACCGCCGCCCGCGCCTCCCAAGGCGTCTCGGACCATTCGCGCCAGGCCTCGGTGGCGGCGGCGATCGCCTGCTCGATCTCCTTGCGTCCGGCCTGGTGATAGACGGCGAGCGTCCGCGCGTGGTCGTGCGGCGAGACGCTGCGTCCGGTCTTGCCGGTGCGCACGGCCTGACCGCCGATGACGAGTGGGACCTCGATCTGCTCGTTCACCATCTCGGCCAGGCGGCGCTTGAGAGACGCCCTTTCGGGAGAGCCCGGGGCGTAGGACTGGACCGGCTCGTTGACCGGAGCCGGGACGCGGACGATTCCGTTCATGAAATGGACTCCTGTCGAAGTTCTCTCAGCTGCCGCCCAGACGGCGGATCTCGCGCACGCTCTCGGCGGGAACCAGGATGCGCTTCAGATTCGGCCAGGCGCCGAAGCGCCGGGCATGGTCGAGAAACTCGGCACGGCTCGGGCCGGCCGTGGCGGGATCTCCCTCGCGGTGCACGTCGGCGTCACGCAGGATGACCCCCTGGGCGACGATGTCGTCGCAGCGCCCGATGTACAGCTCGGGTCCGTGGGTCTCGACGATGACGGTGATGCCGTGCAGCTCGTGCTTGTCGTGATGGAACGTCCCCATGATCGCTCGGCAGGTTTCCACTCGCCCCGGGCGGGCGTTCAGCCGGCGACCGGAACGGACGCGCAGTGTTCCGCGAAGGCCGCCCGCAGGTCGGCCGCGACCGCCAGGGCGTCGCGCCCTTCGATCCGGTGGCGCGGCAGGAACCAGACCAGCTCGCCGTCCTTGAACAGACCCATGGACGGCGACGACGGCGGGATCTGCCCGAAACGCGCCCGCACCCGGGCGGTGGCTTCCAGATCCTGCCCGGCAAAGACCGTGGCCAGGCGATCGGGGCGCGGCGACTCCTGGATGGCCAGCCGGGCTCCCGGGCGGGCGCCGCCGGCGGCGCAACCGCAGACGGAGTTGACCACCACCAGGGTCGTCCCCTGCTTCTCGTCGAGCAGGCGGTCGACCTGCTCGGGGGTCGTCAGCTCGGAGAAACCGGCGCTCGTGAGCTCTTCGCGCATCGGTCGGACCAACAGCGGGCTATAAGGCATGCGAATTCTCCTGGTAGATCGGGGGTCGATGGGACCGCCGCGACAAAGCAGTTTATCTCCTCAGCACCGCCAGCAGCGGTTTGAGCTCGGCCAGGACCATCTCCGGCTCCACGAACTGAACCGCCATTCCCGACAGGAAATTCCTCCCGGTGCCGACCGCCGCCTGGGGCTCGAAGCGCTGCACCACCCGGGCGGCGAAGAGTCGTGGCCTCTCGCCCGGGATCGGCAGCTGCATCTCGATCCAGACCGCCGCGTGCAGCTCCAGCGGGTGTGGGGTCGAAACGAAGAGGCCGCCGGCGCTGATGTCCCGGTGGTAGGTCGAGAGAAAGCTCGACGGATCCGGAAAATGGACCGGTACGACGTTGTCGCGGTCGAGCTCGGGCGAAGCCCCGTCCTCAGAGCCCGGGTCGTCCTGCGCTCCGGCCGCGCCCGCGCCGCCGGAGCCGGCGGGCTCCTCCGGGGCGGCCGGTCTGGTGCCCTGGGTCGCCGGCCCGGACTGACGAGCGTGCGGCACGAGAGCCTCGACGAGCTCCTCCGGAAGGAGAAAGCGCACGCCGACGCCCTGCTGCTCGACCTGGCGCAGGGCAAGGGCCACGCGGTGCACTCTCGCGACCCGTCCTTCGGCGATGAAGCCGTGTTCGCGATCGACGACCTCGAGCCGCAGGCGCTCGCCGGGCATGAGGGAGATCGAGGTGTTCAGGAAGAGCCCGCTCTGCGAAATATTGGTCGTGTACGCCGTGTGCCCCTGCGCTTCACCGGGGCGCCAGAAGCGCAGCTCGATGCGCCGGGCGAGCCGACGGTGGATACGGCGTTCCATCTGGTGGAATGATACCCCGCGATGCGCGCCGTCACGATCGACGACCGCGGCGAGCCGCGATGGGGGTCGCTGGCCGACCCGCAACCGGGACCAGGAGAGCTGGTCCTGCAGCTGCGGTGGAGCGGCCTGTGCGGCACCGATCTGTTCAAGCTGGCGACCGGCGGCGCGGCCCCCGGGACGGTACTGGGCCACGAAGTCGTCGGCGAGGTCGTCGCGACCGGAGCGGAGGTCGACGCCTTTGCCGCCGGCGATCGCCTGGTCGTGCCGCACCATGCGGCGTGCGGCAGTTGCTTCGACTGCCGGAGCGGCGCCGAAACCCAGTGTGCGGCCTTTCGCGAGAACCTCCTCGTTCCCGGCGGGTTCGCCGAGCGGATGGTCGTCCGGGCGCGCGCCCTCGCCACGACGGCGCGCCGGCTTCCCGACAGCCTCGGTGATCTCGATGCCCTCTTCCTCGAACCGGCCGCCTGCGTCCTGCGCAGCGTGGGCAAGAGCGCAGTGCTCCAGACGACGTCGCCGCAGGCGGTAACCGGAGGCCGCGAGCCGGAGCGACGGGTAGCAGCCATCCTCGGTGGCGGCAGCATGGGGCTGCTCCACCTCCTCGTCCTGCGGGCCCTCGACGCCGTCGTCCGCATCGTCGTCGTCGATCCCCGCGAGGACCGCCGGCGCCTTGCACTCGAGCTCGGCGCGGACGAGGCGACCGCTCCCGGCGACGGACTCCTGGCCGCAGCGCGCGCGGCCAGTCCGGACGGGCGCGGCGCCGATGCCGTCTTCGACTGCGTCGGCGGCAGCGCCCTCACCGCCGCAGCGCTCGCGGCCCTGCGGCCCGGAGGGACGGCGGTCCTCTTCGCGCACGGACGCGCCGGCGAGGCGGCCGGCTTCCCTCTCAACGACCTCTTCAAGTACGAGAAGCGTCTGGTCGGCGCCTACTCCGGCGGCCTCGCCGAACAGGCGGCGATCTGGCGGCTCCTGTGCGAGGAAAGGCTCCAACCAGCGCGACTGGTGAGCCATCGGTTGCCGCTCGCCGACTTCGCCACCGGCCTGGCTCTGGCGCGCGAGCAGCGGGCGCTCAAGGTAGCCTTCCACCCATGACCATGCCCCGCCCGCCCGGGCTCGCGGGCCTCGAGCCTGCTCCCGCAGCGTCCGCGGTCGCGCACGGGACCCGGGGTGCCACCGTCGATTTGCCGCGCCATGGACGCGCGATCTTCCTGCTCGGACCCGAGGAGCTGGCGCTGCGCGAGGTGGAGGTCGCGCGACCGGGGCCCGGCGAGCTCCTGGTGGCGATCGAAGCGGCGACGACCTGCGGCACCGACCTCAAGGTCTTCCGCCGCGGCGGACACCCGCGCATGCTCCGGGTGCCGGGACCGTTCGGTCACGAGATGACCGGACGCGTCGTCGCCGTCGGGGCTGGCTTGGCCGCCGGCAAGCTGCGCTTTCGCGAGGGCGACGGCGTCGTCGTCGCGAATTCGGCCTCCTGCGGGCACTGTCCGGCCTGCCGGCGCGGCCGCGAGAACCTCTGCCCCGGGCTCTGCTACCTGAACGGCGCCTATGCCGACTATCTGCTCGTTCCGGCGCCGTTCGTCGAGCGCTCGACCTATCCGCGGCCTGCCGGTCTCGCACCGGAGATCGCGGCGCTCGCCGAGCCGCTCGCCTGCGTCGAGCACGGCCTCGACCGACTCGGGCTGAGCACGGCGGCGTCCGGAGGGGGCACCCCGGACCCCGGAGCCGAACGGCACGAGATTCTCGTGCAGGGCGCCGGACCGCTCGGACTGCTCTTCGTCGCCGTCCTGAAGGAGCAGGGGCACCGCGTGACGGTCGCCGATCCCCATGCCTTGCGCCTCGAAGTCGCCCGCCAGCTGGGCGCGGAGGAGACGATCCACATCGAGCGCTCGTGGAGCGATGAATACTCGTCGATCGATCGCGCGTTCGACGTCGCGATCGACGCTACCGGCACGGTCACCGGCTGGGCGACCGCCCTCGCTGCGACGCTTCCGGGCGGCACGACGCTCTTCTTCGGCGGCTGCGCTCCGGCGGATCGCATCGAAGTGTCCACGTTTCCCATCCACTACGACGAGCTCGCGTTGCTCGGCAGCTACCATCACACGCCGCGCAGCTTCCGCGCCGCGCTCGCGCGCCTCGCGGCCGGACGCTCGGACTACCGGCTCCTCCTCTCCCGGGAAGAGGAGCTGCCGCGGGTCGAGGCGGCGCTGCGCGCCATGCAGGATCGGCGGGCGCTCAAGGTCGTCATCCGGCCGCGCTAGGGCGAGGCCGGTGAAGGTCTGCCGGATCGCGCCGGCCCGATCAGGGAGGCCATGGCGAGGGCAGCGATCCCGCCGACGACCACCCCTCCCCAGGCCCAGAAAGTGCCGACGAGAAAGTGGTGGGTGGCGAGGTACGAGTGCCCCGGAATCTCCACCAGCGGGCGGGTGGCATGGCGCAGGACCTGAAAAGCGAACGCCCACCCGGCATGCAATCCGATCGCGAGATAGAGCGTCCCGCGGCGCCGGACGACGAGCGCGGCGACCACGCCGCAGAGGAAGATGCCGAACAGCGGTCGCAGCGAAGCCGGTTCGATCTGCCGGCCGACGGCATGCACGAGATAGGAGATGCCGGCGACGATGGAGAATCCTTCCCGCCCGAGGGCCGGATCGGAAGCCAGCAGGTGCACCAGCGAATAGGCACCGGAGCTCGCGACCACCGCGGCGGGAAAGCCGACCGTCGCGGCGAGCGAAACGAGCATCAACCCGCGAAACGTGGTCTCTTCGATGCCGCCGACGACGAACGCTCCGATGAACGCGCTCGCCGTGCGACCGGCGAAGAAGGAGTAGGGAGCCAGGGCCGGACCGAGCAGACCCAGGGACCAGGCGGCGGAGACGGCCGCGGCGCCTCCGAGGAGTGCCGCGGCGAATCCGGCGGCGACCTCGGCGATCTTGCCCGCGGCACTCCGGCCGGCGAAGAGCGCCGGCATCGCACTCCAGCCGAGCGGCTCGCGCAGGAGCCATAGAAGGAGAGCCGCGATCACCATCGCCGTGCGGTTGAAGATGCGCGAAAACGGCCAGCGCGCCTCCGGCAACAGGTCGAGAAGCGCCGCGTAGATCAACGGCGCGGCGAGCCCCGCCAGGAAGAGCCCGCCCAGCAGGAGCGCGAGCCACGCCAGCAGCGGGCGCCAGCGCCTCCTGCCGGGCGCCATCTGGGCCGGCGAGAGCCCGCCGCTCCACGGGAGCCCCGCCCACCGCCCCGTCCAGGCGACGGGCAAGGCCCCCGGAGTCCGCGGCGGAACTCGATCCATTCCCCCGTCGGTTCGCATCCCGAGATACTACCGAAGTCGATCGCCGCGGACCGGCAGGCTGCGAGGATAGAATCACCGCCCTCAACCTGGAGCCGAAACGAGCCCATGCCGACGAAATGGATGATGAGCCTCAGCGCGGCCGCCCTCGGCGTCCTCGGCCTGACGGCGACGTTCCTGCCGCAGGAGCTCGTCGCCCAGGCGGGCTGCGGCGGCTCTTCGCCGGCGGTCCTTCTGGTGCAGGTCGCCGGCGGTCTCTATCTCGGTTTTGCGATGCTGAACTGGTCGGTCCGCGACATGATCGTCGGCGGCATCTACAATCGCCCGGTGGTGCTCGGGAACCTCCTCCACTTCACCAGCGTCGGGCTGGCCTTCGTCCGCGCCGTCGCCAGCGGCGAGCGTCCGGCCGGGCTGGTCGCCCTCACCTGCGTCTACATCCTCTTCGCGATCTGGTTCGGCCGCGCCCTCTTCCGTTCGCCGGTCCGCGATGGCGCGAGCTGACGCGATGTTCCGCTACGAACGCCGAGACCGGCCGCTGCTGCCGCGCCCGGCCTATCGCCGCCGCCTGTTCGTCCACTTCTTCGTCGCTTTCGGCTTCATCGCCGGGTCCCTCGCCCTCGGCATGGCGGGCTACGCCTGGTTCGAGCATCTGGGCTGGATCGACGCCTTCCTGAATGCGGCGATGATCCTCGGCGGAATGGGTCCGGTCGACATGCCCCATACCGCCAGCGGCAAGCTCTTCGCCGGACTCTACGCCCTCTACTCCGGACTGGCCGTCCTGGTCACCGCCGGCATCATCTTCGCGCCGGTGCTTCACCGCCTGATGCACCGTTTCCACTGGGACGCCGAGGACTCCTGACGGGTCTGGCTCCTGCCGGAGCCCCGATTCAGCGCAGGAACTGCGGTGGCAGCGGCTGCGCTTCGAGGCTGTTCGGCTTGCGCGCCGCCGGCGGACGGTCGTGCTCTTCGAGCGGCCGGTCGAGCAGGTAGTCGCGCGGATCGACGGCCATCCAGCCCGCCCCCGTCCGCCGGCGGATCTCGTAGTGCAGGTGCGGGCCGGTCGTCCAGCCGGTGTCGCCGACCGTGGCGATCGGGTCCCCCGCCTCGACCCGCGACCCCGGCCGCACGAGAATCTCCTGACAGTGACCGAAGATCGTCCTGAACGTATCGCCGCTGGCGATGACGACGGTCTGACCGAGCCTCCACCAGTCGTTTCGCCGGTCCGCTTCGACCGCGCCCGCCCAGGCCACCACGCCCGCAGCCGGGGCGAAGATACGCGTCCCGGCGGGCGCCGCGAGGTCGATGCCGGAGTGGAACTCCATCGCCCGCGTGTAAGGGCTGCGCCGGCTGCCGAAGGCGCTCGTCAGCACGATGTCCTCGCCGCGCAGCGGGGACCGCGCTGGAACCTGGCGCACCCAACTCTGCTGCTCGCGCTCGAACGCCTCGATCTGGGCGAGGACGCGATCGGTGTGGTCGAGGTCGACTCGCAGCACCGTCTCCAGGCGGTTGCCCTGAGCCATGGTGCTGCCGAAGATCGTCGGCGGAAGATCGGTCGGCCGCGCCGGGAATCTCGCCGCGGCGCCCTCGTCCGACGGCGCCAGATCGTAGACCCGCCGGATCCGGTCCACCCGCTCGCGCAGCGCCTGGCCTTGCCGGCTGAGCTCCGCAAAACGCTCGACCAACGCCTGCAGCCGTTCACCGAGCTGCTGTCGGCGCGCGACCCGCAGCCGGTATTCGCGCTGCAGCAGTTGGTTGGAGATCGTCCGCGGCGCCAGCAGAAGGCCGCCGGCGACGAAGATCAGGTAGACCCCGACCAGGGCCAATCCGATGCGCCGGCCGCGCCGGGTGAGGCGCAGGGTCCGGATCCGGCCGTGCGCATTGCGCGGATGAAGGTGGAGCTCGACCGAATCTTCCCGGCTCACGGCACGAGCCGGTCGAGCTCCGCTTCCGAAGCCCTCTCGCGCGCCTTCGCCAGCAGGCCGGCGTGGACGCCGGGATTCCCGGCGAGGACGTTGCCGGAGACGAGGTAGCGATCGCCACCGTCCAGATCGGTCAGGACGCCACCGGCCTGCTCGATCAACAGGGCGCCGGCGGCGATGTCCCACGGCGAAAGGCGGAATTCGAAGAAGCCGTCGTAGACGCCGGCCGCGACATAGGCCAGGTCGAGCGCCGCCGCGCCGCAGCGGCGGATGGCGCGGGCCTCGGTGAAGATGCCGCGGAAGAGCTCGAGATAGATATCGAGCGCTCCCTTGGCGCGGAACGGGTAGCCGGTGGCGAGAAACGCGCCGGGCAGCGCGGGCCGGTCGGAGACCCGCATCCGGCGCCCGTTCCAGAAAGCGCCGCCGCCGCGCGCAGCGGCGAACACGTTGCCTCCCTGCGGGTCGAGCACGACGCCGGCGAGGATCTCGCTGCCGCGTCGGCAGGCGACCGAGACCGCCCAGACGGGGAGGCCCTGCAGGAAGTTGGTCGTGCCGTCGAGCGGATCGATGATCCACTCGTAGTCGCCGGTCGCCGCGCTGTTGAGGCTCCCCTCTTCGGCAAGAATCCTGTGGTCCGGAAAGCGGCGCAGCAGCTCCGCCACCAGTACGGCCTCGCTCTCGTGGTCGGCCTGGGTGACGAAGTCGTTCTGCGCCTTCGTCCGCACTTCGAGATCACCGCTGCGGAAGTAACGCTTCAGAACCTCGGCCCCCGCCTCCGCGGCGGCGATGCCGGCCTCGAGCAGCTCGCGATGGGTCACGGCGCCGCCGGAGAGGCCGGCGCGAGGCGGAAGACGGTCCTGCCGCCGACGATCGTCAGCACTGCCGCACCGGTCACCGGCCAGCCACCGAACGGCGTGTTGCGCGACTTGCTGCGGAACTGCTTCGGTTCGATCGCCCAGCGGCGCTCGAGATCGATGACCGTGACGTCGGCCGGCGAGCCCGGCGCCAGGTTGCCGCCGGGCAGGCCGAGGACCCGCGCCGGGCCCGCGGTCAGGAGCTCGATGAGCCGGCCGAGCGCAAGGTGGCCGGGACGCACGAGGTGCTCGAGACAGACCGCGAGCGTCGTCTCCAGGCCGAGGATGCCGAAAGGCGCGAGCTCGAACTCGAAGCACTTCTCGTCCGATGTGTGGGGGGCGTGATCGCTGGCGATGGCATCGACCGTGCCGTCGACCAGCGCAGCCAGCAATGCCTCGCGGTCCCGGCTCGCCCGCAGCGGCGGATTCATCTTGAACTGGGCGTCGAAACCGGCCTCGACCACCGCTTGGTCGGTGAGCAGGAGGTGATGCGGAGTCACCTCGCAGGTCACCGGCAGGCCTCGCCGCTTCGCGTCGCGAAGCAGGCCCGTGGTGCGGGCCGTCGACATGTGCGCCAGGTGGTAGCGGCCGCCGGTCTCCTCGACGAGCAGCAGATCTCGCGCCACCATCACGTCCTCGGCCAGACCCGGGATCCCGGGCATGCCGGAGCGCGCCGACCATTCCCCTTCGTGCATGACGCCGTCGCCCGACAGATCCATGTCCTGCGCGTGCTGGATCACCGGGATGCCGAAGTGCTGCGCATACTCGAGCGCCCGCCGCATCAACTCCGCGTTCGACACCGGCCGGCCGTCGTCCGAGACGGCGACCGCCCCGGCGGCCACCATCGCTCCCATGGGCGCCAGTTCCTTGCCCTCGAGCCCCTTGCTGATCGCGCCGATCGGATGCACCCGGGCGAGCGCTGCGACCTCCGCCGCGCGCACGATGACGCTCGTCACCCAGCCGCTGTCGTTGGCCGGCAGCGTGTTCGCCATGCAGGCGACCCGCGTGAAGCCTCCGGCCACCGCGGCGGCGACGCCGGTGGCGACCGTCTCCTTGGCCTCCTGGCCCGGCTCGCGAAGGTGGACATGGATGTCGATCAACCCCGGACAGACGACCTCGCCGGCCAGTTCGATGACTTCGAGCCCCTCGCCCGCGCGCGCTCCGGCGGCCGCAGCTGCCTGGTCCCGCAGAGTGCCGGGCGGGCCGACCGCCGCGACGACCTCGTCGCTGAGCAGGAGGTCGAACGCACCGTCGACGCCCCGCGCCGGGTCGATCAGCCGCCCGCCGGTGAGCAGCGTCGCCTTCACGCTGCCGTCCTGCGCGCGCCGGCGAGAAGGTAGAGCACCGCCATCCGCACCGCGACTCCTTGCCCGACCTGCTCGAGAATCGCCGAATGCGGGCCGTCGGCGACCTCGCTGGTGATCTCGACTCCGCGGTTCATCGGCCCCGGATGCAGGACGATGACGTCCGGAGCGGCGAGCGCCAGACGCCGGGGGTTGAGCCCGAAGAGGCTGGCGTACTCCCCCAGGCTCGGGAAGAGAACGCTGCGCTGGCGCTCGAGCTGCAGGCGGAGCATCACGATGACGTCCGCTCCGGCGACCGCTTCCTCGATCGAGTAGCAGACCTCGACTCCCATGGTGGCGATCGCCGCCGGCAGCATGGTGCGGGGTCCCGCCACGCGGACGCGCGCTCCGAGCCGGGTGAGCAGATGGATATTCGAGCGCGCCACCCGGCTGTGGGCAATGTCGCCGACCAGCGCCACCGTCAGGCCGGCGATCCGGCCCTTGCGACGGCGGATGGTCATGGCGTCGAGCAGCGCCTGCGTCGGGTGCTCGTGCGATCCGTCGCCGGCGTTGACCACGCCGCAGGCGAGCTCGCGGGCCAGCATCGCCGGCACGCCGTGATGGGCATGCCGCACGACGACGAAGTCGGGGAACATCGAGGCGATGTTGTGCGTCGTATCGCGCAGCGTTTCGCCCTTGGTCTGCGACGAGCTCGAGGTGCTGAAGTTCACCACGTCCGCCGACAGCCGCTGCGCGGCGATCTCGAACGAGACGCGGGTGCGGGTCGAAGGCTCGAAGAAGAGATTGACCACCGTCTTGCCGCGCAGGGTCGGCACCTTCTTGACTGGGCGATGGGCGACTTCGGTGAACGACTCCGCGGTCGCCAGAATCAGCTCGATCTCGCCCAGGGAGAGCTCGGCGATGCCCAGCAGGTCCTTGCGGTGCCAGGTTACCGGATCGCCCCCCGACGCCCGGTCGGGCGATCCTGCGCCGGACCGATCGACGGAGGAGATCATGCCTCGGGCTTGCGCTCCAGAATCTGCACTTTCGACTCGCCGTCGGTGGCCTCGAAGGCGACCTTGATCACCTCGGTGGCGGAGGTCGGGACTTTCCGTCCGACGACATCGGCGTGGATCGGGAACTCCCGCCAGCCACGATCGATCAGGACGGCGAGCCGGACCGCCCGCGGCCGTCCGAAGTCGAGCAGCGCGTCGAGCGCCGCCCGCACCGTCCTGCCGGTGTAGAGCACGTCGTCGCAGAGCACCAGGATGCGATCTTCGATCGGTTCCGGGAAGTGGCTCTCGCGCACCACCGGCTTCGGCGCCACCAGGGAAAGATCGTCGCGATAGAGGGTGATGTCGAGCGTGCCGATCGCCACCCGCTTGCCTTCGAGCTGCAGGATGTCCGCTGCCAGCTGTTCGGCGAGCGGCACTCCGCGCGTGCGGATGCCGATCAGCATCAGGTCTTCCAGCCGGCTTTCGGCCTCCACCAGCTCGCCGGCCATGCGGCGGACGATGCGACGCATCTCGGCGGCGTCGAGGATGGTCGCTTTGGTGACGAGGGACAAGTCGAGAGTACCGGAGTGATCGAGCGATGGGATGGTATGGCCCGGTCGCCGGGGTTGTCAATTGAGCACCCGGCGCCCGCAGGCGCATTCTGGACAGCGCGGCCGCCGCGTCGTAGGCTCACTCCCCCTCGCGCAGGGGGACTCTACCGATGCAAGCCCCTTCCTCCCCCCAACCGCCCGGCGCACCGCCTGAATCTGCCTGGCGGCGTTACCGACGCGAGCTCGGCTTTCTGATCCTGTTCGTCGCGATTCTCGGCGCGAGCTTCACGCTCATCTCCTGGAATCCGGTCAACGACCGCGTCATCGAGCCGTTCACCGCAGCCATCGCGCGCGCCGGGGGCGCGACACTCAACCTGCTCGGTCAGCAGACGACGATGAGCGGCACGATCATCCGCAGCGGGCGCTTCGCGGTCAACATCCGCAACGGCTGCAACGGGGTCGAAGCGATGCTCATCTACTTCGCCGCCGTACTCGCCTTTCCGGCGCCCTGGAAGTCCCGCCTCCTCGGAGTGGGACTGGGGTTCCTCGCCATCCAGCTGGTCAACCTCATTCGGGTGGTGGCGCTGTTCCTCACCGGTGTGTACCTGCCCAAGCTGTTCGACAGCTCGCACACGGTCATCTGGCAGACCGTGGTGATTCTCTCGGGCGTCCTGTTGTGGATCCTCTGGGCCAACCGGTTCTCCGGCGCAGCGCCCGGCGGCTCCAGCGAGCCGCGAAACTCTCCGTCGATCTAGGGTGCGCCAGCCGCCGCGCATGGCAGGTCCGACCAGCAATCGACCGGTGTCCGGATCGTGGGCGGGACGGCTCGTCCGGAATCTCCTCCTCTGGCTCCTGCCGGCCGTCGCCGTATGGGTGATCTTCACCCCCTTCTACAACCGGTTTCTCGCCCTCGCCGGCGAGCGCCTCAGCCGGGCGGGGGAGTTTCCGGCGGTGACGCGGCTCTACGTCCAGGATACCCACCAGGTTCTGGTGACCCGCAGCGACCTGTCGGGCAAGGACGGCTTCGTCTACCGATTCCGCATCACCGACCTGCATTTCAACCTCATCCTGACCGTCGCGCTCTTCCTCGCCGTGCCCGGAATCGAGCGCCGGCGCCGGGTCGAGAACCTCGGCTGGGCGCTGCTCGTGTCGGTGGTCTTTCACATCCTGATAGTCTTTTTTCTGGTGAAGTTCGTCTATTCGACCCAGCTCGGCGCCTGGAGCAACGAGCACTATGGACCGGTCGCCCAGAATCTCTGGGGCTTCGGCAAGCATCTGCTCGACCTGCCCTTCAAGCTGGCGCTGCCGTTCATCCTCTGGGCCGGCTTCTACTTCCAGGACTTTCAGCAGAACCTGCGCCGGAGCTGAGCGCTCGATGTCCTCCATCGCCAGCGTTCCCCGCCCAGCCAGCGGGCTTCTCCGCCAGGCGGCGATACTCCTGTGCCTGCTGCTCAGCGCGAGCGGTGCGCTCGAGCTGCACAACCTCGCCAACCACCATCGCGCCATCGAAGTGGGCGGCCTCGTCGCCACGGCGGCGGCGCACCCGCGGATCCCCCACCACTTCGACCGGTCGGAGGAGCTGCGGGAGCCAGCCTGCGCGACCTGCACCCTGCAGGCGCAGAGCCGCGGGGTGCACTCGACCCTGACCGGACCCGCCGCGCCGGCGGCGTTTCGCCAGCTGGAGCGGTCTGCCCAGCTCCTGCCGCCGTTCACCACCCTCCCCTCTTCCGCCTCGCCCCGCGGCCCTCCGGCCGTCTGAACGGTTCCGCTGCCTCCGGCTCCGGCGCGCCGCGCCGGTGCCTGGACATCCACCGTTCACCGCGCTTCGCCCGCCGGGCAGCGCAGAGGAGAATTCGATGCAAGCAAGAGCCCTACTCGCGGCGGCGGCGTTCGCCGTCCTGCTTTCGCCACCGGCGATCGCCGCCGACGATGAAGCCGTCAGCCAGCTGCGCCAGGAGATCGCCCGCCTGCGCTCCGACTACGAAGCGCGCCTCGCCGCCCTGGAGGCGAAGCTCGCCTCTCTCGCGTCTCCGGCCGGCGCCCCTTCCGCATCAGCGGCAGGACCTGCGCCGCCGCCAGCCGTGGCCGCCGAGGTACCGGCCCCGGCAGCCCCGGCGCCTCTCACCATCGTCTCGGGCGCCGGCGGCAAGAACTTCCTGAATCTCTCGCTCGACGGACTGGTCGCGGCCGGCGCCACGACCGCCACCGACGTTCCGGCGCTCGAGCCGGGCGGGCACGACCCGTCGCAGCGCGGATTCACCGTCCAGAACCTGGAGCTCGTCCTCGAGGGGGCGGTCGATCCCTACTTCCGCGGCCAGGCCAACGTCGTCCTGCAGATCTCCCCGGAGGGCGAATCGGTCGTCGAGCTGGAGGAGGCGTACGCGACGACGACCTCGCTGCCGCACGGCCTGCAGCTCAAGGCCGGACAGTTCTTCACCGAGTTCGGCCGGCTCAACCCGAGCCATCCGCACTCCTGGGACTTCGTCGACCAGCCGCTGGTGAACGGTCGCTTCTTCGGACCCGACGGGCTGCGATCCGTCGGCGCTCGCCTCTCCTGGCTCCTGCCGACGGATTTCTACTCGGAGGCCTTCCTGACGCTGCAGAACAGCCAGGGGGAGACGTTGTCGAGCTTTCGCGGCGTTCCCGGCGAGACCCTCTTCGGCCGCGAGCTCGTCGATCGCGACGTCAAGACCGTCTCCGACCTTCTGCTGGTGCCGCGCTATGCGGCGTCCTTCGACCTCAGCGACACCCAGACGCTGCTGGTCGGGGCCTCGGCGGCGCTGGGTCCGAACGGCACGGGCACCGACGGCAGGACGCGCATCTACGGCGTCGACGGGTTCTGGAAGTGGAAGGCACCGAACGCGTTCAAGGGGTTTCCGTTCGTCAAGGTGCAAGGCGAGCTGATGTATCGCGACCTCTTCGCCGACACTTCGGCGGCTCCGTCCGACGCCGGCGCGCCGGGCGCTGCCTCCTTCGACGACTGGGGCGGCTACCTGCAGGTCAACTGGGGCTTCAAACCGGGCTTCGTCGCCGGGATCCGCGCCGACAGCGTCGGCGGCGACACCGGAACCCCGGCCGGCGATGCGTCAGGGCCCGATGCTTCGGGCCTCGCCCACCGCTTTCGCCTGTCGCCGGTGCTGACCTGGTTCCCCACCGAATACTCGAAGCTCCGCCTGCAGTACAACTTCGACCACGGCGACGCCTTCGCCGCCGACGAGCACTCCCTCTGGCTGCAGCTCGAGTTCCTGCTCGGCGCCCATTCGGCGCACAAGTTCTGAAACGAGGCCTCCGATGCGCAAACGGTACCTGCTTCCGTCGCTTCTCCTCGCTCTCGCCTCGGGCATCGCACCGGCCGACGCCGGGGCGGCGCTCCGCGTCGTCGCCACGACGTCGGAGTACGCCGCGCTCGCCACCGCTGTCGGCGGCGACCGAGTCGAGGTCACGACGATCGCCAAACCCACCGAGGATCCCCACTTCGTCGACGCCCGCCCCAGCCAGATCGTGGCGATGAACCGCGCCGACGTGCTGATCGAAGGGGGCGCCGAGCTCGAGGTCGGCTGGCTGCCGCCCCTGCTCGACGGCGCCCGGAACGCCAGGATCCTCCCCGGCGCGCCCGGTCACGTCGTCGCTTCCGAGGGCATCCAGCTGGTCGATATTCCGGCGACCGCCGACCGTTCGCAGGGCGACACCCACATCGCCGGCAACCCGCATTTCATGCTCGACCCGGAGAACGCCAGAATCGTCGCTGCGCACCTGGCGCGCGTCTTCACCGCCCTCGACGCTGCGGGCAAGGCCACCTTCGAAGCGAACCTGGCGACCTTCGACGGAGCGCTCACCGCCAAGATGCAGGAGTGGACCGCGGCGCTGGCGCCGTTCCGGGGACGCCAGATCGTCACCTACCACCCCACCTGGCGGTACTTCTGCCGCCGGTTCGGCCTCGAAGCCAACACCTTTCTCGAGCCCAAGCCGGGCATACCGCCTTCCCCCCCGCACCTCGCGGAGGTCATCGAGAAGATGGCGGCCCAGAACATCCGCGTGCTCCTGCTCGAGCCCTACCAGCCCCGCAAGACCGCCGAGTCGGTCGCCGCGCACAACGGCGCCCAGGTGGTCGACGTCTGTCAGTTTCCCGGCGCCCTGCCCGGGACCGCGACCTACATCGACCTGATCGACACCAACGTCAAGCGCATCGCGCAGGCCCTCGCAGCGAAGCCCTGAGGAGGCGGACATGGAACTCCTGACACTGTGGCTCTGGCCCCTCGTTGCGCTCGTCGTCCTGCCGGCGATGCTGGTCTACTTCGGCCTGCACGTCGTCGGCCGCGGCATCATCTTCGTCGACCTCGCCCTGGCGCAGATCGCGGCGCTCGGCATCGCCACCGCGATCCTCCTCGGGGCCGACCCCGACCACAGCTCGCTCCCCTACGCCCTGGCGATCGCCTTCACCCTCGCCGGCGCCGCGCTCTTCTCGCTCACCCGATTCCGCCATCCGCGGGTGCCGCAGGAGGCGATCATCGGCATCCTCTACATCGTCGCCGCGGCCGCGGCGACGCTCGTGCTGTCGCGCACGGCGGCGGGCGACGAAGAGATCAAGAACCTGCTGGTCGGCAACATCCTGCTGGTCTCTGCCAGCGAAGTGCTGCGCACCATCGGCCTTTTCGCCGCCGTCGGCTGCTTTCACTTCGCGCTGCGCCGCCGGTTCCACCTGGTCTCCTTCGACCTCGACGAAGCCGAGCGCCAGGGGATCAGCGTCCGATTCTGGGATTTTCTCTTCTACGCCACCTTCGGACTGGTGGTGACCAGCTTCGTCCGCATCGCCGGGGTCTACCTGGTCTTCTCCTACCTCATCGTCCCGGCGGTTTGCGGAGCGCTGCTCTCCGCCCGAACCGCCGTGCGCCTGGCCATCGGCTGGGCAGTCGCCCTGACCGCCGGTGTCGCCGGCCTCCTGATCTCGACCCAGTGGGAGAGCATGGATCTGCCGACCGGGCCGACGATCGTCTGCATCTTCGGCCTCCTGCTGGCCGCGAGCGGCGCCCTCGCCTACCTGCAGCACCGCCGGGAAAGGGGCGCCCATTCCGGGCAAAACACCCATATCTAGCTGTATTTTCCATAGAATACCCCTACAGGTTGTGTCCTAGCGCTCGCCTCTGCTAGCTTCGCTCCCTTCTCTGGGGATTCCGGAATGCTCAAGCTCGAACGCCTCGATGTCTCTGGCTTCAAGTCCTTCGTCGACCCTGTTCACGTCCTCTTTGCCGGCGGCATCACCGGCATCGTCGGACCGAACGGCTGCGGCAAGTCGAACCTCTCGGACGCCATTACCTGGGTCCTCGGCGAACAGAGCGCGAAGTCGATGCGCGGCGACACGATGGAAGACGTCATTTTCAACGGCTCCGAGAAGCGGAAGCCCCTCGGCATGGGCGAGGTGACGCTCTCCTTCCTCGCCGACGAGAGCTTCGCCGGCGCCGGCCTCGGCGAGGACGGCCGGGTGACGATCGCCCGCCGCGTCTTCCGCAGCGGCGAGTCGCAGTACCGCCTGAACGGCAAGACGGTCCGCCTCAAGGAGATCAAGGACCTGCTCATGGACACCGGCCTGGGCATCCGCGCCTACTCCGTGATCGAGCAGGGCAAGATCGGCCTCATCCTCTCCGGCAAGCCGCAGGAGCGCCGCAAGCTGATCGAGGAGGCGGCGGGCATCACGCGCTACAAGGCGCGCAAGAAGATCGCCGAGGTCAAGCTCGAGGAGGCGACGGCGAACCTGCTGCGGCTCGACGACATCGTCAGCGAGATCGAGCGCAACCTGCGTTCGCTCAAGCGCCAGGCCGGCGCCGCGCGGCGCTTTCAGGAGCGCCAGGCGGAGTGGAAGACGCTGCACCGCGCCGTCCTCGGCGGACGCTGGTCGCGCCTGGCGAGCGAGCTCTCGCTGCGCCGCATCGCCCTCGGCGAGGCGCAGACCCGCGAGACCGACCTCGCCGCCAACATCCACCGTCAGGAGGCCGAGCTCGCCGAGCTGCGGGAGCGCCTCGACCGCCTGGCGAAGGAGCTCTCCGACAAGGCCCAACGCCAGGCCGAGCTCGGGGCGACGATCGCCGGCCGCCAGCAGTTCCTCTCCGGCACCCGCCGCACGATCGCCGAGATCGACGCCCGGGTGTCGGCCGGCCAGGCGGTCTCCGGCAAGCGCCGCGAGGAGCTCGAGATTCACGGCCGCTCGGTCCATGAGCTCGCCGCGAGCCGCGCCCGGCTGATCGTCGAGCACGACCAGGCCGCCGCGCTGGTGCAGGCCGACGGCGCCCGCCTTCGCGAGGTGGAGTCGGTGGCCGCCGCCGCCGAGGCGCGCCTCGAGGCGGCTCGCCAGGAGCTTCTCGCCTCCTTGAACGAGCTCACGGCGCTGCGCAACCGGATCCATCGCGAGCAGATCGAGTCGGAAAAGAGCAGCTTCCGCCAGCGTCATCTGTTCGAGGAGCTCGCCCTGCGCTCGCAGGAGATCACCGAAGCGAGCCGCGGGCTCGCCGGCGCCAACGCCCGGCTGGCCGAGATCGAGGCGCTCCTCGCCGAGCGTCGCGACGAGCTCGGCGCCGCGCGCGAGACCCTCGAGGGCCTCCTCGCCCGCGAGGCCACGGCCGCCGAAGCTCTGCGCTCGTTGGAACACGAGCGCACCGGGCGGTCGGAGCGCCAGCGCTTTCTCGCCGAGCTCGCGGCGAGCGACCGCGAGCGCGGCCAGGCGCTCGCCGAACGTCTCGCCGACCTCGGCATCTCCGAGCCGGAGACGCTCGGCACCCGCATCCATGCCATGCGCGGTTGGGAGCGCAGCCTCGATCTCTACCTCGGCGACCTGATCGACGCCGTCGTCCTCTCCGGCGACCGGCCGGCCTGCGAGGTCGCCGGCCTGCTCGCCGGCAGCGCGCACGCCGCCGGGACGCTGCTCTCGCCGATCGCCACCGGGATCCGCGGCGGCACCGCGGGCGACTGGCCGCGACCCGACGATCCGGCGATCGTCGCCTCGCTCGGCGACGCGCTCGGTCTCCAGCCGGAGGTCGCCCGCGCGCTTCCGCCGGCCTACCTCGTCGCGACCCCCGAAGACGCAGAACGGCTGGCGCGCGCCCACGCCGGCGTCGCTTTCCTTACGCGCGACCGGCTGTGGATGCAGGGTGGGCTCATCCACCTGCAGGGGGACGAGCAGCAGCCCGGCTTCCTCGCCCGCACCAGCGAGCTCACCGACCTCGCCGACCTCCTGCCCGAGCTCGAACAGCGCATCGGCGCCGCGCAGGGCGAGATCCAGGAGCTGGTCGCGGCGCGCGCGGCCGTCGCCGAGACCATCCACCGCGCCCAGGAGGCGGCGGCGGCGCTCAAGCAGGAGCAGGCCGGCGTGCGTTCCCGCCGCGACGAGCTCGCCGGCCGCCATCAGCGCCTGGCCGAGAGCGAAGAGGCGTTGCAGCGCGAACAGGCCCGCCTGGCCTCGGAGCTGGCGCGCCTCGGCGAAGTGCAGCTGGGGCTCGGCGGCGAGCTCGAGAAGCTCGAGGCCAGTCACGCCACTCGCGAGCGCCAGTTCGACGACCTGCAGCGCGAGGTCGAGGCGGCGCGCAAGGAGCGCGAGACGCAGCGCGCGCTGGGAGCCGGCCGGCGCGGGCAGCTCGACGTGCTGTCCGAACGCCTGCAGTCACTCGACCGCGAGAGTGCCCGCCTGGCGCGCGAGATCGCCGCCGCCGAACGGCAGATCGAAGAGTGGGTGAAGGAGTCGGCAACCCTCGCGACGCGCAAGAACGAGCTCGAGGGCGCGATGCAGCAGGCGGAGCGCGAGCTGCAGGAGGCGCTCGACCTGCGCGCCGGCGGCGAAGACCTTCTGCGGCGCGAGGGCGAGGCGCTCGAAACCGAACGTCAAGGCGCGCGCCAGGCGCAGGAGGCGCTCGCCGGCGCGCGGCGAGAGCACGACGCGGCGCGCGGCGAGGTCGAGAACCTGCGCGTCGCCCTGGTCGGACTCGAGCACGACGCCCACCACCTCGGTACGGAGCATGCCGAGCACTTCGGCGAGCCGCTGCCCGAGGTGCCGGGCGAGCTGCCGCCGAACCTGGCCGAGATGGAGGTCGATCTCGCGCGTCTCAAGGAGCAGATCGAAGCGATCGGGCCGGTGAACGTCCTCGCGGCCGACGAGTACGGCAGCGAGGAGGAGCGCCACAAGTTCCTTTCGGCGCAGCGCGCCGACGTCGCTGCCTCGGTCGAGTCGCTGCGCCAGACGATCAAGGAGATCAACCAGACTTCCAGCGAACGCTTCAAGGAGGCATTCGCCCAGGTCAACGCGCAGTTCTCCAAGACTTTCGTCGACCTCTTCCGCGGCGGCGAAGCCGAAATGCGGCTGCTCGACGAGGAGGACCTGATGGAGAGCGGCATCGAGATCGTCGCCCGCCCCCCCGGCAAGCGACTGCAGAACCTGATGCTGCTGTCGGGCGGCGAGAAGGCGCTGACGGCGATCGCGCTGCTGTTCGCGCTCTTCCGCACCAAGCCGTCGCCGTTCTGCATCCTCGACGAGGTCGACGCGCCGCTCGACGACATCAACACCCTGCGTTTCGTCGGCATGCTGCGCGAGCTCGCCAAGGAGACGCAGTGCATCGTGATCACCCACAACAAGCTCACGATGGAGGTGGCGAGCACGCTCTACGGCGTGACGATGGAAGAGCGCGGCGTGTCGAAACTGGTGACCGTGGCCCTCGAAGAGGTCCACCCCGAGGCTGCCGCCGTCTCGGCCTGACCGAAGGCGCCGTTCAGCGCGGGACTGGCTCAGCTGGGGACTGGCTCACGCACCGAGGAGCTGCTGCATCGACAGGAGTTCGACGCCGGGCGTGTGCCTG